>DATGIG010000044.1:0-7702 GCA_035295825.1 Chthonomonadaceae bacterium | reverse complement strand
CCTCCAGGTCCTCCCAGGAATCGCCGTCGTCGTAATAGGAATAGGATTCCCCTTGAGATAGACCGGCTTTGATAGCGACACGGATCTGCTTTCGGATCTTCGTTATGTCCATGGCGGCAGGGGGCGGGGACGTTACGCCGGAAGCAGCCGACTTGCCGGTTACGGCAAACAGTTTTGTCGCTTCCGCCTGAATCTCCGGAATCAATTCCGGATGGTTTGCGGCCAGGCTCTTGAGTAAGAGGCTCAGTTTCTCTTTATCGAGGATCTGGAGTCTGGCTTCCAGGCCCGCGATATCCTTTTGCTTCGAGGAGGCAGTTTGTGTCATGGTTTTTGTCCTATCTAAAGAGTTGCGGCAGCCGGATCATCTCTTTGCTCATTTAACCACAAAATACCAGGTTTCCTGCGAGGATCCACTATAGACAGGGGCATTCCATTCTCAGATTCTGCTCAACTCGAAGGGCTGGGCACAGAACATGTTTGAGCACGCCCAGTCGCCTTGAAGGCAGCCCTCAATACCCGACGTAGGCTCCGACTGCACGCAAGGGAAACCCCTCGCGCTCCAACTCCAGTCGCTCCGCGTATGTCACCCGCAGGATGCCCTCCGCCTCGTGCGAAACGATGCCCAGCATCGATTCCCCATTCCGGTAGAGTATCGGGTCCTCGAACCAGCCCTCGTCGCTACAGCGGCTCGTGAACAGGCCATTGGGCAGAAACTCCTGTAAGGCTGCCAGAGATGCCGACGAGAGTTGCCAGAGGTTCGTTGGCCGCACGAGATCCTCGGGGCGGCTGGCGCTCAAGTGGCGACGGGCAGCGCGACTTCGGCGGTAAGGCGTCATGATCTCATCAAAGTAGTCGAATAGGAATGTCCCTGCTCCACGAACCGTGATTGGATTCACCGTCCACTCGTCGGCATTGAGTTGGCGGCACCACTGGGCAAGCCGCCAGGAGAGAGGGGCCGTATAATCCTCGGCAAAGATATGCAGCGTTATCAAGTCATCCGTCATATTTGTTATCCCTTTCAGCGTAGAATATATCATACTGACAGGTCCATCACGATTTATGTCCCACGAGTTCGACTCCGTTCACCTATCAGGCGGAGACATTATCAACTCGGATGCTGGAGTGCGATTAAAATCAAATTTGATGACTGCCGACCATGAGGCGGAAGCAGTTTGACATTCCAGGTGGACTTGCGATAGAATGAACCTGATGGTCTTCAACCCTGTAGAGGAGAGCATCGAAAAATGGATACCCGCCTGGACATAAAAGAGATCGCGAAACGTATCCTGTGATCGCTTAAGAAAGGAGCATCATTTAGATGGCAAACCTGACCGTAGAAGAGCGTCTTTCGGACCTCGAAAGAAAATAGCGCAGCTGTACGACGAAAAAATGAGAGACAAGCAACCTGCTCTCTGGTGGGAGCAGTGGTTCGGTGCTTTCAAAGATAATCCCGATTTTGATGCAGCCATGGAACGTGGAGCCGAGTATCGTCGTTCTCAGCCCACCGCTGTTGGTGAAGTGGTTCTGGGTTCATCTACGACTCGATAATGAATGATCTCTACAAATACATTGGCTTGTTCGGAAATCTCCATCGAAACTATGTTGCGAAGAAAGGCTATGCGCCGCATAAGCCAATCCTCTTGCTGGCTACCCTGGACGAAATTGAACGTGGAAATGTCAAAACTAATCTGATCAAAATCACCCCGGAACTTGTCGCTTCATTCCGAGCTTATTGGCGTGCGCTTGTATTGCCTACCACCTGGATAGAGCGGCTGGTTTATCCGTTTCGCTATTTGGGGCGGGATGGCTTTTGGGAACTGCTTCTTGATGGCATGCCACAATCCACACAGGCTCTGGGCGACCCTACGTCCTTGAATCAACTGGCCGGGATGATTGATGGGGCGCAACTCTCACCCGATCTCTGGCAACTCCTGCAAGATCGAACTGCCATCCATGCCCTGCGCTCATTTCTACTTCAAAAGTATTTCCGTTTAGGCGATCCTGATGTCCAACCTCAACTTCCTGCCAACCCAATAGACTATGAAATAGAAACATTGAAAGCGAAGGCGCAAAGCAGATTTCGGATCAGGAGGGTAAGCGAGAACAAAGACGAAACCGGATATTACATCCGGCATGCGCTCTTTCCGAAAGTAGTCAAGTCGTTATACAGCGAAGCCTGTGCCGTCTGTGGCCTTCATGTTTGCCTGGAGGATCTAAGCGGCCTTGTGGATGCCGCGCATATTATGCCATTCGGGCTGTTTCATAACGATGATCCACGTAACGGCATCGCCCTATGTAAAAATCATCATTGGGGCTTTGACGCCGGTTGGTTTGCCCTGACGGATGACTATCGGCTCCTCATATCATCCCGTCTCCAAAATGCGTTGCCCTACATCACCACGGGCACGCCCATCCTCCTCCCCACGCAAACGGACCTTGCTCCTGCTGCGGAAGCTTTGGCATGGCATCGAATCAATGTTTACAAGCCATGACTTATGACACAGATGGGGAGGAAAGCAAGGTCGTCGCGGCGAAGACCTACGGCAGGAAGTAACTTTAACGATTGCCATGGGAGGGGCGCGATGGAGATCGGGGTGATTACGGGGCTGAGGGAGAACGGCGACTGTTTTGCGCATGTGAGCCAATTTGGGCTGCATGTGTGCCAGCTCGCCTGCGGGCGGATGGAGTTGGCGAACCGTGAGGTCGCCGAGCGGGTGGTGAAGGCGGCGAAAGAGGCGGACGTCCGCGTCTGCGCCGTCTGGGGCGGGCTGCCCGGCCCCAGCGAGTGGAACTTTGTGAAAGGGCCGATCACCCTGGGATTGGTGCCGGAGGTCTATCGGAAGGAGCGCGTGGAGGCGCTGAAGCGCTGGGCCGACTTCGCCGTCTGGATCGGCGCGCCCGCCGTCATTACCCACTGCGGCTTTATCCCCGAAAACCTGACCGACCCCGAATTTCCTCCGGTTGTCGAGGCCATTCGCGAGGTCGCCGAGTACTGCGCGGCCCGGAAGCTGGAGTTCTGGTTCGAGACCGGGCAGGAGACGCCTGTGGTCCTGCTCCGTACCATTCAGAAGGTCGGGACCTCCAACCTGGGCATCAACCTGGACCCGGCCAATCTGATACTCTATGGCAAGGGCAATCCCATCGACGCGCTGGATGTCATCGGTCCCTATGTGCGCAATATCCATGTCAAGGACGGCCTCTACCCCACGGACGGCGAGCGCCTGGGGCAGGAGGTCCCGCCGGGGCAGGGCAAGGTCCGCTTCCCCGAGTTTATGGCGCGGCTGAAAGCGATGGGTTATCAGGGAGAACTCATCATCGAGCGGGAGATCAGCGGCGAGCAGCAGATCCGCGACATCCGCCAGACCGTAGCGGACCTGCAGCGCTGGCTGGAAGCCTGAGAGGGAGCGAACCGGAGATGACCACCACCGAGGTCGCGCACCCCACGGCTGCCGAGAAGTTCCGTTTCGATAACGACGGCTACCTGGTGCTGGAGCGCTTTCTGCAGCCCGATCATGTGGCGGCGTTGTTGGAGGCTTCGCTCCGGGCCGTCGACCGCCGACGGGCGCTGGCGAAGGAGGGCGCTCCCCATACCGGCTTCAGCCATATGGGCGATCCCGACGCCCGGCTCTTCTATATCCTGGACGACGATCCCCTGTTTCTGGAGATGCTGGACTGGCCCGCCATCCTCCCCTACGTGACCGGCCTGCTCAACGAGCGCCCGCACCACCACGCCTCCGACCTTATCGTCGAATACCCCCAGCCGGGGCGCGGCATGGGCTGGCACCTGGACGGCCACGACAACGGCTACCGCAACCTGGGGACGCCGATCCCGCTGCTGCAGCTTAAGATCGGCTACTACCTCACCGACATGACGGAGCCGGGACGGGGCAACCTCTGCGTTGTGCCGGGGAGCCACAAGGCGCAGTTCCCGCCCGACCCCGCAGACCTCAAGCGGACCGAACTCTTCCCCGGCGCGATCCCGGTCTGCGCCCCCGCCGGCAGCGCCGTCCTGTTCCACAACGCCCTCTGGCACTCCAGCGGACCCTGGACCCGCGACGACGGCGCGCGGATCATGCTCTACTACGCCTACGAACACCCCTGGATGCTGGCCTCCGCCGAACACTGGAACTACAGCCAGGCGTTTTATAACAACCTGTCGCCGGAGCGGCGCAGGCTGTTCCACGGCTTTGTGTTCGATCCGCCGGAGCAGCGGTGGGGGTAATAGGGAGGGAAGGGAGGCAAGAGAGAGGGGGCCTGGCAACCAGAGGCAGGAAGAGGTCAGCGGAGGATCAGGTCCGCGATGACGGGGCGATGGTCCGAGCCCTCTGCGGTTCCCGTCCAGCAGTGCACGGCGCGCCAGTGCTTGCTCAAAAAGATATGGTCGATGCGCATGTAGGAGTGCCGAAACCGCAGGTCGTGGCCGTAGGTATAGCCGTAACCCTTTCCGGCCTCGATAAAGGCGTCGTGCAGCCCCGCCTCCTTCATGATCTGGACGACCATAGACGCATCGGGGGCGTTGAAGTCCCCGGCGACAATGACGGGTCCCTCCTCTTGCCGGATGAGTTCGGCGAGCACGCGCACCTCATGCAGCCGGACGGCGACGTTATCCTCGAAGGTCGAAATGCCCTCTTCGGCCTCCGTCTTGACCGCAGTCAGCCCGTTACGGGGGGTGAGCAGATGGACATCGTAGACAGTAACCACGGTAGAGCCCACCATCACCTTCGTTTTATAGTAGGTATGCGCATCGGAGTTGACTAATGCCGGCGTGTGTGGCCGATCATAGGGGATCTTACTGGCGAATACAAACTGCCGGACCGCACGTAAAGACCGGTTCTCCTTATCTCGATCTTCCAGAAAATGCCGCAGCGGGAGCACCCGCCTCTCCTCGCCGTTCATCAGCCCGTTGGAATCCTGCAGCAGCAGCAGATCCGGTTTCTGGCGGGTGATCTCCTCCATGATCGCGGAGAGATCCCGCTTGCCGAATTTGACATTGTAGCTCATGAGCCGCAAACCGGACTTGCCGGCTACGGCGCTTGTCGGCGGTTCCGTCCCCCAGCAGAGCCCCATCAGCGGCCCGGCTACCCATACGAGGCAGAGCAGGGGCGCCCAGGCCCAGCGCCAGGCGATGCGCAGGCTGGCGATCAGGATCAGCAGCCCCGGCACGCCCCACAGCCACTGGGGCAGGTAGAGGTTCAGCCCGCTCCACCACCAGCGTTCAGGCCCCATGGCGTTGGCATAGGTCAGCGCTCCCAGGAATAGGATATAGAGGAGATTGGCGGCAAAGAGCCAGAAACGGAGTTTATGTGTGCGCGACTCCTGAGCTTGGGACCGAGGCGCTCGCCGGGTAGCGCGTCGCTCAGCGCCTCCCCGGAGGTTGGGCGGCGCATCGGACAGGGCTGGCTCTTCGGATCGTCGAGGCTTGGGCAAGAGTAGACTCCGCGCTTCCTGCACAGGCAGGGTAAGATAGGGCTGCGGCCCGATGCCTGTTGTATGCGGCAGCCGAAGGTGTGATCGGATTGTCGGAACTTTCCGTTCCATTCAACAATACGCACCATTCTGCCCGTTCATTCGCCCTCCGCACCGCTCCCCCGGTATTATTCCGGGCCATGGGGAAGATCGGGCGGAGGGGGCAGCAATAAGAGAAAGAGATTTCCCGATGGGAATGAGGAACCCTATTGGGGCGGGAAGGCCGAACTACGCGATCCTGCACACATCCCACAGCGGTAGGGAGGAGCGCATTGCACCCGACCTCAATGACCGGGCAGCAGATTATAGACGAGCAGGATAAGGGAGAGGATGATCAGGATGACCGCCGTCGCCCAGGCGATGACATTCAGCACCGGGCCATTGATTTTATCGCCCATCAGCCGCTTGTTGTTGATCAGGCGAAGCGAGAGCACCAGGATAATCGGCAATAGCGCCGCGCCCACAATGTTGGGCAGCAGGATCAGGGCGGCCAGGTATTCCGGCCTGTTGCCCAGCGCCAGCACCGTAAGTGCGGAGAAGAAGATAATAAAGGAGAAGACCCCCACAAACATGGGGGCTTCCCGCGCCCGCCGCCCCAATCCCGATTCCGATCCCAGCGATTCGGTGATGGCATAGGAGGTCGAGAGCGGCACCGTAATCGCGCCGAAGCACGAGGCATTGAACAGCCCGATCGCGAACAGCACCGCTGCCAGGCTCCCTGCCACCGGGCGGAGGGCCAGCGCGATCTGGCCGGCGTCGTTGAACTTGTTGGCGGCTATGGTGGGGTCCAGCCCCGCCTGAAACAGCGTCTTGCCGCAGGCGACGATAATGAAGAAGGCGATGAAGTTGGTGAAGAACGCGCCGAACAGCACGTCCAACCGGGTGTAAGGGTACTCATCGGCGCGGATGCCCTTGTCGCGTACCGTAGACTGAATGTAGAACTGGCCCCAGGGGGTGATGGTCGTGCCGATGACGTTGATGACCGCGAAAATATAGACGTGGTCCAGCCGGATCCCTTTCAGATGGGGCCAGGCCATCTGCTGCATCACCTCGCCCCAGGGCGGGTGCGCCATGAAGGCGGAGACGATATAGGCCAGATAGATCAATGAGGCATACAGCAGGATGCGCTCGACCCGCTTATAGTTGCCGCGGGTTACGAGCAGCCAGATCCCCCCGGCTACCAGGGTGACGACGCACCACGAGATAAGGCTACGGTAGTGTGGGGGAGCGAAGATCTGGACGGCCGCAGTGATGCCCGCGAATTCGGAGACGGTAGTGGCATAGTTGGCGATCAGCAACACGATCATCGCAAAGAACGTGACTTTGACGCCATACTCCTCGCGGATCAGGTCGGCGAGGCCCTTGCCGGTCACCGCCCCCATCCGCGCGCCCATCTCCTGACAGACCCCCAGGCTGATCGTCACCAGGACCAGCACCCAGAGCATGCCGTATTCATACTGAACGCCCGCCAGGGAGTAGCCGTAGATGCCGCTGGCGTCGTTGTCCGCATTGGCGGCGATGATGCCGGGACCGATCAGGGAGAGCAGCAAGAGCAGTTTGGGGTTTAGCAGGCGGCGACGCGTCTGCCGCGTGTCTCGGCCCAGCATTCTCGGGACCTCCTTTCCAATGTATTCGGCCCCGAAAATGAGGGCAAACCGACCAACCTTTGTACGACATCGATCAGGGTTTGTGCGGCGCCCAGGCGCCATCCATATTGTCACCCTTGCCCTTGGTCAGGTTCAGCGGATTGGTGCCATCCGCATTGATGACCCAGAGATCGCGTTTCCCATTGGTTCGCACCATCTCATACAACAGACGGGACCCGTCCGGCGACCAGCGCGCATTTTGAGGCTTGCCGTCCGCAGATGCCGGAAGCATGTACCGTATGGTGTCGAGGTGCTCCGCATCGACTTTGATCCCCTCACCCTGAACGCGCAGGACCGCGATACCGAGTAGCTCGCGCTCCCCATCGCTTTTGAAACGCCATCCCTCGAAGGCGATGTTCTTGCCGTCCGGCGACCAGGCGATGTTCTTAGGCTCCAGGCTGTAGCCCTCGCAGTAGAACAGGAGGCTGGGGGTAGGAGGGCCGGACCTCTGGAACGCCCACAGAATGATCCCGCTGATAAGAGCCGGCGGGGTCTTCCCTCCCGTCAGTTTCTGCCAATCCTGAAAGCTGGTCGATTTCGGGTCGCGGTCGCTGTCCGCCTGGTGAAGCTCGGTGAAGGAGGTCGCCAGG
>DATGIG010000043.1:0-3616 GCA_035295825.1 Chthonomonadaceae bacterium | reverse complement strand
ATGCCGGACTTCTTCGGCGTCTACGATGACATCAAGGTGTGGGAGTATCTGGACTTCTTTGCCGCCGCCTATCGGGTGCCCAGGGAGAAGCGAGCCCGCGTGATCGACGATGTGCTGGCGTTGACCGACCTGGGGGTGAAGAAGGACGCTTACGTCGAATCGCTCTCACGCGGAATGAAGCAGCGCCTCTGCCTCGCCAAGACCCTGGTGCACGATCCCAAGGTGATGCTGCTGGACGAGCCGGCCTCCGGCCTCGACCCGCGCGCCCGCATCGAGATCCGCGAACTCCTTAAAGAGCTCCAGGCGATGGGGAAGACGATTATCGTCTCCTCCCACATCCTGCCGGAGATGGAGGAGTTCTGCAATAAGGTCGGCATTATCGAGAAGGGCGAGTTGATCGTCGCCGGGGATGTCAATACGATTGCTCGCCAGGTACGGGGACAGACTACCATCGACATTTCCGTGGTGGAGGAGATCGAGCGGGCGGAGGCCATCCTGTTGGGGATGACCGATATGGTCCGGGAGGTCAAGGTGACCAGCGGGCTACGCCGCCACATGGAGACGGCGGAGGCGGGGCCGACCCCGGCGGAGGTCGCCCGCACCCAGATCCTGCAGCGCGCCAAGCAGTCCGACCGGGGGGGCGTCATCCAGATCGGTTATATCGGCGAGGTGGACGAAGAGTATCGCATCCTCGTGACCCTGGTTCAGGCCGGGATCAAGGTGCGCGCGTTCTATACGCCCGAAACCGACCTGGAAGACGTGTTTCTGCGCGTTACGAAGGGACAGGTGGCGTGATGTCGCTGATAGCGCGGTTGATGCCGGACAATCCGGTGCTGACCAAGGAGATGCGCGTCCGCATGCGGGGCGCAAAAGCCTACTGGCTGCTGCTGGGCTATCTGGGCTTTCTCGCTCTGCTGCTGCTGTTTCAGTACTTTAATTTCTACAATACCATCTCGACGACCGGCGTCGGCGGCTCCGAGGCGGCGCAGAAGGGCGGCGAGCTGTTCCTATGGATCATCATCCCGCAGATCTTCCTGGTGCTGTTCATTACGCCCGCCATCACCAGCGGCTCCCTCACCATCGAAAACGAACAGCAGACGATGGACATGCTCGCCATGACGCGGCTTCCGCGGAGCAGCATCGTCCTGGGCAAACTCCTTTCGGCGGTCGCGTTCACCGCCCTGCTGATCGTCTCGTCGCTGCCGCTGCTCTCGGTCTGTTTTATGCTGGGCAGCGTCGATCCATGGCAGGTAGTGAGTGTGTACCTGGAACTACTGGGCGGGAGCGTTGCGATCGGTGCGCTGGGGTTGATGTGGTCGAGCATCTCGCGCTCGACGACCGCCGCCGTTATCATGACCTACATCTCGCTGTTCCTGATCGGGATCTTCGGAGCCTTTGTGTTTGCGGCGTATGTCGCGCCGGGCGGCACCGGGGGCTCGCTCTGGGAGAGCCTGTTCCGAGCGCTCGGCCTCACCTGGTTTGGGGACGCGTTTTTCGGCATGAAGAGCATCGATGGCCTGGGGTTGACCCTCCTGTGCATAGTTGCCGGAATGCTGCTGACGGCTATCGCGACCGTTCGGCTGGAGATGTGGCCGGATCGCAAAGCCTATATTCTGCGGGGCTTCACCCTGCTGGTGATCTCGGTGCAGTTGCTGATACTCAATACCGCGTGGGTGGACTGGTTCTATCACTTCAAAAACCAGATTGCGGCGAAACAGGCCCCCTCCGGAATCCTGGTCATTACGGCGCTCCTCGTCGCACTGGTGACGCCCATTTTTGCGACGGGCGACCTGTCCCAATATGAGGCGCGCACGTTCTGGAAATACCTCTGTTGGGGCTGGACGCGGCGGGGAATCGTGCGTGGGAAACTGACCTCGGGGCTGCCCTTCCTGTTGCTGCTGACGCTGTTCTGCTTTGCGCTGTATGCCGTTCCGTTTCTCTTTGTGGGCAAGGGGCAGGACATCTTCCGCTCCGGGGCGCTGAACCGGGGGATCACCAATACGGCCCCAAGGGCCGGCATTACCTGGATGGGACAGCCGGTCGTGAACACGGCTACCCAGCCTGCTCCAGGTGGGCAGACCATCTACACTATGCTCAGCGCCGATGGGACCAACATCCGCGCGGTCACCTTGAATGGGCAGGTCACCAGCCTGATCGTGAATGGGGTGCCGAACGGCCAGACGAGTGGCCTGGTCATTCCCTCCCTGGCGGGATCGGGCAAGGCGGTCCAGCAGGAGAGGACCGGCGATGTGGCGCAGGGGATGATCGCGCTGCTGGCAACGGTAGCGGGCCTGTCTCTCTTCTGTATGTTCCTCTCCATTGCGTTCCGTAGTCGCTGGGTAGCCATGCTCGTCGTCTATGTGATGATGCTTCTGATTTTGATTATTCCGGAGATCATGGCGGGCGCGATGAGTGGGCTGACCGATCCGCCGCGCGTGACTCTGTTGGTCAATCTCTACTATCTGAACCCGATGCAGGCGTTCCTGCACATGAGCGAACCCGATGTCTACTGGACGGGCCGCTCCCTTTGGTTCGGGCATATGCCGATGTGGCAGGTGACGACCTGGGCCTGGATTGTCATTGGAGCGCTCTCGTTTCTCGCGACCCTGCCGTTTGTGCGGCGCGAGGCGCGCCTCAAAGGGCCGATCCCCTATGAGGAGCTGGTAGCGGAGGCGTGATCTTTCCCTGCCGATGGGAGAAGCGGAAGCAAGAAAGGAAGTGCCATGAGCGTGCAGACCCCCGGATTAACCGGATTTCGGGCCGCGGTTCCCCCCGATACTATTCAGAGAACGCTGAGCGCCGCAACGCGCCGTATTCGCGCTTTGATGCTGTTGCACTACGGCTCCCGGATCCTGTGCTGGACGGCGCTGGCCTGCCTGCTGGTGATGGGGTTGAGCAAGCTCCATCTGTTCGAGACGCCCCATCCCTGGGTGTTTGCCGGCATCCTGGCCGCAGCCTTGCTGGTCGCCGTGATCCTGGCGTTTATGCGGCGCTTAACGGAGCTGGAAGTCGCCAAGCTGACGGAGCGCCGTGCGGATCTCAAGGAGCGCCTGAGCAGCGCCGTTGAATTCCAGAAGCAGGGCATTGCGCCGGAGACGCCCTTCTATGGAGAACAACTTTCGGACGCCCTGCACCACGCCGCCGGGGTCAATGTGCGTGCGCTCTACCCTGTGCGCATCCGATGGGAGCTGCCTGTGGGGATTCTCGTGACGCTCGCCCTCTTCCTGGCATTCTACCTGCCGACCCTGCCCATGTTCTGGTCGAAGCAGAAGCAGCAGGAGATGGCCGAAGTGAAGAAGCGCGGGATGGAGATCGTGCTGCTGGCGAAGGACACCGCCAAAAACGCCGATCAGCAGAAGCTGGACGAGACCAAGAAGGCCGCGCAGGAGGCGCGCAAGATCGGAGAGGCGATGGAGAAGGGCCAGTTGAACAAAAAAGAGGCCCTGGTCGCCCTGCAGAAGCTGGATAAGAAGATGGAGGAGGCGCAGAAGCGCCTCGCCGGGCCGCCTGCCAAAAAATCGCTGGAAGAGGCCCAGAAGGATTTCCAGAAGGCGATGGACAAGATGCAGCAGCAGCGGGATGAGGCTGCCAAGCGCGAGGCCATGAAGACGCAGAT
>DATGIG010000042.1:0-3167 GCA_035295825.1 Chthonomonadaceae bacterium | reverse complement strand
CGTCGGCGCGGACTACGAGGCCAAGAGCGATGAGATTCGGGCGGAGGTCAAGGGGATCCTGCGCGGCGCGCATGTGGTCTCCGAGCGCAAATCGCCCCTGGGCAACAGCTTCATTGTCGAGGTCACGGTCGCCAGCCCCCTCTATGGCGACCAGAGTGTCGCCAGCGCCTTCGTCCCGGAAATCACACGCAGGGAGCGCGCTGTCGAGAATGGCGTCGAGTCCCATGGCGGAGCTGGGAAGACGCTCGTAGAGCCGCCGCACATTCACTTGCTCCCGCCAGGAAATTCCCGCTCCGACCTGGAGCCGCTCACTCCCCCTA
Source organism: Chthonomonadaceae bacterium (assembly GCA_035295825.1). Taxonomy (GTDB): domain Bacteria; phylum Armatimonadota; class Chthonomonadetes; order Chthonomonadales; family Chthonomonadaceae; genus DATGIG01. Next base: position 2,847 of record DATGIG010000042.1, on the reverse strand, counting down.
ACCCGGACTTACCGGTCACCGGGCTGATCGTGGACACACGCGGCCAGCATGTCGAGCGCTGCATGTCTCCCAAACTCGTGCGGGCGGATGGCAGCGAGATCTGGGGCACGGTCAATGTCAATCCCGATTGGGTCATCACCAACGGCATCGTCTCCTATACCCACTCTATCGCAGACGCCAGGAAGAACCTCCGCGCAGGCAACAACCCGCTCATCGTGCGCGGCGTGGGGATCGGTGGGAGTAAATTCAACTCGGACGCGGTCCTCTCCGACGCAGACGCCGCTGTCATCGCACAGTACAACCGGAAGGATCACTTCCTGGAGAAGTATCACGTCATCTTCGTGGTAGAAGCCGACAAGTAGCAATTATGGGGCCGGGTATGTTTTTATACCCGGCCCATATAGAAATGGAGATCAGATGCGGAGAGTGTCGCCTGGCATCGTCAGCATCCTGATGGTATGCCTGGTAGCAACCTGGCCTCAAATAGTACACGCCCAATCGGGATCAGGAAAGGTCAAACCGATCTGGAGCGGCACGAGTGGAGGATATACGATCCAGTGGACGGAGAAGGATCTCTCTGTTCGAGCGAAGCCTTTGGACACCAGACCGCGTATCTCCGCCCGCACTCTGGTCTTGAAGGATGTTGATGCCGAAACCACCCGAGAGGCGGAGTTCGATATCAAACTGTTGTCGGTTGTCGGCCCCATCCTCAGTTTTGAAGTCCATGCGTATGTGGATGGCGGAGGCGCGCATCCCATGCTTGCGACTTACTATCAAGTGGTGGATGCAACGCATCCTGCTCGTACAGTCGCTCTTACCGGCCTGTTTCCGGATGCTCAGGTACTCAAAGCCCTGCTTGCCGACAAGATCATTCAGAAAGTCCTGGCGACCGATGGCGCTCAAGCTCCTCCAACAACCTGCATCGAGTTGGTCAAACGGCTGAACGGCAAGGAGTTCGGTGGGGAGAGTGACAGCGAATATGGTTTCGGTCCCGACTTCCTCACCGAATTCGCCTTCCACCACATCGAGGGGGACATGGTCGCCGTCCGACTCTCCGTCTCACACGGAGCCGAAGTCTATCGCGGCGAACACACACAGATCGGCATTCTGCTCCCCATCCCCACTCTGCTCCAGCACCCGTTCGAGCTCGCTCGCGCGCGTAAAGAGGGCTTCCTCATGCAGGATGCCATCAAACTCTTCAAAGACAATCAGACCAAAATCGAGTTCTCACCACCCAAGAAACCGTAGTCACCGCGTTATATCAGGTGCTCGGTAACGAACTGGGTGAGGAGCTGTTCCAGATGCGCGCCTGCCCCGAATAGACTGTGTCCCTCTCCGGGATAGAACATCGTCTGAAACTGCTTGCCGCTCTTTTGCAACGCAGCCGCTAGCCTCACGGTATTCTGGAAGTGCACATTGTCGTCCGCCGTGCCATGGATCAGGAGAAATACGCCTTTGAGTTTGCTTACCTCGCGGATGGGAGAAGAGGTTTCATAGCCCTGTGGGTTCTCCTTAGGCCGGCGCATATAGCGCTCCGTATAGACAGAATCGTAGAGAGACCAGTCCGTCACGGGCGCCATGGAGATCGCCATCTTGAAGACATCCGCGCCGCGTAAGAGGCAGAGGCAGGCCATATAGCCTCCATAACTGCCACCCCATATTCCGATGCGGTGCGCATCCACATAGGGCTGCGTTCCCAGCCACTTCGCCGCCTCGATCTGGTCGTTCACCTCCCACTTGCCCAGGTTCTGATAGACCACCTTCAGGAAATCCCGACCGCGCATTCCGGACCCACGCCCGTCCACCATAACGCTGATGATCCCTTTCTGCTTGCAGAAGGGCTCCAGTCCGCCGCCTATCCCCCACTCGTCTCGAACGATCTGAAATCCCGGCCCGCCATAGGTATACATCAGCACGGGATACTCGCGGTTCGGGTCGAAATTCGCCGGTTTCTGCATGGCATAGTTGAGGCTCACCCCATCCGACGTTCGGAACACGCCGAACTCCCAATCCCCCTGTTGCGCCGCCACCCTCGGCCCCCGATTATTCGGAACATCCGCGATCTTCCGCCCGCTGGCCCGATGGAGCCGCACATGCGGCGGATGGTCGCTGCTGGAATAGGTGTCGAGGAAGTGCTGCGCGTCCGGGGCAAACAGCGGCTGATGCGTTCCCGGCCCATCGCTCACCTGCATCACTTCGCCTCCCCCGTCCAACAATACGGAGAAGATCTGGCGCTCCAGGGGGCTGGGACGCGCGGCGGTAAAGAAGGCGACCCGATGCGTCCCATCCAGCGCCACCAACTCCTCCACATCCCACTCGCCATGGGTCAGTTGGCGTATCTGCTTACCGTTCGAATCGTACAAATAGAGGTGTCGATACCCATCCTTCTCCGACTGCCATACAAAGTCACTGCTCCCCGGCACAAACTTCAATGCCAGCTTATAATTGCCATCTCGGTCGAAGGAGGCCAACCACGCCTCTACCCAGGCGCGATCCTCCTGCGTTACCAACACTTCATTCGCACCGGTAGAGGCATGCACCTTTAAGACATCCACCCGGTTCTGCAGGCGGGGCATCCGATGCACTAGAAGCGCCTCGGAAGACATCCACTGGATCCAGACAATCAAGACATCCGGGTCGCGCCCAAGATCCACCCAGCGCGTCGGAGGGACGGCACCCTGTGTCTTCGGCAATACCGCCGGTACCTCTACCAGACCGATACGGACAAGGGGGTTGGGATCTCCGGGATTGGGATAGCGTGTCAAATGGGGGGCGAGGTGCAGGTTGTTATAATCCGTCAGCGGCACGACCGGAACATGCGTCTCATCGTACTGATAGTATGCGATC
>DATGIG010000041.1:0-14240 GCA_035295825.1 Chthonomonadaceae bacterium | reverse complement strand
ACATGCCCTCCACCCGGATGGAGCGGGCGCGCCTGATGATGCACGAGTCGTTCCACCGCATTCAAAACGACCTGGGTCTGCCGCCAGGCGGTGTCCGAAATGCGCACCTGGATGCCAAGGACGGTCGGATCTGGCTCCGGCTCGAATGGCGGGCGCTCTCCGTAGCGCTGGTCTCCTGGGGCGGCGAGCGTACGCAGGCGATTCGCGATGCGCTCACCTTCCGGGCCTACCGGCGCACCTTCTACCCGGACGCCGCCCGAGAAGAGGATCGGATGGAGGTGCATGAGGGCATGGCCGAATACACCGGCATCGCCCTGAACGGGCTGGATAATCAGAGCAATCGCTGGTTCATGGCGGGACGGCTGAAAGTGAACGCCCGGCGGCCAAGCTACCCGTACTCGTTCGCCTATGAGACTGGGCCCGCCTACGGGCTGCTGCTGGACATGCAGAGCGAGGATTGGCGCAAGCATCTCACGCCGACCTCTTCGCTCTCCGGACTGCTCGCCTCGCTCGAACATTTCGAGCCGCCGACAAAGCTGGGGTCGCAGGCGCTGGAGCGCGCCAACGCCTATCGCCCTGCGGATATTTTCGCCGAAGAGGATAAGCGCGACCGGGAGCAGGAGCAGGCCATACGGGAGTATCGTGCGAGCCTGGTGACGGGGCCGGTGTTGGAGCTTCCGATCCCACAGGGAAACTTCACCTTCGACCCCAACCATGTCGTTCCGCTGGGCGAGGAGGGGAACGTCTACCCCACTGCGACCATCAGCGATGCCTGGGGCGCCATCGAGGTGCAGAAGGGGGCGCGTCTCAACAGAACCTTCACCGTCGCCTACGTGAGCGCCCCGACCTCCGCCGACCATCTCTCCGGAGAGGGATGGAAGCTCACCCTGAAGCCCGGCTGGCAGGTAGCGCCGGGCGATAAGCCGGGCAGCTTTAAGCTCACGCCCAAATAAACTGCAGGCGGAAACAACGGGACCTGTGAGTTGGATGCCCCTTTACCGGCTCGAAAAGGACGCCTTACCGGGCGGCGGATGCTTCGGCCTGTTCGACGGGTAAAGGGGCCATGCGCTTGCCGGTTCCATCGTAGTTGTACACCGCCAACTGCGGCGGTTCGATGCTGCTGTCCAGGATCACCAGACGCCGCCCGTCGTGTGACCAGGCCGGATAGAGGTTGCCATCCAGTTCCGACTTCTGGATAAGATGCCCTCCTGAGGCGTCGGTCTCTACCGTGTAACAGGCCGTACGAGTATGGGTCACTTCCTCATTCGGGACCGGTTCCTTCACCGCCTGGACCAGTACCGCCATCCGCTGGGCATTGGAAGAGAAGATGACGGAATCGACTGAGGAGTTGAAACCCGGTTCCGGAAGCACAAACGAGAGGATTTCCGGGAAGTGCAGGCGCGTAATCTGCTTGGAAGCAGGATTGTAACTGAAAAGCATCATCTGCAGCCCGAGAGAACTGGACCAGCTTTTGGCCCAGAGCAGGCGCTTGTGTGCGCTGTCGCTCCCGATACCCACCACATCCCCTGCCTCGGATATCCTCTGGACATGGCTGTCCTCCGTTCGAAAGACATCCTGGCTCTGCAGGTTCTCCTTGCCATGGAGCGCAATAAAGGCGATATCGTGGGAACCCGGCAGCCAGACCAGACGCAGGATGTTGATGTCGTCCTTGGGAAGCGGGACAGTGCGTATCACTACGCCATCGGTGCCGAACCACGCGATTTTGCGCTCATCTTGATCCTGTTGTAGGGCGACAAAGCCGTTGCTGTCGGCGTCCCACGCGAAGGGCGGCTCCACGTCCTTCGCGAGCGGGGTGATCCCGCCCGTATTTGTGTCGAACAGCGCTGCATACGCCGATTCCTGCTGGACCGGCTCCGCTCCCGTCGTAGCGGCGGTCTTGTCGGAAGGGGCAGTCTGCTGGGCTGGAGGCTGGAGTTGGAAGAGCACATACCGGCCATCCGGAGACCAGGTCGGCGACGTCGCCGAGCCGCCCTCCAGCGGCACTTTGCGCCAATCCTCCTTCTCCACATCCGCCACCCAGAGCGTGCCGTTATGGTTGACTGCGACCTGGCTTCCGTCTCCCGAAACATCCACGCTCGTATCGGTGCATCCGGCCACCATCAGCGCCAGAAGCAGGGCGACACTGAGCATGCAAACAATCCGCAACATGGCAATCCTCCCCTTTTGACCGTTGTATTGTTTGACGCATCAGATCCCCGGTTTGCATTCAAAAGTTTGGCGGTTTTCCGGCAGGAGAGCTCTCCTCTGGAGATTCTCCTCAGGAGAGCGAACTAATCAAGGAACTGACGCCTCAATAGAGATAGGGGCCGTACCCCGTAGCAGGCGTATCCCACTCCACAGACGAGGCCAGGCCGAATGGGCGTCCAGATCCGGAATCTCATCAAGATCTACAACGAGAAGGTTGTCAGCGTTGACGATATCTCGCTTCGGTTCGACACCGGATTGCATGGTCTGCTCGGCCCCAATGGCGCGGGGAAGACGACGCTGATGCGCATCCTGGCGACCCTGCTGGACCCGACCTCCGGGGTGGCAACGGTCGAGGGCTACGATGTGCGCCGCCTGATCTCCCCAGGATAACGCGGCTATGGGGGAGCGTGTGGCTACCGCCCGATTGGGGCGTTATGCTTCATAAGGTAGACCATCGCGGCCAGGCGAGCGCCGGATGTACCCCTACTTCTTAGAAACTATTTTTTTCGGGCCGGGCGGCAGATTCTTTGACACCGTTTTTCTTGGCGGGCCGGTCTATGCTTATGTAGTTCGCCTGGATGGATCGAAAATTGGCGGCGCACAACAGCCGCACGGAGAGAATAAGCAGAAAAGAGCGAACCCTGGACGCGATCAGGAACTTTATTTACTGGGAGAGCAGATCAATCTCCCTTGACGGGCTGCCGGAGTGTGTCTATTGTTTGTAAGAAGAGAAAAGGAGAGAAAGATGTCCCGTACTCTACGCACGTTCGGCTTGATGCCTGCCTGCCTACTCATCGCTGCCGGTATCTTCTGGTGGCTCAAAGGAATCGATACTCTGCAGGTTCCCGGCCGATATGTCATGGCGCAGGCCGCCCCCCAAACTCCCGCCGCCGGCCCTCCAACAAACTCCTTACAAATACCGGGAAGACAGGGAGTGGTCAATGGTCACAACCGGTGGGGTGAGGAGGTAGGGGTGCGTAACTTTATGGGCCATCTACACGCTGCTCTCTGGAAACGGGGCGAGGTACAGGATCTGGGAACGCTCGGGGGCGGCTGGAGCGTCGCCTATCATATCAATGACTGTGGCGAGATTTGCGGTGACTCCACGACGCGCGATCATCATATCCATGCCTTCCTCTGGCGGCAGGGTAAAATGCAGGATCTGGGCACGCTGGGTGGCAATACCAGCCATGCCTACTGCCTCAATGATCGAGGACAGGTGGTCGGCGAATCGGATACTGCCGATGGGTTCAATCACGCCTTCCTCTACACCGAGGGCAAGGTGCAGGATCTGGGAACGCTGGGCGGCTCGATAAGCGCGGCTTACGGTATCAACAATCGGGGTCAGATCGTAGGTTATGCCGAGGATGGGGTGCACCCGTTTTCCGCTGCGTTTCTCTGGCAAGACAGAAGAATGAGTAACTTAAACAACCTGTTGGAGGCTCGTTCGGACTGGAGGTTGTTGGAGGGCCGGGAGATCAACGATGCGGGCGAGATCCATGTGGTAGGGGAGCGCGACAAGGCCCAGCAAGCCTTCCTGCTCACTCCCGGCCATTAAGCTGCTCCCAAGCAGAGGAGGGATAGGGGCGTAAAATTCCCCATACCTCCTCTTTTTGTTTCGTTTTTATCAGTTGCGGCGGGAAAACCGCCCCCTTGTGGGCGGGGAGACTTCATTGTGCTGTCCAGCCGCCATCCACCGTGAGGGTCGTGCCGGTCATGTAGGCGGAGGCGTCGGAGCAGAGGAAGAGAACCACCCCGCTCAACTCCTCCGGTTGTGCCCAACGGCCCATGGGGATCTTGGAGAGAAAGGTCTGGAAGGCGACGGGATCGTTCATCAAGGGGAGGTTCATCGGTGTGGCGAAAACGCCCGGACAGAGGCAGTTGACCGTCACCCCATGCGGCGCTCCCTCCAGGGCCAGAGCGCGGGTCAGGCCCAGCACCCCCGTCTTGGCGGAGGCGTAGGCGGCGCGGCCCGCAATGGCGACATGGGTCATGATGGAGCCGAGCATGACGATACGTCCCCATTTCCGCTCGATCATGTCGGGCAGAAACGCCTGGGAACAGAGGAAGGAGCCTTTTACGCTGATGTCCAGCACGGAATCCCAGTCCTCTTCCGTCAGTTCCGCGGTTGGCTTGCGGACGTTGATACCGGCGTTATTGATGAGGATGTCCACCTTCCCGAGCGCCGTCTCGCAGTCGGCCTGAAGTTGCAATATGGAGGACCGATCCGTCACATCGGCCTGAAAACCCCGCACGTTCCGGCCCGTCGCCTCCGCAATCTCCGAGGCGGCGGCTTCCGCCTCGCTCAGATTGCGGCTGCAGAGGGCGACATCCGCGCCCGCTTCGGCCAGCGCCTGGGCCATCGCCCGGCCCAATCCCTTGCTGCCGCCCGTCACGAGGGCGACCCGGCCCTCCAGTCGAAACCTATCGAAAACGCTCATGCCTCATCTCCGCGCGCTATGGTTTGTCTCATCCGAGACGGTCTCTCCATGCGCTCTCTTGTGATTGTTATGTCATGCGGTATAGTCGAGCTGGTCGGCGGTGACGACGCAGAGAGGGCGTTCACCACGCAGGAAGGCGGCGATGTCATCCACCGCCTGTTTGCCGATATTGGCCGCAGCCAGGCCGGCGATATGGGAGTTGAGGACCACATTGGGCAGACGGCGCAGCGGGCTGTTGGGCGCGGTAGGCTCCGGCGAGGTGACATCCAGAAAGGCGAACAGACGCCCCTTTTCGAGTTCGGCGATCAGTGCGGCCTCATCGATGCAGTCGCCCCGCGCGGTATTGATGAAGACGGCGTCGTCCGGCATGGCGGCGAAGGCTTCGGCGTCCAGCAGATGGTAGCAGGCCGGAATATTAGGGGTATGCAGAGTAATCGCATCGCTATTTCGGCACAGTTCCAGGACGTCCGGGACCAGAGTTGCGCCGAGGGCTACGGCCTGCTCGGGGGTGAGCGTAGGATCGTAGAGCAGGATACGGCAGCCGAAGGGCTGCAGCAGGCGCAGAACCCGTTTGCCGACCTCGGACGCGCCGAGGACGCCGACGGTGGCGGCAAAGAGGCCCTTGTGGTTGGCGGGGGCTGGCGCTGCTCCGAGCCGATTGGCGGCGGCATTGGGGAGGATCTGCCGCAGTCCCAGGATAATCTCGCCGAGGGTCAGCTCCGCCACGCTATCGGCGATGGCGGTCTTACAGGAGGCAACGGTCAGATCCCGGCCCTCCAGATGCGGGCCGAAGAAGTGCTTCACGGTCCCTGCCGCGTGTTCCCAGAGGCGCAGATGCTGGCAGGCGGTCACCAGTTCCGCGTTCGGGTAGGGCGTCCGCCAGGACCCGAGACCAACCTCACAATCCTGCAGCAAATGGCAGGCGGCCTCGACGGTGAGGGGTGTGGGCGCGTCGGTATAGCGGACATCGCCCAGCGCGTTGAGCCGTTCGATATCCGCAGGCGTAAAGATCTGGTCACGCAGCGTCGTATGGATCACGACGCCGATTTTTGGTCCGGGCATGGCTTTGCTTTCCAGGTGGATGGTGTTCTGGAAGCATGTTCGGCACGGCGTGTGTAAACTCCTTGTTGTATCCTCACCGTCTCCCGTCGGAGATGAAAAATCCCGTCATATTCCCGAACGGGAACAATCGTTGAGATTAGAGCGTCATATTGCCTAATATTCCCGAGCGGGAACATTGGAGGTGGTGATGAAATACACTCCTGCGCGATTGGGTGAATTGATAAGATACACACGCACAAGTCTGGGTCTGACCCAGGAGCAGTTGGCAATGACCGCCGGCACCGGTTTACGCTTCATCATTGATTTGGAGAAGGGGAAGCCTACTTGCCAGCTTGGAAAAGCGCTCGCCGTGTTAAATACCTTAGGCATACAGATAACCCTGACAGCGCCTGTGGGAGAAGCCAGCAGGAGCATGTCTGCGGAACAGGAAATAAAATAATGGCCCGAACGCTGGACGTTTATCTGCATCGGCATTTTGTCGGTAACCTCATTCAGGATGACCATGGCGAGATGGTATTCGATTACGCCGAAACCTGGGTAAACGATCCGAACGCCATTCCCCTATCGCAGTCGCTTCCATTGAGAAAAAAGAGGAGGCCGGTCTCGGCAAGCCGATGGTAAAGCGGCGTATATTGGGGCTGGCAGCAGCGATTCTTGCGAAACTTCCTGAAGTCACGCCCGAACACTCCGTTGGGGTCCGGGTCGCCCAACTCATTCATCGCCGTTGTGAACGCGTGCTACAGCGGTTCCGCTAATCAGAACCGATTGGCTCTAAATGCGATAATAAGGCAAGCGCGCGCTCGGGCATAGGCTGTGGCGGGATTCTCAGGCAGCGATAGCCCCACTCGCAAAAGACGTCCTCGTGGATTTTTTCGAAACGTAGCGTCTCTTCGTAGGTGATTCTTCTCGCGACCGTGGGTTCGCAAAACCCCAGGTTCTCGATAAAGAAGACCTCCCTCTCATAATGGCCTGCCTCTTGAGCCGCTTTGATCTTTTCTAAAAGTTCGGGGGAAACGGGATAGCCGAGATATTGGTATAGCGCATAAGTATCCAGAGGCGATCTATCAAAGAATTGTACTTCCCCTGGCGCGGACAGGGCCTGAGTTTGCCTCCGGATTTGTAAGTTCAGGATCTTTTCGATAAAAGAGATCTCTTCCCAGGGTTCCTGTACGCCTTTTTGCTGTTCCAGTGCGATAATGTCCGTGGCTGCCTCCTCCACCACGCAGTAGCCTCTATCCTCCAGATAGCGGAGGAGCGTCGTCTTTCCCGCTCCGGGTGCGCCCGTCAATATATACCTTCTCACAGGACTACTTCTCCTTATCGAGGCCCAATTCGCGGATCGACTGCTCCCGCATTTTGAACTTCTGGATCTTGCCGGTCACGGTCATGGGGAAGGCATCGGTGAACTTCCAGTAGCGGGGGATCTTATACACCGCGATTTTGCCCTTACACCACGCGCGCAGCTCTTCCACGGTTACCTCGGCTCCCTCCTTCACCCGCACCCAGGCGCAGATCTCCTCCCCATACTTCGCGTTCGGAACGCCGATCACCTGGACGTCGCTGATGGCGGGATGTCCGTAGAGAAACTCTTCTACTTCGCGTGGATAGATATTTTCGCCCGCCCGAATGACCATGTCCTTGATACGCCCGACGATCTGCGCATAGCCCTCCGCATCGAGGGTCGCCAGATCGCCGGTATGCATCCAGCGGGCGGCGTCGATGGCCTCCCGTGTCGCCGTCTCGTTCTCCCAGTAGCCCAGCATCACGGGATAGCCGCGCGTCAACAGTTCCCCCGGCGTGCCCCGCGGCACGATCTGCCCGGTCGTGGGATCGATGATCTTCACCTCGACATGCGGATGGATCCTCCCGACCGTGGAGACGCGCTTCTCCAGCGGGTCGTCCAGGTGGCTCTGGAAGGAGACGGGACTGGTCTCGGTCATGCCGTAGCAGATCGTCACCTGCGCCATGTGCATCTCGCTCTGCACACGCTTCATCACCTCGATGGGACAGAGAGATCCGGCCATAATGCCGGTGCGCAGGCTGCTCAGGTCGCGGGTCGCGAAGCGAGGATGCTCCAGCTCCGCGATGAACATCGTGGGAACGCCATAGAGGCTGGTGCAGCGCTCAGCCTCGACTGTCTTCAGCACTGCACCGGGATCGAACGCTTCCGAGGGGTAGATCATGGCGGCGCCATGGGTGGTACAGGCCAGGTTGCCCAGCACCATCCCGAAGCAGTGGTAGAGCGGGACGGGAATGCAGACCCGGTCGGCCTCCGTGTAGGCGCAGCCCTCCCCGATGAAGAAGCCGTTGTTGAGAATGTTGTGGTGGGAGAGCGTTGCGCCCTTGGGAAACCCGGTCGTGCCGGAGGTGTACTGGATGTTGATGGGATCGTCGAACTGGAGCAGCGCCTCCCGCCGGCGCAGGGCGTCTCCATCTACCTTTCCGGCGCGTTCGCGCAGATCGTGCCAGGAGTGCATTCCGGAGGGCGCTTCGCCACCGAGGACGATCAGCGTTTTTAATGCCGGCGAAACGGCCCAGGCCTCCTGCGCCATCGCCAGATAGTCGGCCTGGCGGAAGGAGGCCGCCAGCACGAGGGTCGCAATCCCGGACTGCTTCAGAACGTAGGTCAGTTCGGTGATGCGATAAGCCGGGTTGATGTTGACGAGGATCGCGCCGATCTTCGCCGTCGCGTACTGCAGGATGGCCCACTCCACCCGGTTCGGCGACCAGATCCCGACCCGCTCTCCGGGAGCGATGTTCAGCGCCATGAGGCCCCGTGCGATCTCCTCGACGGCGGCGTGGAACGTGGCATACGTATAGCGCAGGCCCTGATGGACGCTGATGAGCGCCTCCCGGTCCGGAAACCGGGCCGTCGTGCGGTCGAGATTCGCGCCTATCGTCTCGCCCAGTAGCGGCACATTCGATGCGCCATGGACGTAGGATACCGCATCGTTTCCCACGCATTGCCTCCTATACTCTCGTCAGGCAGGGGGTTCGTAGCGATAGCGAAACCCTTCCTGGGTATCCTCAATCATCGTGCTGGCAGGTAATTTGAGGATGAAAAGCGTCATCCACCAATCGCCTACGCAGCCACAAAAATTTGCCACCAGCGGAAGGACTAGGAGATAGCGCAAAAGCGTTGGAGGCCACATCAATGCTACTCCGACAAGATTGACCAGTACCGTCGGAGCAAGCGCAACAACGAGATACTGGCGTTTCGTCAGCCATTTTCCGGCAGCCGTTGCATAGAGAATAGGGAGGATACGCTTGACGAGCTTGGCTCCATAGCGCGGTTTCGCTCCGGCCCATCGGAAAGCCAATCCATGGCACCACTCATGAAAGATAAGGGTGAGCACGATCAGGAGCAGGGGGCTCAAGACAACGATGAAAATAATAGCAAAAATGGCGAGCAAGGTGTTATGAGGATCGAGAGTGAACGAAAACGAATACACGGGACGCATGACATTTGCGAGAGTACCGAAGAGAATCAACCCCACAGGAAACAGCAACAGCATTACCACATTCATGGCAACGGCTCTCCGGGAATCGAGTGTCCAATGATGTTCCTGCATTTGAGATGACAATGGTTCCATGGCTTTCCTCGCTAGTTGTATGTGCTGCGTGCTTCGTCAAACAGGTACAGTTTTCCTCCCCCGGTTTTTCCATCTGTCAGAGAGGATAAAAGCAGGAATCTACTGCACCTTTGACGCAACATGGGTACATAGTTGTTGAGGAGGTGTTCCCATGAGATCTCGTCTTTTTATTCCTTTGGTGCTTTGTTGGCTTGCGGGTTGCGCCACCCAACCGCAGACAGTCACGATGAAGGAAGTTCTCGCGCATCCTATGGACTATGATGGCCAGGTCATTCGCCTCCAGGGAACAGTCGTCAAGCTCTTTAACGTGCCGGTGCTTTACGATGGCACTCAGGCGGATGCAGATCGGGAGTTGAAGATCATGTCTAAGGGCGGCACGTCCACCCCTTCGCAGCATCCGAACTGGGTCAGCATCGCCGCTGTGACCACGAACTTCACTGCCGACGACAAGGTGGAGATCGAGGGTAAATTTGACGGCAAATCCGGCACGATTCTGCCCTCGTCCCTAACCCCCTTGCGGTAAAGGTGTTATCTGCAAGCGCGTGCGCCCGTCTTACTCCGATGAGGTGATCGCGAAACGGCAAAACGCCCCGCGTCCGGTACGCGGGGCGTATTGTACAACAAACCGGCGCTTGCTACTGACGCATCTGAGCGATGCGGATGCGGTTCTGGGCGCGTTCGAGTTCGGCGCGGGCAGCTTCGGCGTCGATGCTGCCGTCCGGCACTTCCAACAGCTTGCGGGCGCGTTCGGCGGTGGCTCTGGCGCGCTCCACGTCGATCTCTTCGGAGAGTTCGGCGGAGTCGGCCAGGATGATGACCTTCTCACGCGTGACCTGCAGGAAGCCGCCGCTGGTGGCGATAAACGCCTCGAAGCCATTGATGCGGGTCACTTTGATGAGGCCGGTGGTCAATTCGGCGAGCATGGGCGCATGCTTTGCCAGGACGCCGAACGAACCCTCGACGCCCGGCGCGCGGATCGCCTGCACCTCCTCCGAAAACATCACCTTCTCCGGCGTCACCAATTCAAGAGGAAACGTTGCCATAAAAAGATCCTCTCTTCGCTTAGGCGCTCAGCGTTTTCGCCTTCTCGACAGCCTCATCGATGACACCGACATTGTAGAACGCCTGCTCCGGCAGGTCGTCATGGACGCCCCCGATAAGCTCTTTGAAGGAGCGGATGGTCTCCTTGAGCGGCACGTATTTGCCGGGCAGGCCGGTGAACTGTTCCGCGACACGGAACGGCTGCGACATGAACTTCTCCACGCGGCGGGCGCGGGAGACGACCAGTTTGTCGTCGTCGGAGAGTTCGTCAATGCCGAGGATGGCGATAATGTCCTGAAGCTCTTTGTAGCGCTGCAGGATCTGCTGCACGCCGCGCGCCACCTCATAGTGCTCCTGCCCGACGACGTTGGCCTGCAGGATGCGGGAGGTGGAGGCCAGCGGGTCGACAGCGGGATAGATGCCCTTCTCGGTGATACGCCGCTCCAGATAGACGTAAGCGTCCAGGTGGGCGAAGGTGGTCGCCGGGGCCGGGTCGGTCGGGTCGTCGGCGGGCACGTAGATGGCCTGGACGGAAGTGACGGACCCCTGCTTGGTGGAGGTGATGCGCTCCTGGAGCTGGCCCATCTCGGTTCCCAGCGTGGGCTGGTAGCCGACCGCGCTGGGGATGCGGCCCAGCAGGGCGGACACTTCGGAGCCTGCCTGCACAAACCGGAAGATGTTGTCCACGAAGAGGAGCACGTCCTGCTTCTCCACATCGCGGAAGTATTCGGCGATGGTGAGGGCGGAGAGGGCGACGCGCAGGCGCGCCCCCGGCGGCTCGTTCATCTGCCCGAAGACCATGGCGGTCTTGGTGATAACGCCCGACTCGGTCATTTCCAGCCAGAGGTCATTGCCCTCGCGGGTGCGCTCGCCCACGCCCGCAAAGACGGAGAAGCCTCCGTGCTCCGTGGCGATGTTGGTGATCAGTTCCTGAATGAGAACGGTCTTGCCCAGTCCGGCGCCGCCGAACAGGCCGATCTTACCGCCCTTGAGGAACGGGGTGAGCAGATCCACGACCTTGAGGCCGGTTTCGAGAACTTCCTGGGCGCTGTTCTGTTCGGAGAAGGTGGGGGCGGGGCGATGGATGGGCCAGTACTCCTTGGCGTCCACCGGCCCGCGCTCGTCTACGGGCTGGCCCAGCAGATTGAAGACGCGCCCCAGAGTCTCGCGCCCGACCGGGACGGCGATGGGCGCGCCGGTGTCGTTTGCGTCCATCCCGCGCACCAGGCCGTCGGTGCTGGACATGGCGATGCAGCGCACGACATCGTTGCCCAGGTGCTGCGCCACCTCAAGCGTGAGGTCAATCTCGCGGGACTTGTCCAGAATTTTGATCGCGTTGTTGATGGACGGCAGTTCGCCGGCCGCGAACCCCAAGTCCACGACGGGCCCCTGCACCTGTACGATGTGTCCGGTTGCCATAATGAAGCGATGCTCCTTTGGTCGCCGGTATGGGATGGGAATAATCGCGTGGGTGTCCGCTCCGGCGGGATATGGTTGAGTACGTGCGAAATTTCACAAACTCGAATTTTTTAAGTGGCCCTCTCAAGGCCACACTCTATTTTAGCAGTTCTTACCCGACAAAAGCAAGGGGCGAGAGAACTTTTCCCCGGTCAATCCACCGGAACGGTGTAAAGGGCGCTGTTGTAGAAAAAACAGAAGCGCTTGCCATCGGACGCCCACATGGAAAGGGAGGGGAGGAGAGCTGATGGGTTGTCTATGCGCCCTACCTCGGAAAGCTCTTTCTTATCGATGTGGTAGATGCAGAGGCGTAGGATAGGATGGGCCGGATAGGAGTAAGAGGGAATAATGCGGTGCAATAGAGGGGCATAAGGAGGAATGTCTGTTTCCATGTCCATGAAGAGGAGGCACGTCATCTGAGGGTTCAGCATATAGGCATGGATTTCTGTTCCGGGGGGGAAAGTGATGGTATCTATCCGCTTGGGCGGCGTATCGGTAACAACGCCTGCAGGCCGCATGACAATATCAAAGACAACGTTTGCCGTAATGTCATGAGCCGGTTCCGCGCTGAGCATGATACTCTGTTGGTCTTGTCCGGAATAGCGCGTAGCGAGAGATTCGAGGGATTGCGCTTCTGAGGAGTTATAGAGCAATTTGCGATCTGCATGGGGTTGCGTGACATCATGGACAGTCAGGTATTTTGTGTGTGCGGTCTCCACATAATTGTACCAGCGATGACCGTCAATCCACTGAGGGGCATCATAATCGGCTATCGAGGGCCACTCATGGTACTCCGCCCCATCCAGGTGGGCCGTGCTCGGATGGATGCCGCCATCCGCAGGGTCCCTGCAGATCCAGATTATATATTGGCCGTTCGGCGAGCGTTCGAACGACCAGGGCCCGTCATAGTCATAATGGGTGCGGTGCTGCATGATGGCTGCAGTCAACCCTTCCAGAGGGGTACGCGTCCGGGCCCGAACGTCTATCATATCGAGATTCCCCGACCATGGCGTATGCGAGCTATTGGAACTCTTCACCAGAAGTTCGTCGTGGGAGAGCCAGTAGTAGGACCGATCGTCCCGAACATCCGCGACTTTTGTCGCGCGCTCCAGCAGGTTGTAGATGGGGGGAGGCCAGGCGCGACGCACCCCCCATACGGCTGCCCCACAGAGCAGCAGCGCCAATAAAAGCAGGATCCTACGGTTGTGTTTGCGCATAAGGTTTTTCTCACGGCACTGAAGTACCGGTCTACGTTTGCGAAGAAAAGGTCGCACCTTTGGTGCAGCCCAAATCCGCTATTCCCTCGCGGATTTCCTGCGTGGGCTCAAATTCTCTGAGGGAGTCGGCGCAGGAAATTCGCGTAACAAGCGAATTTGGACTGCGCGAAATCTGCGGGGGAAGAGCAGATTTGGACTGCACCGAAGGTGCGACCTTATCCGCGACCTTTTCTTCGCAAACGTAGACCGGTGTTTCAACACCGGGGAGCCAAGCCCTGCACCCATTTCGATTGTCACGTCCGCTTGCCCGAGGGTTATCGCGCCGCTGCGACAGGGCGCGCGCCCTGGGGGAGCCAGCGGGTGGCGAACAGAGAGACGAAGGCGATGCCCACCCCCACCCAGAAGGGCAACTGGTAGTTGTGATAGTGCTGCCAGAGCCACGCGCCTCCTACGGGAACGGTCACCGCCGCGATATGGTTCATGGTGACGCCCATGGAGAGGCAGGGCGTTAACTCCTTTGGGCGGGCGATGCGGTGCAGGTAGGTAGTGAACCCGACGCCGAAGCTGAAGAGGATGTTGTCTATCAGAAACAGGCCGTACAGCGCCCAGACGGAGGGCACGGTGGCATAGCCCAGAAAGACCACAATGAGGCCGATACTATAGAAGGTGAGCGGGCCGCGCTCGCCGCGCCGGTCCATCAGTCTGCCGATGGTCGGTGCGGTGAGTGAGATGAGGATGGCATTCACAAACTGCAGGAGCAGCATGGTGGAGAGGGGGACCTTGTAGACCAGGATCAGGGCGAAGGAGGCGAAGATGCTGAAGATCTGGCGGCGGCAGCCCTCCAGAAAGGTGAGCAGGTAGAACAGGCCATACTCGCGCCGGAAGATGATCGGCGCGCGCTCTGTGCCGGAGGCGTGGGTCGAGAGCAGAGCGCACAGGAGGGCGGCAACGGCGATACATCCGCCCGCGATCAGGAAATAGACCGTATAGTCGAGCTTCGGGGCGAACTTCGCCAGCGCCCAGGCGAAGCCCAGCGCCACCAGCGTCGCCGTCGAGCCGACCGCCGACATCCGCCCGAGGTGTCGCCCACCCTCTCTGCCCTTGGCCAGCGCCAGTGTGATCGCCGACTGGACCGAGGCCCACAGGTGAAACCCGACCGACCAGAAGACCGTGACGGCCACCAGAGGCATGAATTCGTGGGTATAGCCGCTGGCTGCAAT
>DATGIG010000040.1:0-4025 GCA_035295825.1 Chthonomonadaceae bacterium | reverse complement strand
CCCTGGACGGTAGCGCCGAGCGAAGGCCGGCTGCTGCGCACGGCGCTTGCGCCGACCCGCGCCGGCAGCATCGCCATTCGGCCCGGCCTGACGCTGGAAGCGCCCGCGCCCACGCCGGCCCCGGCGCCCGTCCAACCGGTCGCCGCGGCCCCGAAGGCGCCAAAAACGCTTCCCGCCGCCGCGCCCGCGCATCATCCCGTAGCGTCCATCAAGATCGCGGACCGCATGGGAGGCATGGATGTCGCCTTCGACGACAGCCGCCTGACCTTCGACGTGCCGCCGCGCGTGGAGAACGGGATTCCGCTCGCCCCGTTCCGACAAATCTTCGAGCATACCGGCGGCAATGTAGAGTGGTTCGGTCATACGCAGACCGTGCGGGCCGCCAACGCCACCCGCAAGATCGAGTTCCGCATCGGCAGCAAGAAGGCGACGGTGAACAAGAAGACGGTCTTGATGGAGACCAAGCCCTATGTGGACCGGGGCCGCTCCATCGTGCCGCTCTCCTTCGTGCGCGATGCCCTGGACGTCCACGTCCACTTCGACGCCGCCACCGGCCACCTGCTGATCGAAAGCAAGCGGTACGCGCAGGCGACCCCGGCGTCTAAATAACCGGACACCTCCCGCAAACGCCAATCCGCCCCGGCTGCATGGCGCAGCCGGGGCGGATTGCATGAGAAGCTGATGTTTCGACGCGAATCTATTCCCCGGTTTTCCCGGCGGTTGAAGCGGCTTCCGGCTTGCTGGTCGATTCCGTGCCGGTGCTTTCCTTCTTAGCGGCGTCGGGTTTAGCGGAGCCGCTGTCGGAGGTCGTGGCGGCCTCTTCGGCCTTCTCAGATTTTTCGGGCTTGCGGTAATCGGTGATATGCCATCCCGAGCCTTTGAAGACAATGCCGACCGGGTAGAGCAGCCGCTTGACCTTGCCCCGGCATTCCGGGCAGGTGCTGACCGGCGCATCGCTCATTTTCTGGAACACTTGAAACTGATGCCCGCATTTCTCACACCGGTATCCATACGTGGGCACGAATCATCACCTCGCTGTTTCTGTCCGTTTTCGCTTCGCATGAAATTTATCCATACTCATAGATAATTATAGCCGAAAACGGCGGGTAAATCAACCTGCCGGGCGGTTCCAACCCCATTTTCGCCGGGTCGTGAACGACCCGTCTGACAGGCGGCTGCGCTGCCAACCGCCCTGACGGGCGGATTTTAATCGGAAAGAGCCATGAAACTTCTCCCTCTGATGCTTCTCTTGATCGGCTGCGGGCTGCCCTGTCTGTATGCCTGGTACTTGCGGCGGCGCCTGGAGGCCGCTCTGAGCCTGCTGGAGCGGGAGCGCACGCGCCAGCGCAGCCTGTCGGCCTCCTACGGGCGCATCACGGAGCAGTGGTTTCCGCTCATGGACCGCTATCCTTACGACTCGGCGGGCTTCCGCTTCCTCGGCACGCCGGTAGATGGAGTCCAGTTCACGGACGACAAGATCGTCTTCGTGGAGTTCAAGTCGCATCGCTGGGAGCTGTCCGCAGCGCAGAAACGCATGAGGCGGCTGGTAGAGACCGGCAAAGTCACATGGGAAGAGTTCCACTTTTTTGAGGATTGATTCCGGCGCCGGAATCGATCCGCGGGCATAGACTCTCGGTTCAGGATGTGGATCAGTGTAAGCCTCTTCTATGGCAGGGAAAGTAAATAGGCTACGGGCATACCCTGCGCTTCACCCATAATAGCGATCTGGTTCCTGTTGTTGATGGCTACTGCTTGCACCAGCTTTCCCTTCACTCCAGCCATGTGCAGACGATCTCTAGCCTCGGGTGAGAAATGGCAGTCAGTCAGCCAGACCTGGTCCTGAAGGTCCTCGAAGGTCTGCACCGAGCCGGCCACCCTGCCGGCCTCGTTGATAGCGCGGGCCTGGCAGCTGATCGTCTGGTCCGGAGAAATATCCTCCAGCCTACCCTTCGCATACAGGAACGCATGCTCATCTCTCAGCGCGGTTTCTGCCGATCCCACCACCTCATCGCAGGCATTGATGGCGTACGCCTGGCTGTTCCTCCCTCCAAGTGTCCCCAGATCGCGCATCTGCCCGTCCCTATACAAAAAGGCATGGCTCTCTGCCTTTCGAGTCTGGGCGATGCCGACAATGTGTCCATAACGGTTGATAGCTCTGGCTTCGCTGGAGCGGCCTCCCAGCGTACCCAGATCGTAGAGATGGCCTTTTTCCCATAAACAGGCATGTCGCCTGCCGTTGGGCAACGCCGCCGCGCCGACGATCTGGCCGCTGTCATTGACGGCGTAAGCCACGCTGGATTTTCCGCCCAGAGTACACAGCGTCTGCACCCTGCCGTTCTGCCACAGGAACGCATGCTCCTCTGTCGAATCGACCCGTGTGCTGCCGACGACCTGTCCTGTATTATTGAGGCCGTAGGCACAACTGCCATGGTCTACGTCAACGCCTAAGTCGCTCATGTGTCCGTCATCCCAGAGGAACGCATGATAGTGACCATCTTGCGTATAGGCGGCTCCGACGACCTGACCGTTGTCGTTAACCGCGTATGCGGTGCTGGTCGGACCTCCCAGAGTCCCCAGATCGGTGATCGCGTAAGACTTGTGAAGACGGGAGTGTAACGTGAAACAGAGAGCAATACCCAGCGGGAGCGTGACCGCCCAGGTCAAATTTCGTGCGCCAGAGATACGAATACTAGACTGTAAACCATGCCATAATCGAATCGTCATAGATGGCTCCTTGTTCGTGTCGTCAGTTGAATATCACAAGCAGGTGTATATAGCAGCGTCAATGGGGAAGTTAAAAAGCGTCAACACATTGCAGGAAAAACGTCAACAGATAAGAAAGTCTGCATCAGCGAAGGTGTATAAGAGGGAGACGTATGGTCGCTGACCCGATCCAGTCGCCTTTGAGCATGTCCCTGTTCGGTCCCTTCGACGTGCGTGTAGAGGGCCAGCCTCTGCCGCGACTTCGCTCCCGCAAGCATCAGGGACTGCTGGCTTTGCTGGCTCTGCGAGCAGGGCGCGAGGTGCAGCGGGGATGGTTGGCCGGCGCCCTCTGGCCGGAGAGCAGCGAGGCCGCCGCCCTGCATAGCCTGCGGCAGAGCCTGCTGGACGTACGCAAGGCGCTCGGCTCGCAAGCCTACCGCCTGCAGTCGCCCACCACCCGCACATTGTGTCTGGACCTATCCGGGGCCGATGTGGATGCGCTCGTCTTCGATGCTGCCATCCAGGTAGGTGGCTATGCTTCTCTGGAGCGTGCTGTCTCACTCTATCGTGGTCCCTTGTTGGAAGGATGCCTGGAGGAATGGGCGCTGCAGGAGCGCCAGGCGCGGGAGCAAGCCTACCTGAACGCTCTGGAACAACTGGCGGAGGCGGCTCTAAGGAGTGGCGATCCGCGCTCGGCAGTGAGGCGCCTGCGTGCGGCGCTGACGGTCGATCCGTTGAGGGAGCATGGCCTTCGGGTGTTGATCCAGGCTCTGGCGGCTCTTGGGGACTATGGGGCCGTCCAGCAGGTTTATAGAGATTTCCGCTTGCTGTTGTATGACGAGCTGCGCATCGAGCCGGCGGTGGAGACCGTCGTGTTATACCGGCAGATACAGGCAGATGCGCGGCAGCTCCACGCCAGCGGAAGCGAGGATGGCAGAGAGCAGAAGCCCTTGCCCGTATCTGAACGAAGTCTGGCGGCTCGCCTTCCCAAACCTTTATCCAGTCTGATCGGTCGAGAGAAAGAGATTCAGGAGATCAAAGAGGCTCTGGACTCGGCCCGCCTGGTCACGATTGCCGGCAGTGGCGGTGTAGGCAAGACGCGGCTGGCTATCCAGGTCGCAGAAGAGCTTTCCATGGAGCGTCTGGAGAGCGTCTGGTTTATCGATCTGGCGCCTCTCTCGGCATCTGCTTCGGCAGCCTCGGCGCTGGCCTCGGAGCTGGAACTGCGGGAAGAACCCGGCCAGGCTCTGGCGCAGACAGTCTTGAGGTATCTGCAAAATCACCGGGCGCTGCTGGTGCTTGACAACTGCGAACATCTTGTG
>DATGIG010000039.1:0-6123 GCA_035295825.1 Chthonomonadaceae bacterium | reverse complement strand
ATTCGAATTCGCCGGCTGCGGATCGGGCGTCACCTGAG
This sequence comes from Chthonomonadaceae bacterium, assembly GCA_035295825.1. Classification (GTDB taxonomy): domain Bacteria; phylum Armatimonadota; class Chthonomonadetes; order Chthonomonadales; family Chthonomonadaceae; genus DATGIG01. The sequence continues at coordinate 6,085 of DATGIG010000039.1, read as the reverse complement.
CGAGGCGCGAAATCCCTGTATCCTTATCGAGCGGCGTAAGGCTGCCGGTACGCGCCGTATCATGCGGGCGCATCTCCAGGTACAGGATGCCGGCAAACATCATCAAGATGACGCCAGCTGCCAGGCCCATCCAGGCCCGTGAGTTCCCTCGGTCACTCACCTGGTCCCGATCCACCAGAACAATGTGCGGGGGCGACTTCTTGCTCTGAAGGGCCAGGCTCTCCCCGCGCAGTTCGTCCAACTTGACACGGTCGGCGATGCTGCCGGGGTTGAGGCGCAGAACGCGCTCATACTCGCGGATGGCGCGCTCCCGGTCGCCGGTCTGCTCATAGAGCTGGCCCAGCAGGGAGTGCGCCGAGGTGCTCTCGTGTCGGAGGTGCAGCGCCTCCTCACAGAGGCGAATGGCCTCGGTGGTGTCGCCGCCCTTGCGGGCCCGGTAGGCCCGCTCCAGTAAGGCCGCTACCTGCTCCTCTTCGGGCAGGGCGCGGTCGAATGCTTCTTCTGTGATGGGTGCCGGCGTGGCTCGGTCGAGCCGGTGGCCGCACTGCTTGCAATAGTTGCTCTCCTCGATGTTTTTCGTTCCACAAGAAGTACAAAACATGATTGTTCACCTGTTCGGGGTCGTTACTGCCAGTTGGCCATGGATCTAAAACGGGTCGGCGGAGGCCCAGCATCGTGCGGTAGGGCGTCGAAATTGCGAGGTCCCCGGCATAGGACGGCCCCAACCGCAATTCGGAGGAGGGGCGGTCAAACGATAGAGGGGAAACCGAAACCTTCGATAGACAGTCTCACAATTATAGACGATAGCGCAACATTTAGCAAGGGGCAGGCAGAGTTCTCATGTGGGAAAGATTGACAAATCTGCGGCTTGCGAATATAATGACGCTGGAACCCTCCCTGAGAAGTTCGCTTCCGGGCCGAATGTTTTGTGCTGCGATGGAGGCGGAATGCCCCGCTTTCCGAGGTAGGATGGATGGCCTCCACTATGACGGAAGTACAGAAGATTGTCGTTTCGCTCTCGCTTTCGGATGTTGTCGTCGAACCCGGCGGCGGAGCGCAACTTGTCGTTTCGATGACCAACCGCCAGGAGACCGCAGACCGGCTCTCGCTGGAGGTGGAAGGGATTGACGTGGAGTGGTACGCCATTCCCGTGCCTGCGGTGAACGTCGCTCCGGACGCCCAGGTGAGCGAGCGTATCCTCTTCAAGATCGCCCGCAGCAGCGGCAACCGGGCCGGCTCCTATCCCTTTCTGGTGCGTGTCCAGGCGATGGAGACCGGGGAGGTCGGTGTGGCGCAGGCGACTCTGGTCGTTAAGCCCTACAGCCATCTCCAGGTGGAATTGGACCACAAGCGCGCCATCGCCACCTTCTTCCGCCCCCTCAACGATTTCGATGTCTCGATCACCAATCAGGGCAACGCCGAAGAGACCCTCAACCTCTATGCCAGCGATTCGGACGACGGCTGCGCTTACGAATTCGATACCGACCGCATCACCCTGAAACCGGGCCAGACCTCGGTCGTTCCCCTGGCGATCCGGCCCAAGACCACCAGCGTGCTGGGCGGCACCCGGCTCTATGGCTTCACCGTCTCGGCCCGCTCGGTAGACGATTCTTACGTCTCCGCCAATGTGAGCGGGCAGATCGAGAAGCACGCGCTCATCTCTCCCTTTCTGGGCATCTTTCTGCTGCTGGCCACTGTGGTCGGCGGCGGCGTCTACTTTTTCCGCCCCAAGCCTCCGGTTCCCATTGTGATCCACGCGTTCACCGCCAGCACCACCAGGATCGTCTCCGGCGTTCCGGTCACGCTCTCGTGGGATGTCTCCGGTAGCGCCCAACAGTTCATTATCAAGCACAGGGTAGGCCGGGAAGGCGAGGAGATCGTGGACGGCGAACAGGACAGGGCCGCGGGAAGCCTGATCGTCAAGCCCGAAGCCCCGCAGACGACCTATATCCTGGTGGTGCGCGGGGCGGGCCAGCCGAGAGACGCCATCAAGAACCTGACCATTGATGTCGCGCCGCCGCCCCTTCCTGTCCCCCCAGGAATCAATGAGTTTAAAGCCGCTCCCCCACGCATCCATCCGGGCGATATGGTGATGCTCTCCTGGAAAGCCTCCGGCGTGAAAGAGGCGATCATCGACCCCGGCAACGTCCATCTCAGTTCCCTCGACATGACCCATCCGGAGACCCCGGAACAGGATACGACCTACACGCTCCGTATCGTTGGCGAGGATGGAAAGACGGTCGCCTCCAAGACGGTGGACGTGAAGGTGCTGCCGAAGGATGAGCCGCTTGCGGAGATCAAGTTCGATGCGGCCAATAAAGTGATCTATGTGGGCGACATGGCGCATCTCAAATGGTCCGTCCAGTTTGCCAAAACGGTGCATCTCACTGCGGACAATAACAGCGTAGATGTAGATGTCAAGCCGGACGGCAGCCGGGACGTCAAAGTGGATGTGCCGACCGTCACCTTCACGCTCAAGGCGTATGATAGCGCCGGACAGGTCAAGACCGCTACGGTGATCGTGACGACCAAGGAGCGGCCTGCGCCCCCACCGGATACGTCGCCCCCCCCCGGCGTCGCCCCAACGCCCTCCACAGGCACACCGCCGCCCTAATATCCTCTCTGTTCAGGAGATGCTCAGGACTATGCCCGAATACACGCCCGAAGAATTTGCGCGCTTGGTCTCACTGTTTATTCCGGAGACGGTTTCCGCCCTGGCCTTCTCGCCCGACGGCACGCTGCTCGCCGTCGCCGCCGCCGACAAAGTGCATATCTACCGTGTGCCCAAGCCCAAGCCAGCCCCCAGCAGCCCACCCACCACCGGCGACGGGCCGGCAGGCGGCTAGCAACACCATGAAACCACGCACCGCCGTGTCGGTATTGTCGCTCCTACTGGGTGTGCTCCTGTGCTATTCCCCTGCCCGCGCCCAGCAAAACCCCATGGGCCTCGCCCTTCCCGCCACCGCGCAAGTCACGGACACCTTCAGCCCCCTCCCCTTTGGCGCTGCCCAACTCCAGGGCGGGATGCTGGGAACCCGCTTCGAGGCCAGCGCCAGGCATCGCCTGTTGGAGGTGGATGAGAATGACTTGCTCGACTGCTTTGAGCGCCGAAATGTGCCGCACCAGGACTGGCAGGGCGAGCATGTCGGCAAGTACCTCCATGCCGCCGCCCAGACGTGGGCCATCACCGGAGACCCTCAGCTTCGCGCCAAAATGGACCGCATCGTCGCGCGCCTGCTCAAAACGCAGGAGGCCGACGGCTATCTGGGCACCTACAAACCCGAACATCGCTGGACAAGCTGGGATGTCTGGGTGCACAAGTACGACCTGCTGGGCCTGCTCACCTACTACCAGGCGACCAGCAACAAGAGCGCCCTCGCTGCCTGCCGCCGTATCGGCGACCTCCTCTGCAAAACCTTTGGAACCGGCCCCGGCCAGCGGGATATCAACAAGTCCGGAGAGCACATGGGCATGGCGCCTGATAGCGTACTGGAGGCCGTCGTGCTGCTCTACCGCGCCACCAGGGAGCCGCGCTATCTGGCCTTTGCCGGCTATATCGTCCGCAACTACGATGCGCCCGGCGGCCCGGCCATCCTCGCCTCGCTGGAGAAGTATCGCTCCGTGCGCCGCGTCGCCAACGGCAAGGCCTACGAGATGACTTCCAATTTCAACGGCCTGCTGGAGCTCTACCGGGTCACGGGCGACCGACGCCTGCTCAACGACATGCTGATCGGCTGGGACGACATTGTCCGCAACCGCCTCTATCTTACGGGCAGCGCCTCTTCCGGGGAGGTTTTTCAGGACGATTTCCACCTGCCCAACGGCGAACGGGCCAACATCTGCGAGACCTGCGTCACGGTCACCTGGGAGCAGATGAACCTGCAGTTGCTGCGCCTCACCGGCGAAGCTCGCTTTGCGGAGCAGGCCGAACGCGCCATTCTCAACCATCTGCTGGGCGCGCAGAAGCCCACCGGCGACGACTGGGCCTACTACACGCCGCTCGAAGGCCACAAACCCTACGATAGCGCCACCACCTGCTGCCACTCCAGCGGCCCGCGCGGCGTGGCGCTCCTCCCCTCCTTCGCCATCATGACCAGCAACGACGGCGGCCTTGTAGTCAACTTCTACAACACCGGCGAGGCGACCGTCCTGCTCCCGAAAGCCGGGCGCGTCAAGATCACGCAGCAGACCGACTACCCGCTGAACGGCAAGGTTCTCCTCACCCTCACGCCCGACAAGAGCGGCGCGAAGTTCCCCCTCCGCCTGCGCATCCCCTCCTTCCTCACCGGGCTGGACTATCGCATCAATGGAGCGCCGCAACCGCTGGACTACAAGCCCGGCGCACCCAACTACCTGCTCATAGACCGCGCCTGGAAGCGGGGCGACACGGTCACGCTGGACCTCCAACTGGCGACGCGCCTGGTGCGGGGCGACCATGAGAACGCGGGCCGCGCCGCTTTGGTGCGGGGTCCGCTCGTCCTGGCGCTCGACACCGCCCTCAATCCCGATCTTCCGAATATCCGTCGCGCTGAGCTCGCTTCCGAAGATCTTGTCGGGCTGAAATTTACCTATGCGCCGGAGAGGGCAAAAGCCGGGGAGTGGGTATTCCAAACGGCGGGGCGGATCGGGGGCACAGCGCTGACGATCCCGCTCTACTTAACGCCCTATGCGACCGCAGGGCAGGATGGCAAGAGCCGGTTCGAGGTCTGGATCCCACTGCCCGGCAAAGCGCCGGACGCCGGCCGGTCCGGGTCCGTCCTGGCGAATGGTATCGCCTCCGCTTCTCGCCAGGGCAATGTGGAGGGTGAGATCAATGACGACGACCCGGACACCTTCCGCGTCACCTTCAATGGACAGCGGGCGGAGGAGGACTGGTATGCCGTCACGCTGGAGAAGCCGGCGATGATCCGCCGTGTGGTCTTCATCCATGGCAAGAGATTTCACGATGGGGGTTGGTTCGACACGTCCGAAGGCAAGCCCAGGATCCAGGTGCAGACCGAAAAGGGCGGTGCATGGAAGACGGTCGGTCTGCTGGACACGTATCCCGCTGCGACCGATGTGGACCCGAAGGGCCTGCGGGACGGACAGCGGTTCGAGATGACGTTTCCATCGATCCAGGTTTTCGGCGTCCGCATTGTGGGCAAGCCCGCCTGCGGAGACAACTCGGCGCAGTGCTTCTCCTCCTGCGCCGAGTTGCAAGCGTTTGAAAGGTGAAACCCTTCACTCTGGGTTAAGGCTTGGGAGGCGCACCGCCGGGTTTGCCCGCGCCTGGCCCGCCGGGAGGTCCACCAGGTCCGCCCGGACGTCCCGGTCCGAAGTTGGGACGCAGTTCGTCTGAGGTGAGCTTGCCGTCCTTGTTCTTGTCCAGGGTCTTGAGTGCTGCCGGAGCGTTAGCGATCTCCTTGGCGTCAATTACCCCATCTCCGTTCGCGTCCAGAGCCTTAAAAAGTGGCATCATACGCAGAAAGCCGCCGGGAGGTCCCGGAGGTCCCCCAGGTCTTCCCGGAGGTCCCCCTGGCCCTCCTGGAGGTCCCCCTGGTCCGCCAGGAGGGCCACCCGGCCCACCGGGAGGTCCACCCGGCCCACCGGGAGGTCCACCTGGTCCGCCCGGACGTCCTGGCCCGCCCGGTCCGCCACCGGGACGTCCGAAGTTGGGCATCAGTTCGTCCTGGGTAAGCTTGCCATCCTTGTTCTTGTCCAGAGTTTTGAGCGCTGCCGGGGCGTTGGCGATCTCCTTGGCGTCAATCACTCCATCCCCATTCGCATCCAGAGCCTTGAATAAGGGAAAATTCTTTAAGAAGTTCATGAAACCGTCGGGGTGACCAGGTCCGCCGGGACCACCGGGTCTTCCCGGTCCGGGAGGGGGACCGCCGGGAGGGCCTTGTGCAATTGCGACCCCCGCCGCCAGCGTCGCCGCCGCCAGGGCAATCCATGATAATTTCTTCACCGCCGTTACCTCCTGATTGAGATAATCCCATAATAGCACATAATTATCCGGAAACGAGCATAATGCTCGGAAACGTGCAGCGCAGATCCCGTCGCCTCGACCGAAGCAGGAACCGGAACGCGCCCTGCAGAATAGGAG
>DATGIG010000038.1:0-13601 GCA_035295825.1 Chthonomonadaceae bacterium | reverse complement strand
ATCCACCCCTCCCGGATCGCCCTATTGGATTATGGCGACATGACAGATCGTTTCCAGGGCCTTGTACTCTACCCCTCTACCCACGATGGACGCATGGCCGTGGTCGCTGCCGACGGCCATGGCCTGATGCTCCAGGTGGAGCACTACAGCCCCAGGGATGGCCCGCACGATCCGCGCCTCGGCCGTATCGGGCCGAACCTCTACAACTGGAACGGCGGTCACCCCAATGGCGAAACCGACTTGCCGCCCCGCGAATGAACCGCGATGACATGGGAAGCGCCCGGCAGCTCCAACCCCTCGTGATTGAGCGCCTCCTCCGCTGCCTGCTCCGCCTGATCCACCGCCTCTAAGATGCTCTGGTGTACATCCTGGGCGCTCTCCGCCTCATCCGGATTCTCGCCGGGCGCGTGTTCCGCCTCATCCAGGATCTCATGCAGTTGTTCGCCGACGGGAACTTCAATCGGATGCGTAAGGCGCGGAAAGACCGTCGTCAACACCATCTGAATGACTGCGGCGGTCGGAACCGCGATCAGCATTCCAAAGATACCCAGCAGCGAACCGCCGATCAGGAGGGCGATAATGCTCAATACCGGATGCAGCCCCACATGCTGCCCGACAATGCGCGGCGCGATGATCTGATCGAATACGATGCTATGCAGTACGATCATCAGCGCGAGGATAATCAGGATCGTCTGCATCGGGATCGTGCCCGTCACCAGGCAGGTTCCTCCGATCATGGTGTAGGTGAGCGCCGGGCCAAGATAGGGCACCACATAGAGCGCGCCGGCAATGGCGCCCAGCGCCACCGCATTCGGAACCCGAAAACACATCAAAAGCAGGGTTGTCGCCACCGCGTTCAGCGCGCAGACGACCAGCATGCCCCGCAGATAGCGCACAAAGATGCCGGAAATCTCATTGATCAAGAGCTGTGTAAAGGCGCGTTGATCTCGCGGAATGAGCATCAGCAGCCGCGCAATGAGGATATGGAAATCTTTCAGCAGATAGAAGGCCACTATGGGGATCACGACGACCCAGAGGAGATTGGAAGCCATGCTCTGGGCGGTCTTGCCCACCCATTCGGAGGCGTTGCCGAACCCCTGGCTGATCTGCCGGCTGGCGTGCAGGACGGTATTCTCCACAAAAGGGGTCGCATGCAGCCGCTTGAGCAGAAGCTGAAGCGAGCGCTTGGTCTGGGTCTCGTTGTCGCCGCTGGGCAGATAATCCCCCAGGGAGCGCGTCACTTCGACCGTCTGCGTGACCACCGCAGGGACTGCCAGCGTCAGCGTCACGCCCGCCACTACAAAGAAGGCGCCAAAAATCAAAATAGAGCTCTTCAGCCGGGACCATCCCCGCTTCTCCATACGATCCACCATCGGATCCAGCACCATCGCAATCAGAAGCGCGATGAAAAGAGGAAGCCAGATGTCCCGCACCAGATAGGCCAGCCAGAGTGCGAGCGCCAGGCACAACATAATGAGTGCGCCCCGTCGCAGCCGCTTACCATCTCCGATCCCGATCTTCAATTCAATCATTTTTACGTCGCCACCATCCTCTACTACGGCTGCTGCGACGTTTCGCTTGTACACCGCTCCACTGTCTGCGCACCGTCTGAATAAAGCGCACCACCATATAGGCTCCCGCAAGGGTCGTTCCCACGCTAAGCGCCCGTTGGGAGAGGGTCTTGCCGGCTTGCGCCGCCTGACCCATCGTCTGAGAGGCGCGCATCTCGACCAATTCCATGGTATCCGCGGCACGTCCCACCGTGTTGGACGCCAGATCGCCGAGGTCCTGCACCTGCTGGTGCGTCTCCGTAAGCAGAGGCAATAAGCGGCTTACCAGGCTGCCGAACACTACCCCGCTCACCAGCAGCGCCACACTCCCTATGGCAAACGCCACCATAGACATCCAATACCACCACTCCGGAAAGTGCATCTCTCCCCCTCTCCTTTCACGCGCTCTCGGAGCCGATGCTTCGCGACCGTCGGCGTTTTGACGCTCGCCCGCATCGAAATGTTCCGAGGAGTGACAGCCCGCTTCCTTGTCAAAACGCTTGGTGACACTCCCCTCTACTACGCATAGCGCTTCCATTTCGCTTCCCCAAACGTGGGAACCTTCCCCAATCTGTCTCCGTCTGCTCTGCAAGCCATGCATAAGATCTACCCGGCTCAACCATACATGGTGCGCCCGGTTACAGGAGGAAACCCGGATCATGTCGCTCACCCAGAAAACGAACGCAGGCAATGCGACAGCGCGCTATCCCGATGCCAGGGCAGAGTATGAAGCCCTGCTTCGCCGCAGTTATCATCGCGCCTATAGCGCCGCCTACCGCATGATGGGGAATGCCAGTGACGCGGAAGACCTGACCCAGGAGGCATTTGTGCGCGTCTGGGCGGCCTTCGACCGCTATGATCGCTCGCGTCCGTTCGAGGGATGGCTGTTTCGTATCCTCTCCAACCTCGCCATCGATCGCTGGCGGCGGGGTGGGAACGCCATCATCTGCTCTCTGGATGCCGAAGGATCCGGAGCGCGCCATGGCAGCCGAGCCAGGCCCGCGGCTGGCAGCAGTCGGGACGGACAGGGGGCGCCACTCCTGGCTTGCCTTGCGGACGAACGCCCCAGCGTGATGCCGGAACAATCTTTCCTCCGCGCCGAAAACGGCCGGCGCGTCCGGACCGCGCTCTCTGCGCTTCCCGGTGACTATCGTAAAGCCGTCGTTCTTGCGGACGTTCGGGGTTATAGCTACGAAGAGATCGCGCAACACGTTGGCTGCCCTGTCGGCACGATCCGCAGCCGTCTGCATCGAGGCCGTCAGTTGCTTCGGCAGAACATTCTCCGTCTGCAAAAGCAGGAAGAGACCAAATACCAAGCTGACAATTAAATCACATCAATACAATGCAATATCCGTCCCGGGTGAGATCTCACCCAGGACAAGGGAGATAACAACCATGAATGACAATCAGATCCAAACGGATAATCGAGATAATCTGGCTCAGGCCGAGCGCGACGCAGCGCAGTTGCAGCGCGATGCCGCGCTCTCGCAGGCTGCAGCCGACCACGTCCGCCGGAACGAGGCGGAAGCAGAGCGCAACCTCGCCCTGAACCTCGCTGCCAATCAGTCCGTCGAACGCGATGCCGCCGTCTCGGCAGCCAATGACGAAGCGCAGCGCCGCTGGCAGGCGGAAAACCAGGCCATGAATGCGCGGGTTACCGCTCATCAGTCGCAGTATCAGGCTGCGAACCTGGCGACGGAGCGCAACGTTCTGCGAGAGAACCTGGCTACAGAGCGCGCGGAATCCTCGAACGCCAAGTTCGGCTTTGTGCTGCTCACCTGTATCATTCTGGCGGCCCTGATCGGCGTGGGCATCTGGTACTTTACGTCGCAGAATGCGACGTACAATAGCTCCACGACCACCACGTCTACGACCAGTTCGGCGACGCCAGCGGCTTCTACTACATCTGCCACGACGCCTTCGGATACGACCAGCAGCCAGCCGGTGATTGTCACACCGCCGAATGTCAACGTCCAGGTGACGCCGCCCGCGACCTCCGGCTCGGCCTCGTCCGGAAATGATTCCTCGGCCAGTCCAAACCATTCCAACGGAGGGAACAATTCCGGCGGCAGCGACAATCCTAATAACGGAAACAATTCCGGCGGCAATAACGGCTCCGACAATTCCGGGAGTTCATCTAATTCCGGCGGTTCTTCCAATGCCGGAGGGTCTTCCGATAACTCCGGCAGCGGCGGTACAGATAACGGAGGCAAATAAGTCTGCCCACCTTTGAAGGAAACAGCTCGCTTCCCGTTTAATTCTTGGCACGAGAGGATAACTTATCCTCCCGTGCTTTTTTGGAGGTCTAACATGCAGCATGCGATTCTCAACGGCAATTCCTATCGCACTCTCTTCCTGGCACGCCTTCGGAGCTTGCAGGCCCCGCTCTACCTCGCGATCTTCCTGCTTTTAAGCGGCGTCCAAGCCCTGGCCCAGGACATCAGTGTGACCGTCAACGGTGACCCCGTCGTTTTCAATGGGATGGGGCCGCAACAGGTACAGGGACGCGTGCTGGTGCCCGTACGCGGCGTCCTGGAAAAGCTCGGCGCCAGTGTCACCTGGGTTCCGGAAACCCAGACCGTGGTCGCCAGCAACGGTAAAGTGGACATTCAACTGCGCCTCAATGACCGCCATGCGACCGTCAATAGCAAGGATGTCCTTCTGGACGTACCTGCCCAATTGATCGCCGGGCGCACCATGGTTCCCCTGCGCTTTCTGGGGGAGGCGCTCGGTCTCGACGTCAAATGGGATGGTCAGACCCGCACGGTCCTCATCGTATCGCAGGATCAGGGCCATGAGGACCATGACCAGAACCCCCAACATCGGCACGACCACGATGACAATGCGCCCAAAAATTCCATCACCCCGACGATCAACGGCTTCGCTTTCACCACGGAGAGCCGCAGCGGCTGGCTGCGCGCCGGGCAGGCGCTGACGGCCACACTCGACGGAACCCCCAACAGCGATGCGTCGTTCCGGATTCCCGGCCTTGCGGAGGATATCCCCATGCGCGAGACCGCGCCGGGACACTATGTCGGCTCCTGGACCGTTCCGGACAATCAGAAGCTGCAACTGGGCAATGCGACCGTCATCGGCAGCCTCCGTAGAGGGGATAAGATCGCGCCGCTCATCCAGGCCGCCAACATGCTCTCGGTAGATACGGTCCCCCCGCAAATCCGCGACCGCTCCCCGGAACCCGATACCCGCGTTACCAGCCCGCGCCCCAATATCTCCGCCGTATTTGAAGATCACGGCGGCAGCCAGGTCAATACCGACCGAATACGCCTGATGCTCAATGGGCATGACATTACCGGAGATGCCACCATTACCAAGGACTTTGTCACCTTCACGCCCAAAGAACCCCTGCAGCCAGGCCCTCAGACCGTAGAGCTCCGGGTAACTGACAATGCTGGCAACACCACGGAAAGTGTCTGGAAGTTCATGCAGGCCGAGCGCGCGGTTGGAGGCATCAAAACGGTCAACCACAACGGCGATAGGATCCTGGAACCCGGCGACACGCTCCATGTCGAGATGACCGGCAGCCCTGGCGGGGCCGCCACCTTCTCCGTCGGCAATATCAAAGACATCCGTATGGCGGAGGTTGCGCCGGGCCGCTATGCCACCGACTATACCGTTCGTAAGGGGGACGACGTCGAGAATGCACGCCTCGCGGTGCGCCTGGTCGGATCCGATGGCGAAAAATATGTTCAGCAGGCCGACCGCGCCGTCCGCGTCCGAACGGGCAAACCGATCGATCCGGTAATCTCCTCTCCAGGTCCCAATGACACGATAGCCAACCCGCTCATTATCAAGGGCAAGGCCACGCCCAACACCCAGGTGCATGTGAAGGTGGATTACCGTAACCGGCTGCTCGGCGTTGTGGGAGTTCAGGGAACTGCCGCCGACACCGTTGTCAACGTGGACAAAAACGGATTCTGGCAGACCGACCCGATCAATCTCAGCGGCCTCTTCAACAGCCGGGGAGTGGAGTATACAATCACCGCCATCTCCACCAACGCCTTCGCCGAAAAATCGGGGCAGGCTACCCTCAAACTCAAGGGGAAATAACCTACCGAACCTACCGAACCCCCATTCGGGGGTTCGGTAACTCACTCCCAATGCCCCCACCGATCCGCCGGAAGTTTCACGCCCTCCGGGTAGATCAGATAGACCGTGTCCCGAGAGCGCGCCCAGGCCCGCACGAAGTTCTCGCGCGAAAACACCCGGCGACAGGCTTCCCCCTTCTCCGGATGGTGCGCCGGGTCGTTCAACACGATGTCCCCCTCCTTGGTAAAACCGACGCATACCAGCAGATGTCCCGGATCGTGATCTTCCGCCTTCCCTCGCAATAGATCATACGAAACCGAAACGACCACCGGCATCCCCGCCACAATCCAATCCTCCAACTCACTCACGTCCGAAAACCGCGTCACATACGCCCGCATTCCCGGAAACGAACCTGCGAACGCCGTGTTGAACACCCAGTTCCCCGTGCCGTCCCACACCCGATCATAGACCGCTTTAGCCGCATCCGGAACCGGCATATCGAGTTCCGGACGCTTCAGCCGCCCGGACCAGAACGCCAGCGTCATATCCGTACTCGTCGCGCTGCACCACCCGCTCGCTCCCGGCCAGCCCAGTTGTGTGCGTCCCGGAACGGTCACCTCCTTGCCCCAGGCCGTGCGGTTCGGCTCCTGTGGGGTCGGCATAGCGCGGCTGTCCAGCAACGACGCGCCCAAAAATTTCAGCGTCGGAGCCGGCTTCCCCTCCGCCTCCGATAGGGTCACGCGCCACTGCAGCTTTGTCGTCGGCTCCGTCAGGACCAGCGTATCGGTCTGCACATCGCCATCCGCATCCTTCTGCCCGGCCACGCTCTCACGGGGATATGTCATGCCGTCCTTCGACCACAATCCCAACGTGTACCACTTGGTCGGAAGCTCCCCCCGCCAGACCCGCGCCTCCACTTTTAGCCCCGTCCCCGGCGGCGTCTCCGCGTTCCACGAGACAACGATCTCATTCGCAGGCAACGGCGTCTTCACCTCCGGCGAGGTCAACACAACCTCCTGCTGCCCGGCCCCCATCACCTTCTCGAACCCGGCGAACGTCTTCCATGCCACAAACGTTCGCCCGTCCCGTACTCTATCCCCATGTTCCAATCGCCTCTCCCCTCTTCCCGGCATCAGGCACAACGCCAATAGTATGATTATCAGAACCGAGCGCATTTTCCCTGCACCTCCCAATCCTCCACGCCAGGCTATCCGCCTCGAAATAGTATGGTGAAATTATACGTGTTCATGGAATATCCCTTCATGTCATCTCCCCTGACGGAGTGATCAGGTCTCACAACGGTGTCGAATCGTGTCCGCCCCGTTGTCATAGACACCGATCAGGGGCAGGACTATATTCCCGTCTTATCGTGGAAACGTGCGCCATCGCCAAAGCGGCCCTGTCATCCCTCGACGGTATCCTGCCTCTCGGGATTGTACACAAGGAGTTAAGCATGGTCGCCCAACGCGTTTCTGCACATATCGCAGCGGATCACGATAGTCAATCCCTGGACCAACTCTGCCTGATCCCCATGCCGGTATCGCGCTTCCTCCCGCTTGCCATCCGTATCACCAGCGCCGTGGCGGACTTACACCGAAATTATCTCATTCATAAAGACATCAAGCCCGCCAATATCCGCGTCAACCTGCAGACCGGCGCAGTACATATCCTCGATTCCGCTATCTCGACCCACGCGCCCCGTGAACAGAGCAGGGCGCAGCACCCCCATGCCATCCAGGGAACGCTGGCCTACATGTCGCCGGAGCAGACCGGACGCATGAACCGGATGCTGGACTACCGCACGGATCTGTACTCCCTGGGCGTCACCTTCTATGAGATGCTTACAGGACAGTTGCCCTTTCAGGCGGACACCCCTCTGGAGTGGGTCTATAGCCACATCGCCCAGACGCCCCTGGCGCCTAACGAGGTCGTTCCTGAGATGCCCGCGCTGCTCAGCGCCATGGTGATGCGCCTGCTGGCCAAGGAGGCGGAGCACCGCTATCAGAGCGCTGCCGGCCTGCAGTACGATCTGGAGCGATGCTGGGAGCAGTGGCAGGCTACCGGCCAGATCGCGTCGTTCACGCTCGCGGAGCGGGATAAGGTGGACCGACTCCAGATCCCGCAAAAACTGTATGGACGGGAGCGAGAGGTGGCGGATCTCCTCGGAGCCTTCGACCGTATGGTCGCCGCCGGAGCCCCCGAGTTCGTGCTGGTCTCCGGCTATTCCGGCATCGGGAAGTCGTCGGTAGTCCATGAGCTGCATGGGCCAGCCGTTCGGGAGCGGGGCTTCTTCCTCTCGGGCAAATTCGACCAGTACAAACGGGACATTCCCTATGCGACCCTCTCGGAAGCCGTTCGGGGGCTGATACAGCAGATACTGGCCGGCAACGAAATCGAAGTGACCCGCTGGAAGCAGCGGCTGGAAGCGGCATTGGAGGGGCACGGGCAGATCATCATTGGCCTCATTCCCCAGGTCGAACTGATCCTCGGCCCGCAGCCTCCCCTGCCTTCCCTGCCGCCTCTGGAGGCGAAAGCCCGCTTCCAGCGGGTCTTTGGCCGCTTCCTGGGCGTGTTCGCCGATGCGAAACACCCCCTGGCCCTCTTTCTGGACGACCTGCAGTGGGCCGACCCGGCCAGCCTGGACCTGCTGGAATACCTGCTCACCCACCCGGAGACGCGCCATCTGCTGGTAGTGGGCGCGTATCGCGACAATGAAGTCAGCCCGGCTCACCCCCTGATACGGACGGTGGAAGCGATCCGCAAGGCATGTCCGCCGCTGGAGATCTGTCTGGGTCCCCTGGACCGCCCCTCCCTCTCTCTGTTGGTGACCGACACGCTCCACTGTACTCTTACCGATGCAGAGCCTCTTGTCACCCTGGTGCTGGAGAAGACGGCGGGCAATCCGTTCTTCTCCGAACAGTTCCTGCAGACGTTGTATCACGACGGACTGCTCTGGTTTGACCATGCAAGCCAGCGGTGGCACTGGGACCCGGTGCATATTCGCGCAGCGAACGTGACGAACAACGTCGTCGAATTGATGGCAGATCAGATCAGCCGCCTGGACTCCGCAGCGCAAGAAGCGTTAAAATTCGCGGCCTGCATCGGCAACCGCTTCGATCTGGTCACCCTGGCCCATATCATGGATCAGTCGCTGGTCTACATCATCGAATGCCTCCACTCTGCCGTCGGCTCCGGACTGTTACTGCTCTCCGGGAGTATGCTGGAGCATGCTTCCGACACACCGGCTACGGACGATGCCTCGGACGTTGAGCCGAATGTTACTTATGGTTGGCTGCACGACCGTGTACAGCAGGCAGCCTACTCTCTGATCCCAACGGAGGATCTTTCCCGCCTCCATCTCGCCATTGGCCGTTCTCTGCGCGGTGGCGCTTCGGATCCTCCTCCGTGTGAGGGCCTCTTTGAGGTCGTCAATCACCTCAATGCCGCCGCAGACCTGATCTCTTCGCCCGGCGAACGGCTGGATCTGGCCGAACTCAACCTGATGGCCGGGCGCAAGGCCCGAGATGCCGCCGCATTCTCATCCGCACTGGCCTATCTCTCCGCAGGTCAGGGCCTGCTCAGCGACGAGAGCTGGAAATCCCACTACGATCTCACTTACGCCATGGCGCTGGAGCGCGCCCGCTGTGAATGGACCTGCGGGCATCTGGACGCGGCACAGGATCAGATCACAACCTTAAGAAATCATGCCCGAGGCCGGATCCATCAGGCGGAGGTCTATGGCATCCAGACCGAGCTTCATAATACGCGCGGCAATGTCGAGCAAGCCCTGCAAACCATCCTGATTGGGTGTAGGGAGTTCTGCGACCTGGAACTCGACGTCCACCCTACGCCGGAGGCGCTGCGAGCGTTTACCGAACAGACCTGGAAGGAGTTAGGGGAGCGCTCTATCGAAGACCTCCTCCAGCTTCCCGCCATGGCCGATCCGGAGATGCAAGCGGTGATGGCTTTCCTCTCCGCGTCGCTCCCAATCGCCTATTTCACCGACCCCAATATGCACGATGTGATGTGTTGCCATATCGTGAGCCTGAGCCTGCGCTACGGCAACTCTCCGTTCACGATGCACGGCTACGCCTGCTTCGGCGCCATGCTGGGACGCCTGTTTGAAATGTGGGATGAGGGCTATCGGTTCGGGCAAGTGGCTCTGAACCTCCTGGAACGCCATGGGCTCTCACGAGGCACAGGCGTCATCTATTTTGTGACCGGCGGGTTCATCCACTTCTGGGTCCGTCCCATCTACGAGGCGCTGTCTACCTTCCGTAAGTCGCTCGATACCGCCATGGAAGCGGGAGACATCAACACCGTCTGTATCGCCGCCAACCAAATCGTCGCCCTTCAATTTGCTCAGGGAGATACCCTCGCGCATGTCTCTGAGGAGGCGGAGGGGTATCTTGAGATCACGCGGCAGGCCAAACACCTCCCGGTACATTCGGCGATTTCGGGGATACACGGCTGTGTTCAGCAATTGCGCGGAAATAGTCCGGCCCACTTTCCATCCCTGGAGGGCCTAGATCTCGATGAGGCTGCATTCGAGGCGAATCTCAAGGCGCTGCCGACTACCGTCTGGGGATTGACCTATTGGGCCTATAAGGCCCTTGTGAAGCTGCTTGCGGGGGATCTGAAAGGCGCCACCGCCGCCGCACGTGAGGGCGCCACCGGCCTTGGTGGCGGCGCAGGGCTTCCTCAGGAGGCGGAATTCTGCTTCTATGCGTCGTTGGCGCTGGCCGCATACTACGAGCAGGCGCCCCCGGAGGAGCAAGCCGAGCTGCTTGCAACCCTTCTGGCATATCAGGAGCAGCATCGCTTCTGGCAAAAGCACGGCCCGATGACGTTCTCCTGTCGCTACGCGCTCCTCTCCGCAGAGATCGCCCGGATCCAGGACCAGGAGATGGAGGCCATGCGGCGCTATGAAGCAGCAGTCCAAGCGGCCCGTGAGCATGGCTTTGTGCATATAGAGAGTATCGCCAACGAACGTGCCGGGCGCTTCTACCAGGCGCGCGGCTTCGAGACGGTCGCGCTGGCTTATCTACGTGAGGCGCACTCCGGCTATGCGCGCTGGGGTGCGGAGGACAAAGTCAGGTATCTGGAACACGAGTTTCCCACACTGGCGGAAAGGAAGGCATCGGCTTCCACCACAACCATGGCGCTCCAGGCAGGGCAATTGGATGCCATGGCCGCCGTCAAAGCCTCTCAGGCGATTTCGGGCCAGATCGTATTCTCCAACTTGTTGGAGACCCTGATGCAGACGGTGATCGAACACGCCGGCGCACAACGTGGCTCTCTGCTGTTGCTGCGCCAGGATCGCCTCTGGATCGAAGCGGAAGCGGGAGTGCAGGAAATCCAGACCGCTATGGCCCGGCTGTGCGACACTGAGGACTGCCTGCCGCAATCCCTGCTCAGTTATGTGCGGCGTACCCGTGAGAAAGTGATCCTGGCCGATGCGAGCGCACAAAACCTGTTCTCCGAGGACGCCTATTTTCAGCGCACAAAACCCAAGTCGGTCCTGTGCATTCCTCTGTCGCGACAGGGGAAATTGATAGGGATGGTCTATCTGGAGAACAATCTGGCCAGCAACGCCTTCACTGCGGACCGGATCGCCCTGTTGGAGTTGCTCGCTTCCCAGGCGGCGATCTCTCTGGAGAATGCCACACTCTACGAAGAGTTGGAGCAGCGTGTGCAGGAGCGGACGCAAGAACTTCGCGCCGCCCAGGCGGAACTGGTCACCACAGCCCGACAGGCAGGTATGGCCGAAATCGCCACCAATGTCCTGCACAACGTGGGGAATGCGCTTAACAGCGTCAACGTCTCCGCAGGCCTGATCTATCGGCAGGTGCGCGAATCCAAGTCGGCAGGGCTTGCCAGAGTGGTTCAACTCTTGAACGACCACGCGCTCGACATGGGCGACTTTCTTACGCAAGACGCGAAGGGCAAGCAGTTGCCCCTCTATCTGCAAAAGCTGGTGGAAGCGCTGAATACGGAACAGAAGAACACGCTGGAAGAATTGGAACGGATGACGAAGAGCATCGACCACATCAAAGACATCGTCGCCACCCAGCAATCCTATGCGGGCGCTTCCCGTGTCCTCGAACAGGTACAGATAGGCGATCTGCTGGAAGACGCCCTGCGCATGAGTTCCGAAGCGCTGACACGCCATCATGTGAGTGTAAAGAAGGAATTCGCCGCAATACCGCCGCTCCCGTTGGATAAACACCGGGTATTGCAGATCCTGTTGAACCTGATTGCCAACGCAAAAAATGCGATGGAGGGTGTCGATGCTCCACACCAAATCACGCTCCAGGCGGAAGTCACGTCAGCACATACCTTAAAGATCTGCGTGGTGGACAATGGGGTAGGAATCCCGGCGGAGAACCTGACGCGTATCTTCTCTCACGGGTTCACAACCCGGAAGGATGGGCACGGTTTTGGGCTGCACAGTTGCGTGCTGGCGGCGCAGGAGATGGGGGGGGCGTTGAAAGCATACAGCGAGGGGGTGGGCAAAGGGGCGACCTTTACTCTCGAACTGCCCCTTAACATAGAGGAAACCCGAGAATGAGCCTGGTAAACCGGCGTATTTTGCTGATTGACGACAATCCCGCCATTCATGAAGATTTCCGCAAGATCCTCCTGCCAGCCAGGTCGGCATCCGACCTGGACGCCCTAGAAGCGGACCTCTTCGGAGCAGCGGAACCGGCAGCTCCTTCCATCGATTTCGAGCTGACTTCGGTGTACCAGGGGGATGAGGGCCTCCAGAAAGTGTGCGAGTCTCTGGAGGCCGATGCTCCCTTTGCTATGGCATTCGTGGACATGCGCATGCCGCCGGGCTGGGATGGCGTCGAGACCATCGAACGCCTCTGGCAGCGCGACCCGAGGCTTCAGATCGTGATCTGCACCGCCTATTCCGATCACTCCTGGGAAGAGGTGCTGAAGCGCCTGGATGTAGGAGATCGCCTGCTGATCCTCAAAAAGCCGTTCGACAACATCGAGGTCTTTCAGTTGGCGTGCGCGCTCACGGCAAAATGGGAAATGACACAGCAGGCGGCGCTCAAAATGAGCGCCCTGGAGGCCGCCGTCCAGGAGCGGACCCGGGAGATCTTAGCGACAAACCAGGAGCTGCAGGCGGAGATTACGATCCGCAAAGCGTTTGAAGAGCAGATCACGCATCAGGCGTTTCACGATGCGCTCACCGGACTGCCCAATCGCGCGCTCTTCCTCAATCGCCTGGAACTGGCCTGGAGCCGTGCGCAACATACCCATGGGCATATCGCCGTCATCTTTGTGGATCTCGATAACTTCAAAACGATCAATGATAGCCTGGGGCACCAGGAGGGAGATCAACTGCTCCTCACCCTGGCGGAGCGGCTGATGAAGTGCGTTCGGGTAGGCGACACGGTGGCGCGGCTTGGTGGCGACGAATTTATTCTCCTGCTGGAACAGATCCCACAGGTGGAAGATGCGATACAAGTTGCCGAACGCATTATCGAGATGCTGCATGTGCCGATCCTGATCCACAATCAAAAAGTCTTTGCCTCGGCAAGTATCGGGATCAGCTACGCTACGGATATGAGCGGGCAACCCGAAGACCTGCTGCGCCATGCGGACACCGCCATGTACGAAGCCAAGGCGAGCGGTAAAGCGACCTACAGCCTCTTCGATGCCAGTATGAATGATCGGGTCATCGAGCATATGGAGATCGAAACCGGGTTACGCTCCGCGCTGGATCGCAGGGAATTCTATCTGCTATACCAGCCCCTGATCGAGCTGGAGACAGGACATCTCAGCGGTGCGGAGGCGCTCCTCCGATGGAAGCATCCCACACGCGGCCTGATACCCCCCGGAAAATTTATTTCGATTGCGGAAGAGAGCGGCCTGATCGTCTCCATCGGGTACTGGGTCTTGGAAGAGGCCTGCCGTCAAGCACGGGAGTGGATCGAAGCCTATCCGAACCTGGGTCCCTTCTCCATCAACGTCAACTTTTCGGGTAAGCAG
>DATGIG010000037.1:0-6903 GCA_035295825.1 Chthonomonadaceae bacterium | reverse complement strand
CCGGGCTGGCTCCCTTGCGTGTCTCCGTCATCGAGATTCCCCTGGCCAGGTCGCCATTTAGAAGCGTTTCCCCGCGGGCGGTGATAAGCTCGGTGACGAATTTGTTCCAGGGTGTATTTTGCAGGAACTGCTCGCGCAGCCACTGGCGGAAAGCATAGCGATTCACCTGCAGGCCGTTTTTCACCGGGCCCATGAGGGTGTAGTCCCAATAGTCGGTCCAGTGGTTGGCATAGCGGGGATTATCGAGCAAGGTGTCCACCAGTTTGGCGCGCTTATCGGGGGATTGATCCGCCAGGAAGGCGGTCACCACGTTCGGCGGCGGGACAGTGCCGAGGATATCGAGATAGGCGCGGCGCAGGAAGCGCGCGTCGTCCACCGGCGGCGAGGGTTGAATATGCTGCGCCTGCCAGGCCTCCTGTATCTGCCGGTCTATCGCCGCAGGCGTGAGCGCCGGCCCGGTCTGGGCGTGACTGCGCCCGCAGCCCAGAAGCGCCACCGCCGCCAGGAGCAGTCCTCTCATCCAGGTCGCTTTCATCGGTCAGACAGCCTCCTTGTCTTTCGCTTGCCTCCCAGGAGGTATCGCGGCCTCAAGCCTTACAGACGGACTTTCAGGGATAAAGTTCAGGCGTGCAAAATAGAAATCCTCCTCGCCGCGATCCGGCAGAGCGCAGGAGTTCCCGCCCGGCTTCTCGAAAGCAGGAGAGCCGATCCCCTTTATGTCCGTTTCTCTATTATAGCCCAAAGGCAGATGAGCCTGGAATTTTTTGCATTTTCGGCACAAATGCCGGCGATGGCACGATTTTTGCACCGCCAGGAAATAGCGACCCGAGATTCGTACCGTACAGGAGAGTTTAAGACGGATGAGAAGAGACAGAACGGACCGCGGGATCACGATCCCCACGGAGAATAGCAGCCTCACCGAGGCCGCCCAGGGTCTTTTGCTCGAGCAGGATGTGGCCGTCGTCACCATGCGGGATGGCGGGCCGGTTTCGGCTCCCCGCCGCCGGGACCATCGGGAGACCTGGTTCCTGGCGATCGTCTTGATCCTGGCGTTAGGGATCCGCCTGTTCGCTACAGCCCATTTTACCGGCTTCCAAACGCCACCCTACCGGGGATCGGACGATGCGGAGTACGACACCTATGCCTGGAACCTGGCGCAGGGACATGGCTATCGGGGTCCCAGCCCGGATGTCAAAGATCCCAACCATCTGACCGCCTACCGGGCGCCGGTGCCTTCGCTGTTCTATGCGGGCATCTATCGGGTCTTCGGGCACAACTACGCGGCGGCGCGGCTTGGCAACTGCTTGCTGAGCGTTCTGACGGTCTTGCTGGTCTATCTGATCACGCTGCGCTGCTTCGATCGCCGGGCCGCGCGCCTGGCGGCCGTTATGGCGGCCTTTTATCCGATGTCGCTCTTCTTCAGCCAGTCGCTCTATTCGGAGGCGACGGCCGCCTTCCTGGTCTGCCTGTTCGTATGGTGTTGCCTGCCGATCAACGCGAAGCGCGGGCTTGCCTGGGCCATCGGCGCTGGGATAGTCTACGGCTTGCTGCTGTTGACCAAGCCGTGGTGCGTGCTGCTCGTGCCGCTGCTCCCCCTCTGGGCGTGGTTGGTCTTCGGAAAGCCTTCCCGGCTGTGGCTGCGTCCCCTGGCGCTTTTGGGATGCGCGACAGCGGTCTTGATTCCCTGGATCGTGCGCAATCAGATCGTGATGGGCGCTCCCATTCCGTTCTCGACCTGCGGTGGGTCCGTCATTTTACAATCCAACAACCGGCTGGTGGTCCTGGATCCGCTCTATTATGGATCGGACCTGTGGGACACCTACCTGCCGGAGTACGCGCCCGCGATACGCGCCACCAATAACGAGATCATTCGGGACAGGGTGTCCGAGCGGTTCGGGATCCAGTGGCTGCGCGCCAATCCGGACAAATGGTTCTACCTGCTGCGCGGAAAATTGCTGCGCCTGTGGATACCGATCTACTTCGGCACCGACAGCCGTATGATCGGGATGGTGACGGCCACCTACTATGGCGGGGTGCTGCTGCTGTTTTTGCTCTTCCTGCCGTTCACCACGCACAAGCTCTTAAAGGAGCGGCATCCGGGGCTGATCCTGCTTGCGATGATCGGGGCGACCCAGATCAACGCGCTCATCTTTTACGGCTCGCATCGCTTCCGCTATCCCATTGATTGCCTGCTCATCTGCCTGGCGATGGGAGGGGTATCCTGGGCGGTGAAGGTCTGGCCGGACCGGCGGATGATCGCCGACAAGCTGCGAGCCTCGGTCACCAGCCATCGCGCGGCGCTGGCGGCTTGCGCGGTGTTGGGACTGGGATTGATCGCCTGGACGGGCGTGGACATGCGCCACATCCAGGCTTACCGGGACCAGGAGTGCAGGCGGAGGCTGGAAAACATCCGTGTCGCCGTGATCGCCTACCGGGCTGCCGAGGGCCGCCTGCCGGCGCAGTTGGCCGATCTGGTTCCGAAGTACCTGCCCGATGCCGAGGCGCTGCATTGCCCGGTGCAATCGCTAGCCTACCATGACTACAAGCTGCTGGGCAGCACGGATATGAAGAAGGCCTCCAGGCTGGTCAGCTACAAGCTAGTCTTGCCGGCGCACGGAACGGGCGGGTTTTTCGTGGTGGAGCGCGGCGCGCGTCATCCCGATGGCAAATTCATCGTGAATGAGAATGGCGAATTCGTTCGCCCGCGTGCCCTGCGCCAACTCGCCGCTAATCCCGGCGCAAATTGAGCAGGCGGGGACTTTTCCGCCTGCTCGGCATCGGGCGCCGCCGGCGCCCGATGATTATTTTTGCATGCGACCAGAAATAATTTTCGGCAGTATGTACGAAATGGACTGCTCCCCCGTCTCTTAAGTTAGGAAAGAACACCTCCTCCGTTGGGGAGAACACCCAATCCCCGTACTTCTACGTGTTCTTGATACCTTCCCGGTCAGGAATAACTGAACCTGGAAGACGCAGCATCAGGAATCACCCCGACGTCCCACCGTTATAATGCACTCCGGCGTTCGCGGAAGTTCCGATCGGACGTGTTGCGCTCAATCGCGTCATCCAAGCAACCGAATATATAGGCATGCTTCCCGGAGCGGCGGTCCGGCAGCCTCGAAAGAGGCGGCGCCTTGCCGCCTGCCGGCAAGCATGCGCTCCTCCCTCCGTTTGAGAGAGGGAGATTGTTTGCCTGGATCCAGGAGGACAGAATGAGATCATGGATGTTTGACAGCCGCAGCCTGCGACGCAAGCTGTTGCATAAATTGCGCAGGCTGATGCTCGCACTTATGTTGGCAGGTTTTGGCATGGGAGCCGGCACAGCGCTGGCCGATACCGGTTCCCCCACCGGGCGTATTCCGCATCTGTACTGGACCCCGCAGTGGCAGGCGGCCTGGAACCAGATGGCCCAGGAAAACACTCCCCTCTGGCAGTACGTTCAGAAAAGTGTCCCCGGCAAGCGGATCGGGGACAAAGGCGAGTACTACACGATCGCCTATCAGGTGACCGGCGATCCCACCTACGCCCAGGCGGTCTACAACTGGTATGTCCAGGAAGGCTGCTTCGGCACCCCCTACAAGCTGCCCGGCGGCCATCCCGGATGGGATGGGGCCGAGAACAACCTGACGTTCCACTGGGATGCCTATTGCATGGTCTATGACTGGTGCTATCCGGGATGGACCACGGCGCAGCGCACCCAGTACCTCGACTGGCTCAAGTGGGTGACGCATCGGGTGCTCGATGAGCAGGGCAAAGAGCGGATCCGGATCGGAGACACCGACGCCAACAACGGCTACTACACCGGCCTGATCGACACCTATCTGATCGCGCCGGACGACCCGTATTGCGCCAGCCTGCCCAACCAGAAATTTTCTGCGATCGGGGGCGGCATGATGCCGGTCGGCGGTCTGGATTATCAGCCTGCGCTCGGCTGGCGGTTCGGCCTACGCAACGCTCTCTATGACTACCTGGCCCGTGGGGCGGCGGGGGGTTACATCAACTACGGGGCCGAGTATAACATGAACATGCTCGACACCCTCTGCCATCTTTCGGCGGGCGAGGCGACCGCGACCGGCCAGAGCCACCTGCCCGAGTTCGACGGCCAGTTGGACGCCTTCGGGCTGCTCTGGCTCTATCAGTTCACCCCGGACCTCAAGGATTACTTCGAGTGGGGGGACATGACCAACTGCCGCAACATCCGTCCGGAGGATTCGGTTTCGGCCACGATGGCGCTGGCCGGCCTGCTGGGACAGCGCGGCAGCAGCATGGCGCCCTATCTGCAAAAGCTGGCCCTGGACATCTATACTAATCCGCAGGGGTGGCATTCGGGGTCACATCCCTACGCGCGGGGTCTGACTCTTTTCAATCCCTCTGCGCCGGCCGCCGAGTGGAGCACGGCCGGCCTGCCGGCGGGAGCGATCGCGCCCGGCGCCGGCATCCTCTTCTATCATCCTGGCTGGTCGCCTTCTTCCAGCTTCTTCGGGGCGATGGTCCCCCCCAATTCGCACTGCGACCATCACTGCACCTACGGCAGCGACTGGCAGCTCTATCGCAATGGGGAATGGGTCCTCACCCACCCGATGACCTATGGGGTCTGCAGCTACAGTTATCTGGCCAACTGGATTTCCAACGGCATGTCCTACAGCGGTCTGGGGGCGATGAAAGAAGCTGGCGGCTATGACAGCGGCGAGACGACCGATCAGTATGCCTACCTGTGCGGCGTGACCGGCGGTTCTTATTTTGCTCGTGGCGCCTATAACCCGCCCCCCGACTACGTGCATGAGGGAACGACGGAGATCGTCTATCTGCCCTGCTCCGACGGCAGTTGCGACACGGTGATCACGCACGTGCGCGCCAACGTGCAGAATCCACGCAATCTGGCCCGCTTCGACAGCTATGCAGACCCTGAGCAGAAGGCCATGCAGAACGCGCCGGCTCCCAAGGTCTTCGTGCAGCACACGCTCAGCCAGCCCAGCATCAATGGCAATATCGCGACCTGGACGACGCCGGGCGGGCAGAACGTTCAGATGACCTCATTATCGGGTTCGGGCGTGGGCCTGCATGCGTTCACTGAGGCGAGCTTGCCGGGCGCCAATGCCTTTGTTCCTAAAGAGCTGCACTGGCAGGTGCAGGAGTATTGGGACTCCCATCAAACACCCGAGCCGCAGTTTCTGTGCTTCACCAATGTGCTGCAGTCGGCCAATTCCGGCGTCACGCTTTCCAATATCGCCCTCCATTCTACGGATGGCAAAGTGGGCGGGGCGCTGCTGCACCGGTCGGGCCTGGAGGATTGGGTGGTCGTCTTCAACGAGACGCCTTCGAATCTGAATGCGGCTCCGTATGCGATCCACTACCAGGCCGCATTGCATAACATCCGGATGCTGGCGAATGGATTCACCATGAAATGGAGCAGCCAGACCGGCACGACCGGCGTGCTGCTGACGGGTCTGGACCCGTCTCGCGACTGGTCGGCCAGCCTGGATGGGGGAAGCGCCTCCGCGCTCACCGTCAATCCCTCGGGCAGTTGCCAGTTCACCGTCAACGGCAGCGGCCAGCATACGCTGCAACTGAGCGTTCAGTAAGAGAGAACCTCACCTCTTGCCGGGCCGTAAACGACCCGTCTGGTGGGCCTTCGGCCAACCGCCCTCACGGGCGGATCTTAAGCGGAGGTTAGAAACATCACCCCCTCTCCTTTAGAGAAGGAGAGGGGGTTTGCTTTGCCTTTTTAATGATTGAAGGTGAACTCGCTGGAGTTGAGCAGCGCCCAGAACAGGTCTTCATATGCCTGCTGCTGTGGGGTCGGCTCCGTGAGTTGGCCTCGCCGTCCGAAACGGGACAGGGGGTCCGGCGCGTTGCCAGCCTGCCGGGCCGGCTTGCCCTGCGCCAGATAGGGCCGTCGCGGCGCCGGCGGCGCGGTGGAAGCAGGCGTGATCGCCACCTCGGTGCGCCCCTGAAGAAAGTTGGTCCAGCGGTGCAACTCCGCAGCGGTTGGCGGACGCGAAAGCGTCCTTAAATACAACGCCTCGATCTTTTTGGCATCTCCGCCTGGCAAAGTAAGCACCGAAGCCAGCGCCGTGCCAGGAATGGGCGTCACGCCCCGGTTGACCAGATTGCCATTTAAGAGCATCAACACCTGCGGGATCGTGCCCGCAAACTCCTTCTGCTCGAACTCCTCGTCGGTGTCGAAGAGAAAGGTGAACTGCTGGCGCAAGGCAAACTTGAGCCTCTCCAGGCGATCTCCTCCCACCTTCTCTAAAGCCGGCTCCATTCCGGTGGCATCCACCAGGCTGTCCAGAAGCTCTTCCGGGGAGAGGGCTTTCAAGCGGTAACGCTCAAAAAGCGTGTCGCCGGGGTCTTCGGAGTTATGCGCCGGAGCGGCGCAGAGTTGATAGACCTGAGTGGCACAGATGAGGCGGATCAGATGCTTCAGGTCATAGCCGTGGGCGACGAAGTCCTCGGAGAGGGCTTTCAAGAGATCGGGCAAGACCGGCGGGTTGGAAGCTCTGAAGTCGTCAATGGGTTCGACGAAGCCGCGTCCGAGGAAATGGTTCCAGACCCGGTTGACGATAGCCTGAGCGAACCAGGGATTATCGGCAGCGGTCATCCAGGCGGCCAGCGCCTGGCGGCGGTTCTGGCTATTGGAAAAGTCCGTGCCGTCCAGGGCGAAGGGAGGAAAGCTTCGATAGTTGAGTTTCCGGGGCATCATTTTGGGCGCACGGAAGGGCCGGGGACTCTCCTCTACGTCCAGCAGACGAGCGCCCATCTCCTGATGTGTGCCTACCAGCTTGAATTCCATGTTCGTGAAGCAGGCGGTAAAGCGGCGAAAGTCCTCCTGCTTCCATTGCTTGTCCAACTTCTCGTCGTGGCACTCGGCGCACTGGATCTGCACACCCAGGAAGATTT
>DATGIG010000036.1:0-5549 GCA_035295825.1 Chthonomonadaceae bacterium | reverse complement strand
GCAGCCTGATCGCATGTGACGTCAGCGAGGAGTGGACCTCCATCGGGCGGCGCTACTGGCAGGAGGCAGGAGTGGCAGGGAAGATCGACCTGCGGATCGGCCCGGCGCTCGATACCCTGGATGGGTTGCTGGCCGGCGGGCAAGCCGGCACGTTCGACTTTGTTTTCATTGACGCGGATAAGCCCAATTACGACGGCTACTACGAGCGCGCCCTGCAATTGCTGCGCCCGAACGGACTGATCGCCATAGACAATACGCTCTGGTCGGGCAGGGTGGCGGATGAGGCTGCGCAGGATGAGAGCACTGTGGCGCTGCGTGCCCTGAACGCCAAGATCCACGACGACGACCGGGTGACCCTCAGCGTCCTGCCCATAGGCGACGGACTGACCCTGGCCCTGAAGCGCCCCTGAGACACCCACTGCGGTTTAGCGTGAAAACGGGGGAGTGGGATAGGGGATCTGCTTGAAAAGAGGCCAGACGCCGTCCCTCGGCTCCAGGCCCGTTATAGCATTCCCCTTCCAGTGAAAGGTGTAATCCCGGCCTGCCCGATGCAGCTTCTGACGGAAGGCCACCAGCGGGTAGGTCACGGTCAGCTCCTCCCCCTTCCGGGCCGAGGCGAAGGTGACATAATCGCCCATCCAGACGATCCGGCTGCTCTTGCGTCCATTGCGCCACGCCGCCACCTGATCGTGCGGCGCAAAGCCCGGAACTCGGATATAGAATAGGCCATCCTGCTTCGGAACCACCGTCAGACGCCCCTGGTTCGGCAGGAAACTGACAACGGTTGCCTCCGCGCAGTCGCGGTTGAAGGCCATATTTACAAACACGCCCCTGTCCGTCTTCCGGACGATGTCCTTCCAGGCCAGATAGAGGCCGGTCATTCCGGTAGGCGGGCAGCAGCCTTCGAGACTGACAGGACCTTCGGGCGAGCCCGGCAAGGCCCACCGGTCGGAGGGCGTGGTGCGACAGAGGAAACCGCCTTCCAGGCGTCGCATCAATGCCCTCTGCTTGTCGCGATCCTCGTACTTTTGCTCCTGCCACAGTTGCATAAAGGCAGGATCATCCACAAAGAACTGCTCCTGGGGAAGGTAGTTGCGGAGGGTGCGTTCCACCAGATCATACCGCGTAGATCGCCCGGCTCTGCCCAGGTAAACGCATACATGCATCAAATCGGACACGGCGCATGTCTCGGACGCCTGATAGTTGCCGATGGCTTCGAACCAGCCGTAATCGGTCATCATCGGTGTCCAGCGTTCGAATTGGCTCTCCACCCAATCCAGGTATTTCTGCTCTCCGGTGACCGCTCCCAGATGGGCGACCCCGATCAGAGAGTGCCAGTAGGAGTGGGTATGCCCGGTATCATGGCCCGTGGCATACCCCTGCAGTCGCCCCTCCACCAGCCCCCTGGCGATAGCCAGCATCTCCTTGTCGCCCGTCACTTCGTAATAGCGCACAAAAGGCTCGACAATGCAGAAGTCCAGATTGGGGCGGTAGGCGAACCGGATCACCTGGCCGTCGAGGGTAAGCTGCTCGGGTGGGGCCAGTCGCAGCAACCCCCTGTCGTTGGCTTCCACCGCATACCGGCGCACGGCTTTCAACGCCCTCTCGGCACGGGACAGGTCCTCCCGATTGCCGGTGGTAGCAAACTCCTCGATCAGTGCGCGCGTCGCCCAGGCCGTCGCCCAAAGGACATCGGTATCGGCATGGTTCGGCGGATTGAATAGGCCGCAGGGCTGCTGATAACTCAGAATGCGGTCCCTCACCCCCTTCTGGACCTTCGCACCGTAGTCGATGCCGCTCATGTCGCGCATCAGCACAAAGGCCAGTGCATTCCGAACCTCGCTGTCCCCGATAGCGATCTTATCACCCCCGATGGCGAACGGAGGCATTTTCAGCGGCCAGTTGCCATAGCTGGAGGCGAAGTTCGCCTCCTCGGACACCGAACCGGTCAGGTAGTTCAGGGACCATTTCGCCATCAGCACCGGATCCAGCGTGTCTTTGGGGATTTTCGTCTTCGACAGGAGTTTGACTTCCATTGATGTAGAAGCAGAGAGGATCATTTTATCCGTCACCGGGCTGAGAAATCCGGGGATCGTTTCGCGCTCCCCACCATCCGCCCATCCTATCGTCCCTGCCATTATAAATAGAGCCCCTATCACAACTGCGCAGAACCGCATGATGCTCTTCTCCCTCCTTCCTTTTCCGCCTTGCTCCTGCATCCGTTGCTGATCTCCAGGTAAGAATGGATCCCTATTCGACAAAAGCGAACCCTTCTCCTGGCATATGGAGGGTCTGGAAAAATGAATTGGGTATCACCCATTTGACGTTGGATCGGACTGCAGAAGGGCCTATCGGCGGGGGTACAATAGAGACAAGCGGAAGTTCACACGTCCTGGAATTCAACAAGGAGGCTTTCCATGCCAACGGAAATAGGAGATCTGGAGATCACGCTTGCCTCGTCCACCTTGCGCCTGAAGGTCTCGCCCTACGGGGCCTCTCTGCGCGGGCTGTGGCGAGAAGCGCCCGACGGAACACGCCGGGACATCATCACCGGCTACACGGGCGCGAAGGGGAAGGTTGGAGGGCAGGGCGATGTCCTCATTCCGTTTCCGGGCCGTGTGCGCGATGGACGCTACACTTTCGAGGGGCTGAGCTACCAGATGTTCTGCAACGATAAGGATGGTCCGAACGCCATTCACGGCTTTCTGCGCCTCGTACCCTGGGAAATAGCGCAGCAGTCGGAGAATGCCATCACGTTTAGCATCGCGCTGAATGCGGACGACCATCCGGGCTATCCCTTTGCGCTGCTCGCCTCTGTGGCGTATATGCTGGACGAGAGCGGTCTGACCTGCCATTTTGCCATCTTAAACATCGGAGAGCGCACCGCGCCCGTCGCCGCCGGTTTCCATCCCTATTTTACCGTCGGCTCGGACCGCATTGATGAGGATACCCTCCAGGTCCCGATGGCGGCCACATTGCAAATGGAAAACCTGCTGCCGACGGGACAGATCATCCCTGTGGACGGCACGCCCTACGATTTCCGCCGGCCTCAACCCATCGGCGCAACGACCTTCAATACCTGCTACGTGAGGCCGCTGCGCGATCCGGATAGCTTGCTGCGCGTGCGCCTGAGTTCTCCCGACGGTTCTAACGCGATGACGCTCTGGATGGATGAGGCCTTCACCTCCCTTGTGCTCTACTCCGGTGATCCTCTACCGGATTCGCATCGCCGCCGCGCCCTTGCCATCGAGCCGATGACCTGCGGCTCGGACGCTTTCAACCATCCCGAATGGGGGCTGATCTCCCTGGCTCCAGGGAAAGCGGTCGAGGGAGCCTGGGGAGTGACCGTCTAGCGAGCAATGCGACCTTTTATAGGGTATCATTAGAAACGCCGCAACACACCCATCCTCCACCGGATATCCGCCATAAGCGTGAGGGCGAAAGAAATCTCTTACCGAGGTGAACGTATGACGCGCCAAAGTCGGCATCGCATCCTGTCCCTGATTATCCTCTGCCTGAGCATCTCTCTGTGCATGATCTCCCCGCTTCAGGGTTCCCCAAAGCGGGAACTCCATTTCACGTATGAGCCGAACCACTTTACCGCGCAGCCGGACAACCAGCCGATTGGGCCGGCCCACGGCGGTGCGGCGGTGGATCGCGCCGGCAATGTCTATATCAGCACCGACACCGCGCGTGGGATCCTGGTCTTCGCGCCGGACGGCAAGTACCTGCGCAGCTTCGGCCCCACGCAGGTCCATGGCCTGTTCATGAAGCGCGAGCGCGACGGCGAATATCTCTATTGCGCGCGGCCCAATTTCAACGAAGTCCTCAAGATCAAGACCGATGGTACCGTGGCCTGGACCATGGGATACCCGACAGAGTCCGGCGTCTACACCAAGGCCGATGAGTTCCACCCGACGAACATCGTCGCCACGCCCGACGGCACGATCTTTGTCGCGGATGGCTACGGGAAGAACTACATTCACAAATACGACCGCGACCGCAAGTACATCAAGTCCTTCGGTGGGCCGGGCAGCACCCCGGCGGAGGAGGGCAAGTTCAACCGCTGCCATGGCCTCGCGGTGGATACGCGCGGCCCCAAGCCGATGCTCATCGTCTGCAACCGCGAGAGCGGCCGCGTCGAGATGTGGGACACGGACGGCAATCTTGTGAAGGTGCTGCAGCGCGGCCTGCGTATGCCGGCGGCAGCGCAGGTTACCGGGGACTACATCGCCATCGCGGAGCTGCAGGGCCGCGTCACGATCCTGGGGAAGGACAATAGTATCGTTGCCCAGCTTGGCGATAACCCCAACGAATCGCAGCGCGCCAACTTCGGCCTGGAGCCGGCGAAGTGGACCGAAGGCATCTGTAACTCCCCGCATGGAATCACGTTCGACCACGCCGGCAATGTAATCGTCTCGGAGTGGAGCCAATACGGGCGGCTTCACCTATACACGCTCAAGAAATAGCCAATTAAACGTGGCATCAGAGCCTGGCAGCGTCAGCGGACGCAGTTCACTTGTCCGCCGGCGCTGCCAATATTTCTGCCAGGATAAAAAAGAGATGGCGGCGCTTGTCTAACAGTCGTATGATGAACTCTCAGATCCTGGAGGAATCGTATGACGAAGATCCGAAACCCTCGTCTCTTTTTCCGCGCCCTGACGACAGTACTTTCGCCAAAGGCGCAAACTCATCTCTGTGCGCTCCTGGCTCTCCATCGCTGTCAGGCGCGCTCCCGATCCGCGCTGGCATTGGCAGCGCTCCTGCCGATGCTCAGTCTCCTGGTCCTACCACTGCGTGCGGTCGGCGCGGAGAAGCCGCTCCAATGGGGCGAAAAGGTGAGAGGTTTGCAACTGGGCGCCCGGATCGTACAGGAGGGGTCCGTTTTCAAAGTGGGTGATACTATCCAGTTTCAGGCGTTCGGACGCAACCTGTCGGGGAAGGATGTCAGTCTGACCATCGGCAACTACTGGAAAGTCAACTATAAAATCCAGATCCAGACCTTCGACGGCAAACCGGTCTATATGGAGCGGGATAAGCGCAATCAGGCGATGGAGGTGGCCGGCTATCTGGAGGGATCCCTGGCGAATGGCGCTACCCAGGAGATATCGAAAGCGACACTCAAAATCGCCAGCCCGTCACAAGCGAAGAAGCCGGAAACAGACATGGATGATAAAGATGCCTGGGTCGAGATCGTCGCTCTCAAGCCCGGTCGTTATCGCGTTCGGCTCCTCAGTTGGGGAGTTTTCGGGACCCGCAAGCCGGGACCGGCAAGCGGTTGGATGCCCATCGAAGTCAAGAAGGAGTAACACCCCGATCCGGAACCTTCGGACCAAGGAGCCTGCTCCTTGGTCCTTCTGCTATTGAGGCCGATAGATGCGAAGCCAACCTTGCGCCAACTCTTCCAGGTCCAGCGTTGATTCCACGACATACCGTTTACCGCCGTAGTTCTGTTCGAAGATATCGAGTACCTGTCCGTCCTCGCTGACCTCTCTGATGATGGCGGAGTGGTGTGGATAGGTACGCGTGAAAAACCCGATGCCCGACGG
>DATGIG010000035.1:0-3270 GCA_035295825.1 Chthonomonadaceae bacterium | reverse complement strand
CGGGGATCTCAGTCTCGGTTTCGGGAATACGGTCGAAGATGCTGACCGGCTGCGCAAACTGGGCCAGGGGGATGCGATAGACGCGCATCAGTCGCCAGGTCTGCGGCTGGGCTCTGGGAAAATAGGGCGCGATCTCGGCCTTGCACTGCTCCGCCAACTCCGCATCGGAGATCCGGGGATTGCCCAGCACGCTTACGGAGAGCAGATGCTTGCCGGGGGGCGCGTACGAGGGCGCGATGTTGGTGAGCAGTGCCGCATGGTTGACATAGGGTTCGTCGCCGGCGTAAGGGTTTGGATCGGCGAACAGCAGGACTTTCTTCTGGCGATAGAGCGGTTCCGGAAGGGCGAAATAGACGCAACTCACGGAGTGGAACTCCTGGGGCAGTTTCAGGCCGGTCAGTTCGGCAGCCACATCCGCCGGGGTCGCGACGACGACCTGATCGGCGGGGATGGTCTCTCCATTCGCCAGGCGGATGCCGGTCACCTGCTTGCCATGGCGGGGCAGGGCTTCCACGGGGCTGTTCAGAAAGAGAGTGTCTGGCTCCAGGTCGGCGGCGATCTGCTGCGCCAGCGCGCCCATGCCGGCGGCAGGCAGGGCAATCTGCCCTTCGGAGAGCATTTTGAAGGTGAAGGCGAACATCCGCACGCTGGTGGTCAGGCTGCGCTCCAGAAAGATGCCGCTATAGAGTGGAAGGAGGAAGCGATCCAGGAAACGGTGGGTAAACTTGCATTCACGCAGGTAAGCGCCCATCTGCTTGTCGTGCATCTTGAAGATTTCGGGAATATTTTTTTTCCGGAGCGTGCGGCGCAGACGCAGAAGGCGGAGTTTGTCACGCAGGGGAAAGAGCGGGGAGAAGGCGGTGCGGAAGAGTTCGAGAGGCTTGCGCAACGGATCGCCAAGGTCGTACCGCTTGCCATCGTAGAGGATGATGGCGCCGGGATCGAAAGGGGCCAGCTTGAGCGCCTCCGGCCAATACTCCTGCTGGATCGCCGGATAGGCGGTGAAGACCGTTTGAAAACCGCGATCCAGTTGGTACCCGTCCACGCGGTCCGTTCGCACGCGCCCGCCGACGTCATCACCAGCCTCGTAGATTCGCGCGGTGAACCCGGCCCGTTGCAGCGTGCGCGCGCAGCAGAGCCCGGCCAGGCCCGCGCCGATAATCACCACGCTCTTCCCGTCACCCATACCCGCCGCTCCTCGCCCTGCCCTTGGATTATTATTCAGTATACCCACGCACGGCGCATCTCATGGCTGGGCAAGGCGAGGAGCCCGACGTCCTCTCAAGGAAACGAGCGACGACGATGCAGAGGCCACGCGATCCCCGTCACTTTGCCGAGCACACGATCCACGACTAAGACGCCCCAGAAGCGGCTGTCGTTGCTGTTGTTGCGGTTGTCGCCCAGGACAAAGTACTGGCCCGGCTTCAGGACCAACGGCCCCTGGGTAGCAAAGCGGGCTATAGAGGGCTGGTCTTTATCCATGGGCTCCTTGATGTAGGGTTCCTCCAACGGTTTGCCGTTGATATAGACCAGGCATCTGGAGCCATCGGGGCTGGGTTTTACCTCGATGGTGTCGCCAGGAAGGCCAATGATGCGCTTAATCAGGGTGTTCTCTTTCGGAGGCTGGTGCAGAGCAAGGCTCTCCTGATCCGCTCCAGGAGGCGCTTTGAAGACAATAATATCTGCGCGCTGTGGGGTTGCGTGGCGATAAGCCCATTGATCGACGCGGATCACATCGTGAACGGCAGCTTCGAGAACGTCGTGTCCGTCTTTAAACACGGTCCGATCCTCATGCCCCATTAAGGTCGGCTCCATAGACTCCGAAGGCACCAGGTATTGATCGGAAAAAAGCCAGTTGACGACCTCCAGGCCACGCAGACTGGAATGACCGAAATAGACCCGGGCGCAGACCGTCAGTGTCAGCGCAAAAACGACCAGGCCGACGACGAGCGTCTGCCACCGCCAGGCTAAGGAGCGGGGAATGGCGAAAGGCGCTGCGGATGGTGAATGCATAGATGGATCCTCCTGAGAGTGTGAACGACGATCCGATGCGAGCGTAGGGGAGGAAGGGGCCGGTTCAGGATTGGCAGCGATGGCGGCGGCAATGCGCGCTTCCAGGCTGTTGGGAGCCGTGACGCCCCGCCAGGCGGACGCTTCCGCGCCGAGCTGGCGAATGACTTCCGCCTCGGCGGCGCAGGCGGCGCAGCCTCTTAGATGCCGGGTAACGCGTAAGCGCTGCCAGAAGTTCAATTCACCGTCCGCCAACGCATTCAGCAAAGGGCGTACCTGTTTACAGTGCATCTGCGCTTATCTCCTTTCGTGGGGCGGCCGCTCCACCATTCTCCTGGATAGAAGAGGCGGACGTTTCCGGCTGCAGCAACGCACGCAGTCGGCACACAGCTTCATGAACGCGATACTGCACGGTACCTTGCGGAATGCTCAGTACCTCCGCCGCCTCGCGATACTTCCAGCCCTCCATCTTCACCAGCAGAAAGACCTCGCGTAGCTCCGGGGGCAGGGTCATCAGAGCGTGTTCCAAAGTCAGCCGCTCCAATCCCGCCCTCGCGGGGTCCTCCGCCCCGACGAGTTCGCCCGTCTCCTCCAGGCTGACGACTTCTACCCGGAGGGATCTGGGCCGGCTGCGCCAGCGATACAGCGCGATCCGGTAGAGCCAGGTAGCGACGGAGGAGCGCCCCTCGAAGCGCTCCAACCCCTGCCAGGCCGCCACGAACACCTCCTGCGTCAGGTCTTCCGCCTCCGCGACCCGCCCGCAGAGGCGATAGCAGAAGCGATAGATGCGGTCTCCGTGTTCGCGATACAGAGCCGCAAACGTCTGCCCCCCTGGCCTGTTCCCTCGTGTTACGCCCTCGTTGTCGTTCGATGTCATGGTTTTGAGGATCCTCACCAGTATAGTAGCCAAAGAATGCGGTTTTGTTGGCGCACGCGTTGCGCTTGGATAAAAAGGCGTTCCCTGCCCTTCTCACGCCTAAAACGCCTGCGGTGTGGATTCGCGTGGTGCATACAGACGACTTTTCAAGCCGATATGCCATAATAGATAGTGTAAGCGAATTTGCTTTCCATCCGATGGAAACGAACCCTAGAGGATAACTTTGCGATGCGAAACCGAGGCGTACTGACGGGCGCGCTCCTTGCGCTGGGGCTCATGACACTGGCCGGCTGCGATAACACCCAGGGCACGGCGGCCAATCCGGAGATGCTGCACGAAACGACGGCTTATACCGACAATAATAATCCGCAGAACACTGGAGC
>DATGIG010000034.1:0-5157 GCA_035295825.1 Chthonomonadaceae bacterium | reverse complement strand
CAAGGTGGGTATCGCCCACTCGCTCTACAACCTGGGGAGTGTGGCCAATATTCAGTGCGACTCTGAGGTGGCCAGGACCCTCTTGCAGGAGAGTCTGGCACTCTACCGGGATATGGGGCATTCCTTCCTCATCCATGTACTCGGCGCTCTGGGGCATGTGGAGCGGGAGATCGGGGATTACGCTCAGGCCACCACCTTATATCAAGAGAGCCTCAGGCTGCGTCGGGAGCAGGGAGATAGGGTGACCACCACCTGTTCACTGGAGGATTTCGCGGGGCTTGCGGGGCGGCAAGGGCAGCTTGAGCGTGCGGTACGCCTACTTGGGGCTGCTGAGGCGTTGTGTGCGTCTCTGGGTCGAACGCTGCCCGTTGGCCTTGCAGCGGAGTATGGGCGCACGGTAGAGGCCGCCCATTCTGCACTGAGTGAAGAGGCGTTTGCGGCGATCTGGGAGGAAGGCCGAGCCATGACGCTGGAGCAGGCGGTCGCATATGCGCTCATGGAGGCGGGATAGGATCTCACAATGGACAGACAGAATACCAGGCATGTTTCTTATCTAGATTTCGAATTCAGTGGGGCGATCTGGTATTGGAGAGGCCCGTCTCCATATCATTTCCTGACGGTTCCCGAAGCGCAGTCCAGTGAGTTGAAGGAGATTGCACATCTCGTCACATACGGTTGGGGAATGATTCCCGTACAGGCCCGGATTGGCAGTACAAGCTTCACAACGTCGCTGTTTCACAAAAACGGCCTCTATGTCCTGCCCATCAAGGATAGTGTCCGCAAGGCGCAAGGCGTAGAAGAAGGGGACCATGTGACAGCGCGTATCGAGGTGAAAGTCCAGGTCGAAGAATCCTGAGAGGTGAGGTAACCACCATACCGGGTAGGGGAGAAGAGATGAGCGAGAAGACGCCGACACAGCAGGTGTCGGAATGGCTGGCCGCACTCGGTGCGGCGCTCGAACGCGGCGACGCCGAGGGGGCTGCGGCGCTTTTCGGCGACGACAGCTACTGGCGCGACCTGGTGGCGTTCACCTGGAACATCACCACCGCCGAGGGGAACGCCAGAGTGCGCCAGATGATCGAGCAGGCAGTGATCCCCATGAAACCCTCCGGCTGGCAACTCGAGGGCGAAGCCTGCGAGGCCGGCGGCGTGACAGAAGGCTGGATCCGCTTCGAGACCGATGTGGCGCGCGGCTATGGTCATGTGCGGCTGATCGACGGCAAGGCCTGGACGCTCCTGACGACGATGACAGAGCTGAAGGGCTACGAGGAGCGCCGGGGGCCAACGCGCGACCGGGGCGTCGAGCACGGCGTGCACCCCGGCCGCAAGACGTGGCTCGAGCAGCGTCGCCGGGAGGAGGCCGAACTCGGCTTCCTCACGCAGCCCTACGTCGTGATCGTTGGGGGCGGGCAGGGAGGCATCGCGCTCGGCGCCCGGCTGCGGCGGCTGAATGTGCCGACCATCATCCTCGAGAAGAACGCGCGGCCCGGCGATAACTGGCGGAAGCGCTACAAGAGCCTCTGCCTGCACGATCCGGTCTGGTACGACCACCTCCCCTACCTTCCGTTCCCCGAACACTG
This sequence comes from Chthonomonadaceae bacterium, assembly GCA_035295825.1. Taxonomy (GTDB): domain Bacteria; phylum Armatimonadota; class Chthonomonadetes; order Chthonomonadales; family Chthonomonadaceae; genus DATGIG01. The sequence goes on along the minus strand of DATGIG010000034.1, from coordinate 3,577 downwards.
GCCGGTGTTCTGCCCCAAGGACAAGATCGCCGACTGGCTGGAGATGTACACGAAGGTGATGGAATTAAACTTCTGGGGCAGCACGGAGTGCAAGCGCGCGCACTATAACAACGCAAAGCAGGAGTGGGTGGTCGAGGTCGTGCGCCATGGGAAACGGATGACGCTGCGACCGAAGCAACTCGTGATTGCCACGGGCTCGTTGGGAGTGCCCAACATGCCGTCGGTGCCTGGAATGGAGCGGTTTACGGGGGACCTGCACCACAGCAGCCAGCACCCCGGTCCCGACGGCTACCAGGGCAAGAGGGCCGTGGTGATCGGCTCCAGTACCTCGGCCCACGACATCTGCGCCGCCCTCTGGGAGGAAGGCGCCGACGTCACGATGGTGCAGAGCAGTGCGACGCTCGTGGTGCGCAGCGACACCCTGATGGAACGGGTCTTCGGCCCCCTCTACTCCGAAGCCGCGCTCAAGGCCGGTATCACTACCGAGAGGGCCGATCTGACCATCGCCTCGCGGCCCTACCGGACGCTGCCGGCCCTGCAAATACCGTTGTACGCGGAGATCAAGCGGCGGGATGCCGACCTCTACGCGCGGCTGGAGAAGGCCGGCTTCCAGCTCACCTTCGGCGAGGATGAGTCGGGCCTGGGGGTCATGGGCCTGCGTCGCGGCGGGGGCTTCTACATCGACGTCGGCGCGAGCGACCTGATTGCCGACGGCAGGATCAAACTCAAAAGCCGGGTCCGCGTCGAACGCATCGAGGAGCGCTCGATCGTCTTCACCGACGGCAGCGCACTGCCCGCCGACCTGATCGTCTTCGCCACCGGCTATGGCTCGATGAACGGCTGGGTCGCACAGCTCATCAGCCAGGAGGTCGCCGACAAGGTGGGCAAGTGCTGGGGCCTGGGCTCGGACACGCGCTACGATCCGGGGCCGTGGGAGGGCGAGTTGCGCAATCTGTGGAAGCCCACGCACCAGGAGGCACTGTGGTTCCACGGCGGCAACCTGTACATGGCGCGCCTGTACTCGCTGTTCCTGGCGCTGCAGTTGAAGGCGCGCATGGAGGGCATCCCCACGCCGGTATACGGATTGGGGCCGGTGCATCACATGGCGTAACCGGCGCAGCACGGCCGTCGGGGAGATCTTCCGCACTCTCCCCGAAAATGGTCGGGAATGGGCAATCGGCTATGCTCAAAGACAGCCCGCGCCAGGAATGGATGCAAACGATACGGCAACTCCGCAAGCGAACCTCAGGAGAATGACGCCGGATAGATCGAATTCATTGAGTTAGTAGAAAGGAACGATGACTGAAAATGGAGCTAAGACAGGCGCTTAAGGAGCAGTACCACGCCGGGCTGGCGATGCTCGCGGAGTGCGTGGAGAAGTGCCCGGAGGGCATGTGGGTCGAGGGCGAGCACCCGCGCACGTTCTGGCGCATCGTCTTTCATACCGCATTCTTTACCCATCTGTACCTGGGACAGAACGAGGCGGCCTTTCAGCCCTGGCCCGGACGAAGAGAGGGCATCCACCACAGGCTCTGGGAACATCCGGAGGACGTGGAGCCCTATGAGCTGCCCGAGGGGGTCGAGAGCTACGGAAAGAGCGAGATGCTCGACTACCTCCGTTTCATCGACACGCTTATTGATACCACCGTCGACCAACTCGACATCGAATCCGACGAGACAGGCTTCTCATGGTACACGAACATGAGCAAACTGTCCCACGAACTCATGAACCTGCGCCATATCCAGGGCCACGTGGGGCAACTGTCCGAGCTGCTGATGGCGCGGGGGATCGATACCAAATGGGTCGGGAAGTCCGGCGTTGCGTCCTAAGACACTTATTCAGGAGGGAAGAATGTTCTCCGCGCACTACCTGCATTCGATTCGCCTTGCGCTCACCACACCCTGTGGAGCCGTCCTGGCTCTGCTCCCCGCGATCATCCTGATCCTCGGTTCCGGACAGGCCGGCTCCGCACAAGCAGGTTACGACGATCACAAGAACATGATGGATCAGTTGGCGGTCAAAGCCCTCCGACGCGGCCCCGATCCCAACAACCAGTCTACTTTCGACGAGGCGAATGCAAACCCCTACAAGGACAGCATGCCGGATGTGCTCCGGATGAAAGATGGCTCCAGGGTGACCACGGCGAAGCAGTGGCCGAAGCGCCGGGCGGAGATTATGGAAGATTTCGAGCGGGAAGTGTATGGCCGTATTCCCAAAGACGTACCGAAAGTGACCTGGGAGGTAACGGCAACGACCCCAGGTGAAGCCGGCGGCATCCCGGTCGTCACCAAGACCCTGGTGGGCCATGTGGATAATAGCGCCTATCCGCAGATTTCGGTGGATATCCAGGCGAGCTTCACTGTCCCGGCCAACATCAAAAAGCCGGCGCCGATCATGCTCGAGTTTGCCTTCGGCTTCGGCGGGCGGCCCGGCTTCATGCCCGCCTGGCATACCCGTGCCATCTCCAAGGGCTGGGGCTATGGGAGCATCGTCCCGACCAGCATCCAGCCCGATAACAACCAGTTGCGGACCGGGATCATCGGCCTCACGAACAAGGGCCAGCCCAGGAAGCCGGACGATTGGGGGGCGCTGCGGGCGTGGCAATGGGGCGTCAGCCGCCTGATCGACTATTTCGAGGCGAACCGAAACACGATGGTGGACCCCAAGAAGGTGGGCATCGAGGGCCTATCGCGGTATGGCAAGGCCGCCATCGTGACCGAGGCATTCGATCCGAGGGTCGCGGTCGGATTGATCGGCTCCTCAGGCGAGGGCGGCGTCAAGCTGCACCGGCATCTCTACGGCGAGGCCGTAGAGAACCTTGCGGGCGGCGAATACTACTGGATGGCAGGCAACTTTATTAAGTACGGCGCTTCGGACCCGCCGATGACGGCAGCCGATCTGCCGGTCGATTCGCACGAACTGATCGCCCTCTGCGCCCCCCGACCCTGCTTTATCAGCTATGGAACCGTGGAGCATGGCGACGCCAAGTGGGTCGATGCCCACGGCAGCTTCATGGCGGCGGTTCTCGCCGGTCCGGTCTACAGGCTGCTGGGCAAGAGAGACCTCGGCACGCCCGGCGATTACCTCACCGATCCCATGCCGCCTATCAAGACCCTGATCGGAGGCGAACTCGCCTGGCGGCAGCATGAGGGCGGACACGATGTGACGCCGAACTGGCCCGCCTTTTTCGACTGGGTGCAGCAGTACATTAAAGCGCCCCCGCTGCCCGCCGAATCCGCCCAACTGGCGAGCCGGGCTCCGACCGAGATCCCCACCCCACGGGCCGATCCCAACTCCGCAATCGCCCATACCCAGCTCGTCGAGAAGGCCAAAAAGGGCGGGATCGATCTCTACTTCGAGGGCGATTCGATCGTGCGCCGCTGGGGAACCAGCGACCCGCAGTATGCGGATTTCTGGAGCAATTGGAAAGAGAACTTCTTCGGATGGAACGCCGGAGATTTCGGCTGGGGCGCGGATCGGATCGAGAATATCCTGTGGCGTCTGGAGAACGGGGAGATCGATGGCGTGAACCCCAAGGTGATCGTCCTCCTGGCGGGCACCAACAATGTAGGGCCT
>DATGIG010000033.1:0-4086 GCA_035295825.1 Chthonomonadaceae bacterium | reverse complement strand
TAGAGCGCCAGATGGGGGCCGACGAGCAGGATGTCGAGATTGCCATCGTTATCATAATCCAGGAAGGCGCAGCCGTTGCCGATGGATTGGAGAATGTTCAGCGGGCGTTTGCCCTCGATGACCCAGCAATAGCGCAGTCCTACCTGTGCGGCGACATCCACAAAGAGGGGGGGCGCGGCAGGTTCCGCTGGACGCGTTGCGGTAGCGGGCTTATTAGCCGTCGGAGGCGGCAGCGCCTTGGGGCCGCACCCACTCAAAAGCAGGGGCAAGCAGCAAAGGGCACGGAAGAGGCGATGGGGAATCCCTCTCATTGTGGATCAAAAGAGGTGGGGGCGTTATCAGGACGCCGCGTAGTGAGTAGCGACAGCCTCCAGGGGAATTCTGGAGGCTGCAAAGCGCAGAAAAGGGTAGCCATGTGCAGGGGAGAAAACGTCTGAAAAGACGACTTATTGACCGGAAGACGCCGGGCCACTGGGGGTGGACGACGCTGGACCGCCGCCGTTTGGGCCGGGAGCGGCATTCGTCCCGCCCTTGGCAGCAGCCTCTTTCAGCTTCTGCTGCATGATCTCGCGCGCCGATTCCGGCATGGGGCCGCCCTTGAAGCTCGACTCCTCGGTTTTGGTGAGCGGCGCCGAATTGTTATTGCACCCGACCACGGCCGAGAGCAGCACGCCGCCTATCAGTCCTATCAGGAGCCTCTTTGCCTTGCCTGTCATCCCTATTGGATCCTTTCACGTTTCACCGGGAAGGCTATAGACGAAGCCTTCCCGGTGAAGAATTGATGCAGAATTAGTGGCGAATGTCCCACATATCGTCCACGGGCGCGACCGTACCGCCGCCATGCGGGCGGGTGGCATAGGGATGCATCGCCTTCACATGGCCGTCGGTGAAGGTGAAGTTCGCCAGACCGCCATTCCCCGCACCGGCATGATGGGCGCTCACCGATCCGTTGCGGCCGGTGGGATAGGGCAGCAGGTCGTTGGGATCGTTGATCAGGCCGTTGGGCAGTTCGTTGGCGGCCAGACCATCCCAGTTCGAAAGGCCGACGATGATACAGCCCGGCGCAAAGGAGCTCAGGTTGCCCCATCCGCCGATTTTGAGGACGTCGGCGTTGAACTTCTCGGTGAGCATTACAACTTCCGCCGGCTTATTGACTGCCGCCAGCGCGGTGACCTCCGTAGCGACCCAGGGCTGCGCCATGCCCATGACGCCGAAGGTCTGGTTGTTGGAGCCGTCCCAGCCGATGTAGCCGTTGCAGGTGTAGGAGATCGGAATACCGGCCCAACCGAGCGTCCAGGAGGGCTGCGTGTTGTTGCCGTCGTCCGGGCAGCGGAAGACCTGCAGGCTCTTCACATAGGGCTGGACCTCGACCGGCCAGGAGTTGTTCCAGTCGTTTTCCACTCCGATGGGGAAGGTCTCGTCATAGTCCTGGGTGTACATCATGACGGAGGTGCCGAGCTGCTTCATATTGGAGAGGCAGGAGGTCTGGCGGGCTTTTTCACGAGCCTGCGCAAAGACAGGGAAGAGAATAGCGGCCAAAATAGCGATGATGGCGATGACGACGAGCAGTTCGATCAGGGTAAATCCGGTTTCGCGGCGTTGCATGGTATTACTCCTCTTGGTAAATGGGTAATGGTACGATGATGACCTTGGACTACTGTGTCCACCTGATGTGCATCTCTGGTCATAGCGGGCAGCATCCATGAGCAGAAGAGCCTGTTTTTCCGTGCCGGCACATTGATTGGGCTCGCATGCGGAACAGAGGAAGGATACAGTGATCAATGCCATTATAGTGCATTCTTGCGCAGTTGGCAAGTGATTTAAGGTTAAATTTTTTCTGATTTACCGATAAATTTTCGCCGTTCGCGCGAAATCCCGGTATAATAGAGGTCATGAGACGCAGTAATGCCCCTACCCTGCATACCGTCGCGGAGGCTGCCGGAGTTACCGCTATGGTAGCTTCCGTGGTGCTGAACGGCGCGCGCTCCTCCACACGGGTGTCCGAGGCGACGCGCAAACGTATTCTGGAGGTCGCCGAACAACTGGGTTACCGGCGCAATGCCGCCGCCCTGGGGCTGAGCCGGCGCAAAATGAACTGCCTCGGGGTCACCTGCGTGGTGGACGTGAGTGAAATCAACTACTACTTTCTGGCGGTGCTGAACGGCATTCTGGAGGCGGCGGCGACGCACGGTCAGAACGTCACCGTCTTCTCGCTGGGCAACTGGCAGACCGAGGAGCACAAGATCTTCGAATTTTGCGATGGGCGCATCGATGGGATGATCCTCATTGGCCCGCACCTTTCGGAGAACTTTCCCACCCAGCCCTGCCATACGCCCTTCGTCACGATCCACGGGGATCGTGAACTCCCCTATGGCTGCAACCTCGACATCGACAATGAGCTGGGGGCGCGCATGATGGTGCGCTATCTGATTGCGCTGGGGCATCGGCGCATTCTGCATATCTCCGGAGGCGACTGGCCTGGCGCCCGGGAGCGTGTTGCGGGGTATTGCCACGCTCTGGAGGAGGCGGGCATCGCTCCGGACCCGCGGCTGATCGTACCCGGAACGTTCTCCACCATTGGAGGACGCCACGTTACCGAGGCGTTGTTGCAGCGTTTTTCCGGAGAACTCCCTACCGCGATCTTTTGCGCCAGCGATGCCATCGCTTATGGCTGTATGGAGGTCTTACGCAATCATGGCATTCGTATTCCCGAGGATATCTCCGTGGTGGGATTCGATGACATGATGCTGGCTTCCATGACCGACCCGCCGCTGACCACGGTGCGACAGCCCTTTCAGAAGATGGGCCACCGTGCGGTCGAGGTCCTGCTGGCCCAGATCCATAACGAACAGATCGGACCCACCGGCTCCTCCGCCCATACGGTGGATACCGTTACGATCCCCGTCTCCCATACCGAGCTTTTTGCCACCGAACTGGTAACCCGCGAATCCGCGATCGCTCCGCGTTAGGGCGCAAGCGAGGGCGACATTCCCCGTAGCCCTGGGCGAACCTATGTGTTCGCCCAGGGCAGACACATAGGTCTGCCCCTACGGATTGCTACGGATTGCAGGGCAACCCAGGCGTACGGCGTTTCTCTAGGGCGCAAGCGGAGCGAAATGGGCGGTGAAGTGGCGCAGAATGGGGGCCTGGTAGGTGAACTTCAGTCCATGGAGGCTCTCCCTGCGGGCATAGGTCTCCAATACCACCTCCGCCAGGTAGTCTACATGGCTCTGGGTATAGACCCGGCGCGGAATGGCCAGGCGAACCAGGTCCATCGCCGAGTAGCTCTCCGCTCCGGTCTGCGGGTCGCGCTTGCCGAACATCACTCCTCCGATCTCCACCCCGCGCACCCCGCCGATCTCATACAGGGCGCAGACCAGCGCCTGCCCCGGATACTGTTCGCTGGGGATATGCGGCAGGAAGGCGCGGGCGTCTATGTAGACCGCGTGTCCGCCCGGCGGCTCGACGATCTTCACGCCGCCCGCCCGGATCTTCTCTGCAAAGTAGGTGGTGCAGGCGATGCGATACTCCAGGTACCGCTCGTCCAGCACCTCCTGTAAGCCGACCGCCAGCGCCTCCAGGTCCCGCGCCGCCAGCCCGCCGTAGGTCGGAAAGCCCTCGGTGAGGATCAGCAGATTGCGGGCGTGTTCGGCCATCTGGTCGTCGTTCAGGGCGAGAAAGCCGCCGATATTGGAGAGGCCGTCCTTCTTGCCGGAGAAGGTCGCGCCGTCACAGTAGGAGAACATCTCCTGCGCGATCTCGCGCGGGGTCTTGTCGGCGTAGCCGGGCTCCCGCTGCTTGATGAACCAGGCGTTCTCGGCGAAGCGACAGGCGTCCAGGAAGAACGGGATGCCGTGCCGGTGCAGGGTCGCGCTCACCTCGCGGATGTTCTGCAGCGAGACCGGCTGCCCGCCGCCCGTGTTGTTCGTCGCCGTCAGCATGCCGATGGGGATGGCCCCCCTCCCCACACGCCCGATCAGCGCCTCCAATTTCGTCACATCCAGGTTGCCCTTGAACGGATGCTGCGACGCGGGGATCTTGCCCTCCTCGATCACCAGGTCGGCAGCCTCCGCGCCGGAGTATTCG
>DATGIG010000032.1:0-22481 GCA_035295825.1 Chthonomonadaceae bacterium | reverse complement strand
CGGCATATCCGCTGGCGGTGTTGTAACTGCCGCTGCCGTTCTTATAGAGGGCATAGGAGCCGCTCGCGGAATTGGCATTCCCGTTTACATTGGCGTAGAGAGCATTGGCGCCACTCGCCGTGTTGCTGCCGCCGGAGAGGTTGTTGTAGAGGGCATTGACGCCGTTGGCTACGTTAGCGCCGCCGGTGGTGTTTTTGTTAAGCGCTTGATACCCGTTTGCGACATTGTTTGCCCCCACCGTATTGGAGAAAAGGGCATCTGCGCCATAAGCCGTATTGAAGTTGCCTGTGGTGTTGTGAGAGAGTGTGTCGGAACCCGTGGAGATGTTGTAGCCTCCCGTGGTGTTGGCGAAGAGCGCATTCACGCCGATGGCAATGTTGCCGTTGCCTGTGGTGTTGAAAAAAAGGGACTGGAAACCGATTGCCACGTTGTTGGACCCGGTAGTGTTCAAGTAGAGTGCTGCGCTGCCATTGGCTGTGTTGTAGTTACCAATGGTGTTGGAGGCGAGAGCCTGGGCTCCATTTGCCGTATTGTTGTTCCCTGTGGAGTTGTATAAGAGCGCGGTGTACCCGTTCGCTGTATTATTATAGCCATTGGTGTTGAAGAAGAGGGCCTCGGCTCCGTTTGCGGTGTTGAAAGATCCGGTGGTATTGGTATAGAGCGCGGTATACCCGTTTGCCGCATTGCCCTGCCCTATAGTATTGAAGTAGAGCGCCGCGTAACCGATCGCGGAATTGTAGTCTCCTGTGGTATCGGAGAAGAGGGTATCCATCCCGTCTGCAGTATTGTAGCTGCCTGTAGTGATGGAGTGGAGGGCATTCGTGCCCGTTGCTGTATTATTCGTCTGCGCCTGGGAAATCTGGGATAGAAGTGCCATGGCTGTTGCGAGTGAGGCAAAGACGAAGCGATGCGAAAGCGGTTTTCCTGAACAACAGGGCATGCGAATATCCTTCCTGGGGAAAGTCTCACAGAAGACTGACTGACCGTCAGATTTTGAGATAGGAGAACAAGACCGTTTCGGCTCTTGCGTTGGTAAAATGTAAACACTAACAAACATTTCCCCGCAGGAGAAGCATGAAATGGTCTTGTGCTTCCTATGATATCTTATCCCATTTGCGGGCATAGAATGAACTCGGTGCACAAAGCACTTCGTTAGGTGGACATCCAGGAGCCGCCTGTGACCGGGATCGTGACGCCGGTGAGATAGTTTGCGGCGGAAGAGGCGAGAAAAACGGCGACCCCGGCCACATCTTCTACGGTGGCGATCCGCCCGAGCGGGATCTGGGCGAGGATCTCCGCAGCCATTGTGTCCATTCCTGGGCGGGCCATCGCCGTCTCGACGAAGCCGGGCGCAATACAGTAGGAGAGGATACCCGACTGCGCCTCAGCGCGCGCCAGGCAGCGGGTAAGGTTCACCATGCCCGCCTTGCTGACGGCGTAGGCGGGCGCTGTGGTCTCGGCGCGGAAGGCGGAGCGAGAGGCGATGTTGATGATCTTGCCTCCTCCCTGCGCCTTCATGATCGGAAGCACGCAGTAGGTCGCGTTCACGGCGCTGAGCAGGTTGGTATCCAGCACATGCTTCCAACCCGCCTGCCAATCCGCATAGTCCGGGGTATCAAAGGGGGTGTACTCGAAAATGCCCGCGTTATTCACCAGGACATCCAGGCCGTCGAATGTTGCTGCGACGGAGTGGATCATCCTACGAACCGCCTCCGGATCGGAGAGGTCGGCCTGAACGAGCCGATGCCCCTCTCCCGGCATTCCGTTCAGCGTCTCCTGGGCAGCGTGGGTATGGGAGTGGTAGTGGATGGCAACCCGCATACCCTGTTGCGCATAGGCTCGGGCAATGGCGCCGCCGATCCCGCCGGAGGCGCCGGTTACCAGCGCCGTGCGTCCTCGCAGATCTTCCATAGCTCTCCTTCGTCTGATAAGATGGTCTGCTGAGATTCCCCATCCGGAGCGAAAATTCCTATGGAAGCGAAATGTCGGCGGAAACTACCTCTGAGCGCCTTGCAGTTTGCCTGCTTCATAGGGCAAGACGAGAACCCTGCCATCGGAAGCGTGCCGGATCGTTAAGGTCTTCAGGGGCGACATGCCTGCAGTGTCCTCCCCCAGGGCATGCAGGAACTCGGAGATGGTCAGATCCGTCGTGGGCATGCGGTTCACTGCAATCACCTCATCTCCCTTTTGTATTCCCACGCGCGCCGCTTCGGAATTGGGCTGGACTTCGAGGACACGGGCATTCTGGCCTTTATCCTGGGAGAGCAGCATGCCCAGTTCGCAGCGCACCACCGTGTGAAAGCGACTGCGAGGTTTCAGGCGGACGGTGTGATGTTGCCCCTCCGGGCTCTCCAATTCCAGGAGGGTTTCGGCGCCTTCATACCCGTTGAATTTCAGCTCGACCTCCATGGCGTTCATGCTCTTCGCAGGCTCGCCATCGATGGCGAGGATCCGGTCCCCGACCCGAACCCCACTCCGCTTCGCCGCCGTGTCCTCGACTCCCACGACGGTAAACACGCCGTTGTGCTCTTCCAGGGTGCCAACATGACCGGAGAGGCGGCTTCGGTAGCCGGGACGGGGTTCCAGGATCAGCGCGCCGTGGAAGGGGTCCAGGGTCACCAGGAACCGTGTCAAGACATTCAAGCCGAGCAATCCGTGGTTCTGGTCGGGGCGGAGGCCGAGTTCCACCAATTCGGTAGACAGGTTGCCAAGCGGCAACTCGCCGAGCAGCAGGGTCGAAACGGGCTGGCCCCCGTCCATATTTTGAAACCAGGTGCTTCCGGTCGCCAGAGCCGCGACATTGGCGCCGACCGTGGCAGGGAGGGAACTGGTATCGCTTCCTGTATCCAAAATAAACGTAGTGATCGGGGCGCCGGGCAGGGCGAGCACGACAGCAGAGCGATCCCGCGTGATCTCCTTGAAGAGGGGCAGGGTCGTGGACGGACCCGCCGGTGCGGGAAGCGGAGCGCCTTTGGAGAAGAGGGTGAGGGTTCTCTGGGCGAAATCGAAGCGAGAGGCCATCTTCTGGAAGAGGGAGCCCCCGATCACGCCTGCAACATGCGGGCCAGGATACGCCTCCAGCGGCGGGATGTCCGCCATAAGAAGCTGATCCGCATGAAAGGTGAGCGTTGGCCTATTGGGCGCCGCCACGAACTCCAGATCGCAGGGAGGAAGCACGGACGCCACGGATTTGCCGGAGCGGGAGGGGATCGTAGCTCCGGTAGGTTTGAGGTCGAGCTGCCGGGCGGCCCAGGGAAAGATCAGGATACTATCGGCGCCTGTATCCACGAGAAAGAGCAATGGGGCGGATTGATCGATGCGGACCTGCACCGTGAGGAGGGGACGTCCGGGCGGATCATACGCGAACGGGATCACCCAGCTCTGCGGCGCATCCGCCTGGGACCGCTTCGACACGGCCAGCGGTGCGCGCGAGGCGGCAGCGGAGGTCACAGACGCCGTGTCGGCCCGCAAGGGCGCAAGGATGCCCAACAGCAGCGCCAGCACGCTCCCGATCCCTCCGGCGCGCAAGAGCCTTACAAACCAATCGCATTCCATCGCAGGTTCCTTTTGTTCCTTTTCTTACTTCCACACGAATATCTATACTCTATGTGACTAGGCAACGTTGGGAATGCGTTCGGAGGAGCAAATCCTGCCCACTTCCATGCCATTTTCGCGATAAGATCCGGGAGCATTGAGGGGAGTATCCCATGGATCGAGGAGATATAAGCCGCTGTTTGCCGGGATTTACCGGGAGAGTGGGTACACATCGTAAAAAAACGGGAAATCGAAGGGAGGAGGAACCATTTGGCATAGATTTTGCTATATAGAAGTATTGAGGAGAGCGTGATTATCGCACCCCATCGAAGGACCGTGCTGCTGAGCCAGGCGTTCGGGGAGAGAGGTTCCGGACTTCCTCCTGCCAGGTTCCGCCTATCGGTGCTATTCGTAAAAGAGCGGTCTGAAACTCAAAGGAGATTCAGACCGCTCTGCTTTTGTTTTGGAGCCTGTTCCCAATAATCCGCAAAATCCCCGTAGGAGTGCGGGCGTAGAATTTCTCCCCGTACAGGAATAATACGGGTGAGGTCGCCGTTAGAAATACAGATAAGCGTGGCAATTGCGACCGCTTCATTCCCAACCTGACCATGAGGTGTGAGGGGCGGGCTGATATATTGGTTCTTACCGGGCCTTGTGGTTCGGGCGATGGCGTTGATCTGTGATTTACATAGCATTGGGTGATGGGGCCGGAGGGAACAGGAAGCGTTCTATCCGGCCCCATCGGCTTTTGCCGGGAAAGAGCACGAAATAAACGCGATTACGCGGGGGAGTGAGGATCGATTTCCCGCGTGTCTACGTATCGTAGGGGCGTCCAAATACGGTACAATGACGTACTCGCGTCGCATGCAACGTTCGGGACAGAGAGCCGGGTTCGTCTGCCGTTCACACCTTCCTCCGATTTTCGAGGAGCGCCGCCATGCGTGCCATTCGAAAACCCAATGCCGGCAAGAAACAGGAGCGAAAGCCCACGCTTAGCCCAACGCGCATCAACACGTTCCTGGACTGTGCGGTCAAATACAAATATATTTATCAGGATAAGATCGGGCGCTTCTATCTGCGCGCCCGCGCCGGCTATAGCTTCGGCAGCACGCTGCATCATGTCCTGCAGCAGTTCCATGAGGGCGGTGAGATCTCCAGCGCCGAGGAGATGGTCTCCCAGGTGACCGAAAACTGGATCGGCGCCGGGTATGAAACGGAGCAGCAGGAGCAGGAGCACCGGGAGGCCGGAGAGCGGATCGTGCAGGCTTACCATACGGCCCACCAGGAGCGCGCCGCCGCACAGGTGGAGACGCTCTTCACCGAGAAAACCATCACCTGCGATATGGGACGCTTTAAACTCTCCGGACGGGTGGATCGTATAGATAGACATGCCGATGGCCGACTGGAGATCCTGGACTACAAGAGCGGACGCTGGGAGACGACGCCGGACGAGGTCGCGAACAGCCTGGCGATGTCGTGTTACCAACTGATCCTGCGCAAACTCTATCCCGATACTCCGGTCTTCGCCACCATCTACTGTCTGCGCTCCGGCATTCAGGCCTCTTTCATGTTGGAGGGGGACCAACTGGAGGCTTTTGAACGCGACCTGTTGGTGCTGGGCCATGAGATCCTGGATACGGAGTACGCGGAGCTGCAGCCCGTTCCCCTTGCCATCTGCGAAGCGTGCGATTTTCTCGCGCGCTGCCAGCGCGTCTGGCGCGATCAGGAGCGTCACGAATACCCGCTGGAGCCGTTTTCGGAGGATGGGATCTGACGCTGTGGGGCGAGCGACGCAGTTGGTCCTATCCGAGGGCGCATCGGGGCTGAAGAAGGGAAACTGTTGCAAATATGAGTGAGCAGGGAGTGAAAGGGCGGAGGGAGGGGGACGGACGACCGCCCCGTGTCACGGTACCGGGGTTGCGCCAGCGGAAGCAGCGCGGGCAGAAGATCGTGATGGTTACGGCGTATGATACTCCCTCGGCGCTCCTCGCAGAGCGCGCGGGAGTGGATAGCATCCTCGTCGGCGACTCCGTGGGTACCACAATGCTGGGCTATGATACGACGGTCCCTGTGACTCTGGAGGAGATCCTGCACCATCTGCGCGCGGTGCGGCGGGGGGTTCAGCGCACGCTTCTTATTGCCGATCTGCCTTTTGGAACGTATCAAGACGGCCCCTCTCAGGCGCTTCACAGCGCCTTTCGGCTGATGAAAGAGGGCGGCGCCCATGCAGTCAAAGTGGAGGGGGGCGCGGCGCGCGTGGAGACGGTGAGCAAATTGACGGCGGCGGGGATCCCGGTCATGGGGCATCTGGGGCTGACGCCTCAGTCCGTGTACCTGTTCGGTGGGCACCGCACGCAGGGCAAGAGCGCCGAAGACGCCCAGCAGATGCTGGAGGACGCGCAGGCGCTGGAGGCGGCGGGTGCGTTCGGAGTCGTGCTGGAGACGATCCCGGCAGCCCTGGCGGCACAGATCAGCCAGGCGCTTGCCATACCCACCATCGGCATCGGGGCCGGGCTCGATTGCGACGGCCAGGTGCAGGTCTGGCACGACCTGCTGGGCCTCTACCCGGAGCAGATGTTCCACCATGCGAAACGTTACGCCGAAATCGGCGTACTCATAGAAAACGCCCTTCGCGAGTATTCGGAAGAGGTAAGGCAGAGTAGATTTCCAACGAAGGAGCACAGTCTTTAGTTATGCGCATGTTTCAACAGATCGGTCCTCTTCGCACCTATCTCCGAGGTATCCGCGAGGAGGGGAAGACGGTCGGCTTTATCCCCACGATGGGAGCATTGCACGAAGGCCATCTCACGCTGATCCGCCGTGCCAAAAGCGATTGCGACCTCATTGTCGTCTCCATTTTCGTCAATCCGACGCAGTTCGGGCCGAATGAGGATTTCGACGCCTATCCGCGCCGCTTGATGCAGGATCAACAGCTCACCTCCGGCGAGGGGGTGGACGCGCTCTTTACGCCGGGCGTAGAGGAGATGTACCCGGCGGGCTACCAGACCCTGGTGGAGGTGCCCGAACTCGGCAAAACCCTGGAGGGCGCTGTACGCCCCCACCACTTCCGCGGAGTGGCGACGGTGGTGACGAAACTGCTCAATATCGTGCAGCCCGACCGCGCTTACTTCGGCCAGAAGGATTATCAGCAGTTTCTCATCATCGAACGGCTGGCTCGCGACCTCAACCTGTCCACCGATATCGCCATGATCCCCACAGTGCGCGATCCCGATGGCCTCGCCCTCTCCTCCCGGAACGCCTATCTGTCTCCGGAGGAGCGCAGCGCAGCTCCCGTCCTGATTCGCGCCCTGAAGCAGGCGGAGGAGATGCTGGTACACGGAGAGACCAACCTTGCGACCGTGCGGAAGGCCGTGGAGGCGCTCCTGGCGACGGAACCGCTCGTCGTGCCGGAGTATGTTGCGTTTGTACACCCCGACACTCTGGAACCGGTGAACACATTGAAAAACGGGCTCACGCTGGTGGCGCTCGCCGCACGCCTGGGCAACACCCGCCTGATCGACAATGCGCTCATCGCCCCACCCGGTGTCTCTCCCATTCGGAACCGCCTGGGCAAACTCTAATTGCATTCCAGGTGAGCGTCCCTGAGGATTTCCATACTGGGGAAACGGGGGCGAAATACCGATAATCGGACAAATCCCACGCAGACGATCTTGACAAATCGGCGTCGCCATGCTATCATAAGTCCGCGTACCCCGCCGTTGGGAGGTACGCTTTCGTATGCGCAGCGTTCCCCGTTAGCTCAATGGCAGAGCGTTCGGCTGTTAACCGAAATGTTGATGGTTCGAGTCCATCACGGGGAGTTATTGACAGTTATTGGCGAAACACAATGCCAGAGCCGGAAACTGTCCCCTCTTAGGAAGCGGGTTAGAGCATAGACTCTGACCCGCTTTCTTGCCACATTATAGTACTCCACTGATCTATTTGAGCAAGATAGGGATCACTGATGAAGAAGTCGCATCTCTCTCGTATCATACCGCTTTTCCTCAGCGTCATCTTGGTAGGTGGCTACATATACATGATTAGTGTCAAGTTTGATATACCATTTCGAGTTAGCGGTAGTTTTGAAAATGGAACCACCCATGGCACTCTATCTGTCTCTCCGGATGGAAGAACAATAGTCTATGACTCGCCGAAGACCGGCCATGGCGATCTTTATTTAGTCAAAAGTGATGGTTCTAATATTCGTCGCCTAACATCTGATTTGGAATACGAAGGCACTCCAGCTTTCTCACCAGATGGCGCTCAGATTGCGTTCGCGCGAGAGGATCACTACTGCGGCCATATCTGGATCATGAACACGGATGGCAGCGGACAAAGGCAGATTACTCACGGCTCCGATTATGATTCCGATCCATGTTTTACCCCGGATGGCAAACAGATCTGGTTTGGCCGTATGCCTAGGGGGACAAGAATGATCTCTGTCTACTCCATATCCTTGAATGGGGAGGACCTCGTGCCAGTTCAGATCAATGGAAAACATATCATCCCAGAGGTGTCCTTTGTTCGAAAGGGAGATTGGGTCTATTATGAACATCATGATTCCGATTGGGAGATTTGGGCATCCCATTTGGATGGGACGAGCAACCATCGGATCGGCTCTGGTAGGAAGAACGCGGTTTCAAGTGATGGAAAGAAGATTGCCTTCGCTGGAGGTCCCTACTTAGCAGGGTTATGGGTGATGAATGTGGATGGTTCTCACCGTAAGAAATTGTACCAGTATCAGGATTATCAAATTTATTGTATACGCTTCTCTCCGGATGGGCGATACATCTACTTCAGGATAGGTGGGACTTGGGGGGACATCTTTCGTATAGAAGCGGATGGATCCAGTCCGGCAGAAATGATCGTTGCCGAATGACAAAACAACTATGAAGAAACGTCGCTCACTCCTCTTTACCCTCCTGGCTCTGCTGCTCGTTGTCGGTATCCCGGCGGGCTTGCTGATGCGTGAGTACCGCCAAGAGCAGGCCAACCTGGACTTGATTGCTGCGATCAAAGCCAACGATACGGATGAAGCCCTGGCTGCTCTCAATGCCGGAGCCGATCCGAATGCCCGTGACCACACCGACGATCAACCGCTCCCATTGGGCGAACACATGAAGCAACTCTTCGACCAACTCCTGCACCCCTGAAAAAACCCGATGAACACCCTACGGCGTTGCTCATGCTGATTGTTGGACAGCCTGGGGGAACATATTCAGCCGGAGGTGCAACCGGAACCTTCTATTTTGCTCCTGCGGATAAATCTTCTCTTGTCAAAGCCCTCTTAGATGCCGGAGCCGATCCCAACGCAACGGCGGCTCCTGAAATGCCGTCCGCGCTATCAGCAAGGAGGTCGGACACCTGTACGGCATTAGAGCAGGCTATCGCGTACGCAATTGAACCGCATTCTGCATAAGCGCCATCAACCGTGAAGGTTGCCTATTCTCTCCTGTTCCGTGCTCATAGAAACGAAAGCGAGCTTTCAACACTCCCGGATTGGTGGAACCCAGCATAACGAAGAGCGTCCTGTTCGCCCGCTTGTGGTAGACGACCGTAGAACGCTAACTCCGTTCTACGGACTTTTTGTTTAGAAGGCAGATGATCTCGAAATCGGAGACGATGAGGCCACGGCGGGAGTTGTAGTGGAGCTACAAGACAGGGCCGGCGCATCTAAATTGGACCCGCCCGTAAACGAGCGGTCTGTCTCGTTAGAAAGCCCGGTGAACCGGGCTGGGCTACCCAAAGCGCGTTCTGTCCCTCCTATTTAGCCCCAATTACGGCGGTGCAGCCGCGTTCACGCGGCTTCGTTTACGAAACAGACAGGCCGTTCACGGCCTGGGAAGAGGTGGCGATACCAAGAGAATTTAGATGCGCTGGCCCTGAGCTACAAGAGGGTATCCTGGTCGGAGCCGGATGGTTTCTGGTAAACTGGATCCATGTAGCAAGCAACATCAGGAGGTCGTGTTGATGAAAACGAAGAAGTCGCTTCCGGTCGTCGAGCCGCAGGCGGAACCGATGCAACCGCCGCAGACCGAGACAGAGGATGGTAAATGCCGATGGCCTACACGGGAGGAGAGAGGCCGGAAGGGGCAGGAGATGAGCAAGCGTCTGGAAGCAGGAGATCCACTCTACACCCGCGCGCCTTATTAGCACCCGATAGTTTCGAGTATTTTGATGGCGAACGCTGACAGGTGCCCAACGGCTACTTTCTGGAGCCTGTCGGTGGCTTATTCCAATCTGAAGTTGCCCAAGTCATTCAGTCTGCGATGGCTTTCACGCCGATGTTGCTTCACAATCAGGTCAAGACGGAACTTCTTGATGAAACTTTCGATAGGATCGTTTATAGGGACTTGAGTTCGATACCGGGCAGCCAGACCAGATCCACCAAGCCGAAATCAGTCCCAATCTGATGGAGCAGCGTGGTCAATTGCCCGCGATGGTGGGTCTGGTGATTAAAGAAATGGACGACTGCGACCCAGGTAGCAATGACGTGCTCTCGTCCGAATGTCAGGCTGGTGAAACGCAGCGGCAGAGAAAGCGCTTCTTCGGTCAAGCTCCCCATCCACTCCTCGATCTGTTGGTCGGTCTTCTCTCGCTCCCTGCGTAACTCCTCGAAGTCGTGGTACAGCTCCGCATCGAGAGAGGAGACCGCAAACGGCGTCCCGGTTAAACGCCCCATCCAGAGCCTGTCGCCAAGCAGCAGGTGGTTGAGCGTGCCGTGGATCGAACGGTAAGAGGCTCCCCGGTCTCCTTTGCGTTCCTCATCGGTGAGTTCCGCGCAGATGCGGTACTGGCTTTCGTTCATCCACTTATTGTATTGCGCCATGGTTGTGGCATAAGCAGGTGTGATCATGATTCTCTTTGCTTCCTTGCAGTAGTTTCTATCGGACGAGAGGTAGTTCCTCCTCCGCAGTGCGGGGTAGGGAGAAGGAATGTTGACGTCGATACCGTTAAACTGTCAGAGACAGAGTATAGAGAAAGGAAATGGTAGTGCCTAAGTAGCCCGGATTGGCTCCGATGTAGACATTGTCTGCAGCGTCAACCGTAACCGATATGAGCAGGGATCTGGCTAATGGAGGAGCGAATGGATCCAGCTTGATCGGTATGATCTCCACCTGTCCATTGCTGTCCAGGACATGGAGCGTATGGGCGGCATTATCCAATACATAGATCTTTCCATCAGAGCCGAGAGCGAGATCCGTTGCGGATGCCAGATTGACGCCGGATACATGAAAGGAATCTGGCTGCCAACTGCCTCCACTCTGGATCAAGCGCACCACCCGAGATTGGCTGCCGTTGTCGTCGGCCACATAGATGCGTCCTTCGGCATCCATGGCGATGGCCGTCGGATGGGTGAAGACGACCCCAGTGATCGGGGTTGGCTCGATGTTGGGGCTTAAATCGCTTGTAAGCTGCGTAATCCGATACGCTCCTGCGGGCTTTTGATCCAACGCATAGAGCGTCGTGCCGCTTGCCTGAGAGAGGGTAGTCAGCGCCACCGTTTTAGAGAAATCGAAGACCTGCAAGGCAGGGAAATTACTGTTGCTGTACGTTGACAGGGCAGGCGCGTTTTGGGCGAAGTTCGCACCGAACTTTTGAAGCAAGCTCGGTGGCCCGCCCCCTTCTGCGACATAGACAGCGCCGTTGGCATCTACGGTTAACGCATCTATATCCAGGATCGCATTCGTCGCGATGACGCTGGTCGTCGGAGAGAGGTTCTTGGGATCATAGCGGATTAAGAAACCGGACGCGGCATAAAGGGTGCTTCCATCCCTGGTGACCGCCAAATGGGTAAGAGGATAGTGGACGCTGCTTCCCCCTCCGCGCAGAGTGCCTCGGATCGGCACAACTCCAGCCGTTCCCCCTCCTCCCCCACCACACCCGAAGAGGAGCAGGGTAGCTCCGCAGAACGCAAGGCAGCGCGCCAGTCGTTGCATGAATCGGGATCTCCTTGTACGTGTTCTTATTCACCGGACGCGTGCCGACGGATTTTACTACAGCTTCGCCAGCGTATAAGTCAACGTTACCTGGCGTCCGGCGCGCTCCACTTCCAGAATATGCGGCAGCAGTTGATGGTCCTCGCCCTCTTGTATCAGGATCTCTTGCAATTGGGGCATCGTTATGTTGTCCACCGGCTTGCCGTCTATGCGCAGCAGAATGTCGCCATCACGAAGGTTGGCGGCGGATGCGGGAGAGTTCGCGTCGACGCCTACGATGCTGCTGCTCTTGAGGGTCGTTCCGGTCAGTTGCAGGCCGCAGCCGAAGTAGTAGTAGCTAAACGGCTCCTCATGCGCTTCGTTCGGCTCCAGGATCATACGCTTATGGGGATAATCCAGGATCACATTAAAGCGCCGCAGGAAGTCGCCGCCGATGGTACCATCGTAGCGAGTATTTGCCAACAGACCCCGTTGATCCTGCGCGAAAAAGGCGATGGGATTGTGGATCTGATGGGTTCCGACCTGGAAGGTTTTAAGACGCCCGACCCGCCGTAGGGAGAGGCCGCCGATTTCGTTGAGCGGTGCAGGGAAGGTGGTCGGACACGTCTCGATCAGTCGGTGGTCCGAGGTAAAGCGGGCATCGAAAATGAGCGCGTCGCTGTATCCGGTATCCACTTTGAACCGGCCCTTCAGCGTTGCGGAGCCGGTGGGCGAGCACTGCGCGGAAATCCAGGGAACATCATGGGCATCGAAGGAGAGGGGGATAATCTCGCCGGTACCATGATATTGGTATTTGTCCGGAGCGTAGAGGTTGAGCCTTCCCGACGCATAATGGATCTCGATCACGGCATTCCGGAACAGGCTGCTTCCCAGGGCGGCCTCCAGCGGTTGGTCGGGGAGGGAAGCGACGTTATTCAGAGGGACCGCAACGGTGGGTGCATTGTCCAGATGGAAGCCCGATACCGTATAGGTGCAGCCTTTCAGCAGGGGGACATGGATGGCCCCCCCAATGGTATCTAAGCGATGAATACCCTCCTGCGGGAGCCCCAGCGCCTCACTCTTACGCCGGTCCAGCATACAGACCGCAGCTCCGGTGTCCAGCGCCGCCCACAGGGGCGCCGAGTCGTTGATACGCACTTGGACGCAGATACGGTTATTCTGAAGAGTGAAGGGGATATTGAGGGCGCGGTCGTTTGCATCGAAACGGATGATGACGCTCTGGTCGGGGTCTGCACGCGTAGTGGACAGACATAAAGACAGGCTCAATAGGGTTAGGACGCACAGGCGAGAAATGAGAGGAATCATTGTATCGGTCTCTTCTCGGGTAATGTTCACTCCCTACCCGTTATCTCTCGAAGCGCTCACGATGGAAGGCGGATATCCATTTGTCACCGATAGGATACCTCCAAAGTAGGCATCCGATATAGAGGGCAGTGTGCACAAAGGATAAAATCCGGTTCAACCAAGGGTTACACGGGGCGACCATCTGGGAGATAATCCGACTATGCTATAATGAGACATCAAACAGGACGTTCTGAAGAAGAACTCTCCTCTCTTTGGGGCGTCTCCCGAAACACCATTCGCGCGGCGATAACGGAGTATAGCGGGCTGAGCCCCTCTTCGGGGCTGGTGGATATTACCCTCGGTCCGGATAACAATCTATGGGTGACGTGTAGTGGCAATCATATGGTAGCCCGCATTACGCCCGCTGGCGACATCAAGACGTTTCCCACTCCCGACGTTCAACCGTTCAGCATTACCAGTGGCAAAGATGGAAATCTCTGGTTTACCGACGTCGGGAACGCCAGGATCGTGCGTATGACTCCCAAGGGTGAGATCTCCTATTTTGTTCCTCCCGCTCCGAAATCTCATCCTGGTGCGATCGCTTCCGGCATGGATGGGAATATCTGGTTTTGCGAGCCTGAGAAGAAGAAAATCGGGAGGATAAACCTGAAGAAGCTGGAAGCGCAGCAATAAGAGGCCGGCGAAAAGAGCGGGTCTTCGCTCCCACAGGAATCGGAGGAGCGCGCGTCGAACTCTCCCACGTCTGAAGTGGTTCTGATAGTAAAGGGAGCGGAATGATTAGAAAGGTTTTCTGGATCTTGGGGGCGATGGCCCTGTGGATAGCGGCGATAGGGCTGGCGGGGGCAAAGCCGGTCTTGGAGATGGATCTGGCTTCCACCACGGCCTGGACGTTTCGCCCGGACGGCACAAAGGAGAAGAGGGTGCTGCCGGTTCCGGCGGGCGGCTGGAGGCTGAACGGCTTTCCCAGCGCGACGGCAGGGATCTATGAGCGCAAAATCACCGTTCCCCGGCTGCCGTCTGGCGGGGCGCAGGTCACGCTGCTGGCGTTTGAGGCCGTCAACTGGGAGGCGGTGGTCTCCGTGGGACCGGACAGCGACCATCTGCAGGAGGTCGGAAAGCATCTCTCGGCCTGGACCCCGTTCCGTATGGACATCAGCCGGTTTGTAAAGCCGGGGCAGACAGCGCTGCTGCGGGTTCATGTGCGTGACCGGAACTTCTTTAAGGACAGAGAGGGGCGCTTTACCGTGCCTGCGGCGACGGAGTGGAACGATCGCCAGGGGCGGGGAATCCTGCGGGGCGTCTCCCTCGCCGTCTACCCGCAGACCTATATCTCCGACGTGTTCGTCAAACCCTCCACCGGCGCCAACACCCTCACCTACGAAGTTACCCTGGTGAACGCCAGCACCTCCAGGCAGACCGTCACGCTGGGCGGGCGGCTGACGCCCGCCACGGCAGGAGCGCACTGGACCTATCCCAATCTCCCAATGCAGACCGTGACCCTGCTGCCGGGCGAAACCGGCAAAGGGATCTACGGCCCCTTCCCCTGGAAGGCGGGCAGCGACTCCTGGTGGTGGCCCAATGTCCCCTTCCGGGAAGACTACCGCGCCCAGCTCCACAACCTCACCCTGGAGCTGCGCAGCGGCCAGAAATCAACCGAGCCTCCGTTGCAGACGGAGCGGGTCCGGTTCGGCTTCTGCACCTACAAGCAGAAGGACAACCGCTATACCCTCAACGGCATCCCCTTTCCCCTCCGGGGCGACAGCTTGCCCGAGGGTACTATTGGCACGGACGCCTTCGCCCGCCTGCCCGGCTTTCTGCCCCCCTCCAAGAGCAATCCCGGCTGGCCCGGCGCGGTCCGCAACTACCAGCGGCTCAACTACAACGTCGTGCGTATGCACCAAGTCCCCTGCACCCGCTACATGATGGACGTCTGCGATGAGTTGGGCCTGCTGGTGATCCCGGAGACCGCCATACGCGGCGGCGGCATTCAGAAAGAGAATATCTCCGTCCTTCCGGAGGCGTTCTCTACGCACTTGCGGGAACTGGTGCTGCGGGATCGCAACCACCCCAGCGTCTTCAAATGGAGCCTGGAGAACGAACTGTTCGGCGCGCCGGAGCCGTTCCTGCGCAAGCTCTACGACACCTGCCTCCAGGCGGATGGCACGCGCCCCTGTTCCATTGACGACAATGCCGACGCGCCCTACTGGCCGGACTTCACCGTCATCGAGCACTACAGCCAGCCGCCCGGCACACCGGACGCCGCAGGCGGGCGCGTCCGCGATGATCGGCCCTACGGGCAGGGCGAGTATGTGTGGCCCTTCGGAGCGCAGGCGCAGGGCCCGCTCTGGTTCGGGCTCATCACCCGCTCCCTCCGCGCCCACGACAACGCCGATATACGCCCCTACACCCTCCTCGACGTCTGGCCCGCCGTGATCCCTGGTCTCACGGCGACCAACTTTCCCGACCCCCACCTTCCGCCCGACTCGCTGGAGCAGGGTGGTCGCTCCGCACTCGATTTCCCGGACCCCCACGATGCGTGGAGCGATCTGCGCATTCAGATCCTTCAGCACTCCTTTGCGCCAGTAGCCGTTTTTGACCTGGATTACGACAATGCCAACCTCCACTCCAACGGGCGGGGCGAGTGGCCCACCAGCGTGCCCCAGGCGCCTGCCGGAAAGACAATTACGCGCACGCTGGACGTTTTTAACAATGAGTTCGCCGATGAGAAGGTAACGGTGTTTCTGTTGCCCGCGCTCCGCTTGAAGCGACTGGAGGGCGATGCCGTCCGGGATGAGCAACAGCCGCTGCCGGAGATCGTTCGGGAGGTCGTGGTGCCGCTGGGAGGGCACGTGCGCGTGCCGGTCGAGATACCGCTGCCGCAGGTTGAGGTGAATACCGCGTTGGAACTGAACCTCACGGCCTGGAAGAGCGGCACGGAGCGCTACCATGAAATGCTCCCCTTTGTGATCATTCCGGAGGGAAAGAGCGGGAGCCAGGTGCACTATGAGGGGCGCGATGAGAAGACCCATGGGGATTGGCTTGGGGAGGCAGGCAAGCGCCTCTATGGCGATCAGGCTTTTATGATCCCGATCGTCGGCGGGCGTTCTGCCTTCCAGAGCGATGAGGCGGTTATCCGGCGCGTCATTGCCATTCCGACGATCGGACCCACAGCCGGGGCGGTCGAGGATAAGGAGCAACAGGATGGGTATCAGCTCCTGGACAAGGGGGTGACGGTTGCCGATACGCGGATTCTATGGAATGGGCCGGATCGCAGGGCGCGCTACCCGATGGCGTTTCGTGGGGTTCGGGGTGCGATAAGATTGCGTGTAGATACGACGGACGGACTGCCGCATCGTTTGGGCCTCTATATGCTCGATTACCTGAAGGCCGGTCGGGCGCTGGATGTGGATATATTCGACCTGCAGGGACATCGGCTGGATTCACGGCGGGTGGAGAATATCAACGCAGGGGTCTATGTCAACTATCGGATCCTCGGATCGGTATATGTCTCCATTCGCACACTTTCCAATGAAGAGCCTCTCCTCTCCGGGATCTTTGTGGATCCCGCGAGTTGAGACGAGGGGCCGGTGTCCGGTATGCCCTTTCTATCGTATCCCCACGGCCCTCTATTGCAGGAAGGGCCGTGGTGCTGCACCAGGATTAGCTCGTTTAAGTTCGTCGGAAGGTATGGTATACTATCGTCATTAGAGAACGGGAGCGATGGCGCCGCGCCCATCCCCTGTTCTCGATTTTTCCACGCCTTGGGATGCCTGTGTGTATCCCTGGCGCCTCTTCAAGGAGACAATCTCGATGTCTATTCGACCCTACCGGGTATCGAAAATCCGCTCCGCCGCCTTATGGTCCGTTTCGCTGGGTGCGACTGCGCTACTCTGGGCGTTCTCTCCCTATGTCGCTACGGCTGCGGGGGATGATCCCACCAGTGTGCTCAATAAGATGGCTGCTGTCTATTCCAATGCCAAAACTTTCCAGGCGTCTCTTACCTCGAAGGAGGTAGGGACGGGCAAGGATGGGAAACAATTTAGCTTAACAGGTACCCAGGAGATCCGTTATAAAGCTCCCAATATGTTCAATGTGGTGACGAAATCGGTCGGGGCGGGCGCATTGGCCGGCAAGAAGCCGGATGGCAGCTATATGGTAGATCCCGGCAAGGTCATCATCAATAGCGACGGCAAAACCATCACGATCTATTCGGAGACGAAAAATCAGTATATCAGGCAGCCTGCCGGGCCTACAATCCCGCTGGTAGGGGTCTTTTCGCTGTTGCAGCATATCCCCGGACCGAAGACACCCGGCATCTATATGGATAACGCCACCACCGTCGGCGGGCGTCCCGCCTATGTGGTTGCTGTAAAACGCGTCATGCCCCCCAACCTCACAGCGGATCAGAAGAAGCAGTGGGAGGAGAGCGCCAAGGGCGCCCAACCCCTGAAGATCATGGTCGATAAGCAGACCTATCAGTTGCTGGCGATCAATGAAATCGTCGCAAAGGGATCGGTGGACGTCTCCTTCAGCAGCCAGGCGGTGAACGGAACCTTACCGGCAAATGCGTTTACCTACGCGCCGCCCGCCGGCAGCAAGGAGGCGAAGCAGAATCCGCCTCCGCAACCAGGCGCTGGTGGCGGCGGCGCAGGTCTGAACGGGCTGCATCCGTAACGATGACCGACAGTACGCTACGCCTGTATCTGGTGCGACACGGCATTACCGCCTGGAACCGGGCGCTGCGGCTCCAGGGCCACAGTGATATTTTGCTGGATTCCGAGGGAGAGGAGCAGGCCCGGCGTATTGCCGCACGCATGGCGGCGATGACGCGCCCGCCGCAGGCCATCTACTCCAGCGACCTGACACGGGCGCGGTATACGGCGGAAGCCATTGCCGCGCCCCTCGGTCTGACGGTGCAGACGACGCCCCTGCTGCGCGAACTGATGCTGGGCGATTGGGAAGGCCTGACCCGCGAGGAGATCGAGGCTCGGGGCGATGCGGAGCACCTGGAGCGGTATCGACTGCATCCCCATCAGCATGTGCCGCCCGGCGCGGAGACGGTCGAGGAGGCATGGGGGCGCATGTTGGCGTTTCTCGACCTCATTCATCAATCCCACACGCACGGAGAGGTGGCGATTGTCGGACACGGCGGGAGCCTACGCCTCTTGCTGATGGAGGCGCTGGCCGCTCCGATGGTCACCTTCCGTCATATCTTGTTGGGCAATACGGGCCTGAGCATCATCGAGGAGAGCGGGCCGCCTGAAGCCAGAATACGTCGCGTCATGCTGTTGAACGACACCAGCCACCTCCTCTGATCCAGCCCACAGGAACTCCAATAACAACAACCCGGAATGTGAAATAAGGAGATTGCCATGAGGGAAACACGGGACCCGCTGTCACGGCGCGACCTGCTGAGCCGAGCAGGCGTCGGCACGGCGGTCGGTATGGGCCTGCTGAACGGTCTGTTGCCGGTACATGCCGAACCGGTCGAAAAGAAGCGGCGCGTTGCGGCCAACGACAAGATCGTCCTGGGCCTCATCGGCTGCGGGGGCATGGGAGCGGCGGACATGCGGACGCTCATGGAGAAGCCCGAGGTCGAAGTCGCCGCGCTCTGCGATGTGGATAAGAACCGAATGCCTGGCGACATCAAGGATGTGACCGCCAAGTACGGGAAAGCGCCCGCCCTCTATGGCGACTACCGCAAGATGCTGGAGCGCAAGGACATCAATGCGGTCATTATCGGAACCCCTGACCACTGGCACGCGTTGAACCTGATCCACGCCGTCGAGGCGGATAAGGACGCCTACTGCGAAAAGCCCATCTCCCACGATATCACCGAAGCCAAAAGCATGGACGCCGCTGTGAAGCACCATAAGAAGATCGTGCAGGTAGGAACCTGGCAGCGCAGCACCAGCGAGTTCACCAGCGCCGTCGCCTACATCCGATCCGGCAAGTTGGGCAAGATCGTCCTGACCCGCGCCTGGAAGACCGACGACTTCCGCGTCGGCCACATGGAGCCCTCCGCGCCGCCCGCGAACCTGGATTATGAGATGTGGAACGGTCCTGCCGCCTATATGCCCTATGCGCCGAACCATCTGCACAGCGTCTGGCGCTGGTGGCTGAATTATGGGACCGGCATGAATGGGGATTGGGGCGTCCATATGATGGATATAGCCCTCCTCGGTATGAGCAAAGATACCGATCTCGTCATGCCGACCGAAGTCACGACATATGGCGGGAAACTGGCCTACCCCGAGGACGACCGCACCGCGCCGGATACGGTACAGACGATCATGCGCTTCCGGGAGCCGGACTTTGTGCTCCATTGGCAGACGGGGCGCGACTTCCCCGGCAAGCCGGACCACGGCACGGAGTTCGTCAGCGCGGACGGCAAAACGGTGCGCGTCTGGCGCGGCGGGTGGAACATCCTGGATCGGGATGGCACCCTTCTTCCCAAAGACCGCACAGAACACACCAACGACCACTGGCAGAACTGGCTGGACTGCCTCAAAACCCGGGAGCAGCCCCGCTCCAACCTGGCCTCCATGGCGCAAACGACCATCGTCTGCCACCTGGCGAACGTGGCCCTGCTGGCAGGCGAGACCGTCCACTGGAGTAAGGAGAAGATGGATCTGGTAGGCAAAGCGGGCAGGGACACGCAATCCTATGCCCGCGAATACCGCAAACCCTGGAAACTCCCCCTCTACAAAGCCTGAGAGCTACTTGATCTCGCAGGAGCTGAAGGTAAAGGAGTAGAGGCCGAAGTCCGGCGAGAGGGTCGCCATCTTCAGGTCGTGGGAGCCGAACTTGGCATTCTTCGTTAGGCGATACATGCGCGGTTCGTCCACCTGGATGTAGCTCTGGCCCTTGTCGTTGTACTGGATGTCGGCGCCTGCGTCGGTTTTGGATAACGGTTTTCCGTCCTGGAAGATGAAGACGGCGAAGGGTTTGTCCCCCTCCGGTTTAATGACCGCATTGCACTCCAGGGCATGGTAGCGGAGGGCGACGTAGTCGGTCGCGATGTCGGTCGTGGTGCGCCCATGGCGCAGGGATTCGGCTTCCATCTTCCACGGACCCTGCGCATAGATCTTGCCGTCCTCGTATGCGCCCCCAAGATCTTTGAAGGTCACGGTCTGGCCGATTTCGTAGGGATAGATATTGCCGTGCTGGCTGGTTAATTCCCCGCGCTGCCCCACATACATCTCTCGGGTAGTAGGATAACATACCGCCCCCGGTTTGTCCGTATCGCGAACAGGCGCCATCGGCTTGGGGAAGGTGATATTCGGATGGATCTGCTTGAGAAGCTCCTGAATGATCGCCTCGCTTTGGTCATACCCCCCTTCGCCGGCATGGTTTGCCACGATCTTGCCCGACGCATCGATGAAGTACTTGCGCGGCCAGTAGGAGTTGTTGTAAGCCTGCCAGTTCTTGTAGTCGCTATCCACCAGGACAGGCCAGGTTATTCCCAGTTTCTTCACGGCCTGGGCAACGTTTTTCCGATCCTTGGCGAATTCGAATTCGGGAGTATGAATACCGATGATAACCAGCCCGTCTTTCGCATAGCGCTTGTTCCACTCTTTGAGATAGGGGAGCGTGCGAATGCAGTTGACGCAGGTATATTCCCAGAAGTCCACCAGAACCACTTTACCGCGCAGGTCGCTGATTTTAAGCGGCTTGCTATTGATCCAATCCTCGGTAGTACCGACGAACTGCGGGGCGCGGTCCGGGGGGTCGCTGTCCTGCGCGTGAGCCGCGTTGCCGACGAACAGGGCGAGCAGCAGCAGGAGAACGGTCCTGCAGATCGTATGTATATTTCGCATCCTGGCAAATTCCTCCATAGAATAATACGGGGAAGCGGGCCAGTTGGTCACGTTCCGCTTCTGGAGAATAAAGGGATTCGGTTCGCGAAAAGTTCCCTAACGTCGGCGCAGCGCCCACTCGACCCCCTGTTGGAAGAACGTCTGCCAGTGGGCATCATGGAGCGTGGAAGGGTTGTGGCCGAGGGAGATATAGAAGAGGCGCCCCTTCTCAGGCTCCCGTGTCCAGGCGATGGGGACCGGATGCCCGTTGTCTTCGTAGGAGTGGGTCTGGGCAAGCAAATGGACCCGCGCGGGATGGTAGTCGGCAAAGAGATAGAGTTCATCATGGACAGTGAACGTGTCCAACCCCTCCGTGATGGGGTGGGTGGTATCGACGATCTCCGTGGTGATGTGCAGTTGTGCGGGATGCGTGCGGAACTTGCCGCCCATGAGCGCGACGAAGTCCTCGCTGTCCGTGAACGAATCGGTGGCGCAGTGGATGCCGACCAGTGCCTTCCCATCTTCCAGCCACTCCTGCAGCGTAGTAAGGTCCGCCCCGTGCCGCTCATTGCCTGTGGTGTAGAGGACGACCAGGTCGTAGTCGGGCAGGTAGGGGCCGGAGAGATAGGAGTAGTCTCCCCCGTAGGCGTCGCCGCCGCCGGGATGCCAGATCCCATGGACGTCCACCTCCAGGCCGAGGCTCTCCAGAGCGGCGCGCAGGGGCGGTTCCGCGGGTTCCAGACGATGGTAAGGGGCGGGGCAGCCGCCCACGACAAGCGCTTTTGCCATGCCGTGAAATCTCCTTTGTGACAGGCCGTTGTCGGCGTCTTCTGAGAGAATGAGACGTTGGCAGTGGCCTGAAAGTTGCGCGTTAGATGGGGGGAATTTGGGGACGGACCGGATTTCCGGTCTCCGCCGATTCCAGCGCGGCGAGGGTGAAGGTAAGGACCGGCCAGACCGTGTGGGGTGGGGAGGCTACCGGAGTTCCTCCCCGAAGCGCCGTGACAAAAGCCGTGTCCGGAGTGTCCTCCTGGTCGGCAGGGTCACTCTCGGACTCCGGGAAGGGACCCATCGGCCCTTTTCCATCGGACCAGAGAAGCTTTGTGCCTCGCATGTGGAAGTCCGCGCCCTCGGTCTGGATGGAGATGTCTTCGCCCCAGTGCTTGGCATCCCCTACAAACAGAAAGGTGAAGGGGATGCCGTCCGGATGTTCGGCATGCGCAGTCTGCGCCCCGCTGGAAGCCAGTCGCGCTTCGCCCCAGGTGACCATCGGGACGGGGGTGCCGCGCTTCTCGATGGTGGCGCGTAAGGAGGTGGCGTGCAATCCGGTCATCCAGAACAGCAGATCGAGTTGGTGTCCGTTCGCATCGGCGAAGAAGCCGCCGGGGCAGCGCGCGGGGTCGTGCCGCCACGTACCGACGTTGGGTGTGATCCAGTCCTCGCAGGAGAAGACGTTGACCGAAGTCACCCGCCCCCATTTGCCGGATTGCAGGGCGCGACGGAGAATGCGGGAATCGCGGCGATACCGGGATTGGTAGGCGATGGCGACCGTTTTGCCGCTCTTGCGGGTCGCTTCGACGACCTGATCCACTTCCGCGGGAACCATCGTGAGCGGCTTTTCGCAGAGGACATCCAGGCCGCGTTCCAGAGAGGCCAGCAACTGCTCGACGTGCCATGGGTTCGGCGAGTTGATACAGATGGCGTCCAGGTCAGGGTGCTGCAGCAGCTCCCGGTAGTCGGCAAATTGTGCGGGCGGTTGGGCATTGGCGGGCAGGGCGGCGGCGGTGCGCCCCATCGCTGCGGTATCCGGGTCGCTGACGGCGGTCACGGAGACAGCGGGCAGTTCCGTAAGTCGGCGGGCATGGACCACCCCGAGCGCTCCGCAGCCGATAATGCCGAAGCG
>DATGIG010000031.1:0-4138 GCA_035295825.1 Chthonomonadaceae bacterium | reverse complement strand
TTCCACCAGGTCGTGGTAGAGTATAGCGACGCCGAGGGCATCACCCAACTCAGCGAGCAGCGGTATGTGCGCGGCGCAGACCCCTCGCGCCTGCCGGAACCGCTGTCGCGTCGGAGGATCGTTGACGAACTCCGCGAACAGGGTACGGAGTGCCCGCTCCACGCTCCGCGCCGTCAGGCGGCAGAGTGCGCAGAGTGGCATATCGCCCTCCGGCATCTCCAACAGCGCGGCAATAAGCTCCTGTAAGGTGGCTTCCATAGCCGGGGGTTCTGGGCGCGAAGCAATCCGCTTCATCGGGAAGCCTCCCGGTTCGTACCTTGACACGAATAGCTCAATGCGATGCTCGCTTGCGGATCGCCCAAGCAATCCAAACCATTCCACCTATCAATTCGAGGAAGAGGAGGGACCCGAACGTCGCGCAGATATTAATCGCCCGCTCCTCGGGTTTGCTCCCCTGCTTGATGAAAAAGGTCGGCTTCCGTTTCATAGTGGAGAGTTTCGTATACTCGTCTGCCGCCTCATCGGGCAGAGAAGTAACGACCCCGGTGATCTTGCTCTCCGATTGCACCGAATCCCTCAACAGGAGGAGCAGTTGCCGCCACTGTGAAAAGACCATCTGCGGGCGCTCTGACGAATCGGCGCCTCCTCCCGTCCCTCCCTGCAAGGAGGACAACTGGCTGTCCGTTATCATCTGATAGTTCACCCCGGATTCGGTGGCGACTGCGATAAGCCGGGTGCAGGGCAACATCCACATCTTTATGCTCAGGTCTTGTATCTCAGACGTCCAGTGCAGACGCTCCGCCTTGCTCATCCGCAGAATGTCCGGGTCTTCCATTTTCAGTTTCGTATTGCACTGCGCCACCAGCACGGGCCACTCCTTCAGCGCAGGATCGTCGTCTGCGACCAACAACATGTACTCTTGAGGTCCGGTATCTCTCTCCTCCACAAACGCATGTGTCTCCCATAAGGCGCCCTGAACGGTGACATAGTCTCCTGGAACGGCTCTCCCCTGAAGAATATCCTCTACCGTGACTGCATCCGGCCCATGATGACGATATTTGAGCGCACTCCGTGCGCCCGGAAGCGATAGAAAAAACCCCGCCAGCGGCAAGATGGTCAGATACAGGATGATACGCAACACCCCGCAGCCGATACCTCTTTTAGTCCGAAGGTTCACGGAGATATTCTCATCCTCCCTAGCGCTAGGCGTATAGCACTCTCTTATAACGCACACGAGGACTGCTAAACGGATTTCCGATCATCGCCCTCTTCCTTCTCGGGAGCAGCGGGAAGAACTTCAAAGTCCACACCCAGGATCAGGGTGGAACCGGCATTGACCGTCTGGTCGATCAGGGTGCTCTCCTTGACTTCCGTTGGTTCGACATAGTAGACCTGTGGCTCGTCGCCGGGGTCCGGGGCGTCGTGCGGAGGGAGCGCCTTGTTGATCCCGCTCGGGATTTCCGCAGGCAGGGCGCCTGCGATCTGGGCAGGGGGTAGGCTAAGGTCCGTGTTGCGAAAGCTCTGACGCAGTTCCCGCAGTTCGGCCCGCTGATACTGCATCGCGAGGTTGACAGCGTCCAGTTGCCGTGCATTCGCCTCGACCTGTCCCTCCAGCGCATGCAACGTCTGCTGCGTGAGGCGGCGCACCTCGTCTTCAAATACCTCCTCGCGCGCACTGGCTTCCGCTTCCAATCCGGTAATCCGTTCGGCGTACTCCGCGTTCAGTTGGGTCAGCTCTTCCGTGCGCTCGATCAACTTATTGAGCTGCAGGCCATGCTCCTCAGAGAGCTGCTGCGTCTGCTCCTGAAAGCCGGCAAAAGCCGCCCCGAAGAGGCCGATGCCCAGGAAAATGGCGAGGGCGCAGCCATCCACCATCCAGAGGAGCGGCGTATGGCGCTGCGCCTCCAGCCAAATATGGGATTCGCGGCTGTTTCCAGTCTGGACTGCGGTGGCGCCGCCGACCAGCGACAGAGCCACCAACAGGCCGACCAAGATATAGAGCAAGGTTCGTGTTCTCATCGGGAGAGGTTGTCGAGAGCGCTCACCCGCACTATGCTGAGGGGAAAGGTGGGGGAGAGCGTGGTGGGGCGAGAGGGATCAGGGACTCCTCTCGCCCTCGAAGGACAGTGCATTGCTGCCCGGTTAGCGGTGGGCTACGACGCGGTTTGTCGCAGGCTTGGCTTTCGCCACGACCGCCGCGCCACTGAGCATGATCTTATCCGCAGAGAAGCCACCCTTCTCCATGGCGAGGAGGACCGGGAAGAGGTCCAGCGATTTGCCCTCTTTGGCCTTGATTACCATCTTGCCATCTTCAATCTTGAGCGAATCCATGTCGGCATCTTCCAGCTTGGCGGCGTTCAGCGCCTCTTTCAGGCCATTGACGCACTTGCCGCAGCAGAGATGTCCGACCGCGATGGTGACGGGGGCATTGCCGGCATTGATCTTGTTGGCCGGGAAGCCGCTTTTTCGGAGCGCGTTCAGCACGGGAACGATGTCGTCGCCCTTCGCAGTCATCGTGATGGTGTTGCCATCGATGTTGATGTCGCCGGCGACCTTGGAAATCCCCTCGGTGGCGTTGGCTTTACAATGGCCGCAACACATATGCCCCACACCGACGGTCAGCTTGGTGTCTGCCAGAGCCACCGAGGCGCACAGCGCCAACGCCGCCATCGAAAGCAGCGCGGTCTTCATCATCTTCATGATCTCTCTCCCTCCGTTTCCTTCCTTGCCCGGTCATCAGGGCGGTGCAACTGCACTCGTGCGATAGAGTAAATCTACATGAGGAATATCAGCGCCATTGTAGCGGTCAGCACGGTTTCCTGTCAAGCGGCTTCGCGAAATTTCTCGAAAGTGCTCGGGGCTAGCCGCTCATAAGAAACACCCCTTCGGGGATTTGCCCATGGTGTGTTACTTTTTTAAAATTTGTATCACTCGAGCAACAACTCCTCAAAGTTCAACGTATTCTTGTGTAGGGCCACGACGCCCTCAACGCTTTTCGCGACGGCATGTACGTATCGCCGTCTCTGTCCAAGAGACCGAACGGACTTCCATGCATATTCCCGATTCCGTCCTCAGCCCCTCCACCTGCGCCGTCTGCGGCGCGGCCATGCTCCCCGTATGGACGCTGGCCGCGCGCCGCTTGCGCGCCCGTCTGACGACCAAGCAGGTCCCCCTGCTGGCGCTTGGTGCGGCGTTCAGTTTCACCGTTATGCTGTTCAATATCCCGGCGTTAGGCGGCACAACGGCCCATCCGGTGGCGGGCGCCCTGCTGGCAATCGCGCTCGATCCCTGGGCGGCGGTGATCGGCGTTTCGGTCGCCCTGGCGATCCAGGCGCTCTTTTTTGGCGATGGGGGCTTACTGGCCTTCGGCGCCAACTGCTTCACCATGGCGTTTGTGTTGCCGTTTGTGGGGGCCAGCGTCTATCGCGTCCTGCTGTCTCTGGTCGGAAGATGGGGTGGCGACAGGGCCCGACAGAAGCTGGCGTATCTCTGCGCGGGGGTTGGCGCATACATCGGGCTCAACGCCGCTGCGGCTGTCGTCGCCCTGCTGCTCGGCCTGCAGCCCGCCCTCTTTCATGAGCCGAACGGCCATGCGCTCTTCTTCCCCTTCGGCCTCCACATCACGCTGCCCGCCATGCTGGGCACACACCTGATCATCGCGGGGCCGGCGGAGGCCATCGTCACGGCTCTGGTCGTGCTGTATCTGCAGGCTCTGCGTGTGCCCCTCTACGGCCTCGAACAGGCGGAAGAGGGCGTCGCCCCGCGTGGACGCCGACGAGAGGCGCTCTGGATCGGCCTGCTGGCGCTGGCGGCGCTCTCCCCGCTGGGCCTGCTGGCAAAGGGAGACGCCTGGGGCGAGTGGGATGCGAAAGGGATCGCGGAGCAGACCGAAAAAGTATTTGGCCTGGGGCACGGGTATGTGCCCCAGAAGATCGCGGAGGCGGAAGAGAAGGGCTACAAGGGCCTCCATGGCCTGCAGGATTATGGGCAGCCGGAAGCGGGAAAGAGCAATTCGGGCTACCTGCTCGCCGCCCTGCTGGGAGTGGGAACGATTGCCGGGTTGCTGCTGGTGAGCGGTCGCCTGCTGGCCCGCCGGGGCGCAGCACGCAACTTGGGCGCAGCAAGCAGCGCCCCTACA
>DATGIG010000030.1:0-5723 GCA_035295825.1 Chthonomonadaceae bacterium | reverse complement strand
TCAGGCCGCGAATATCGCGGGAGGTCAGGGGGTGCAGCGTACCGGGAAGGGGTTTTTGTACGCGGATCGGCAACCGCCTCTCCAGCATCGGAGCCTCCGCCTCCTGCCCATTCCGCCCGGCGAGCAGCGCCGCCTCATCCCGTCTCCGGGAGTGAGGGCGGGCCAGACGCCGCTCGGCGCGCTGTTCCAGTTTTTGGGTATGCAGAGATCGAGACATAAAACGACAGGCGGCGTTTAGAAGCGCTCGAAGCGCTCGACATCCAGAACGAAGCAGACGGCCCCGCCAACCAGCACTTTGACCGGGCTGGGCATAAAGGTTCCGACGGGCGCAGCGTCCGGTGGGAGGACATTGACGAACTGCTCACGGGTCTTACAGCTATCGCTGATGACTTCGATCACGCGGTCGGCCTCCTTACCCTCCACACCGATGAGTAAGGTCACGTTGCCCTCGCGCAGAAAGCCGCCCGTACTTCCGATCTTGGTAAACTTGAACCCGTTGCGGAGCAGGGCTTCGGTGATCTTATTTTTATCCCGGTCATGCACGACCGTAATGACGAGCTTCATGTTATAGGGCCTCCATTCTGATCTGGGGATGAAAGCGATACCGGGTTCTGCCGGGCAGCGAGCGCAGCGTGAACGCGGGCCAGGATCTCGGCGTGGAGCGCCTCGGGAGGCCGGGTTGCATCCAGAACGCAGAACCTTGCCGCATCATTCGCCGCCTCGAACAGGAATCCCTGCCGAACCCGCTGATGGAAGTCCAGTTTTTCCGCCTCCATCCGGTTGCGTTCGCTCTGGCGCGTCAGGCCGATCTCCGGGTCCAGGTCCAGCAGGATCGTCACATCCGGGACAAGACCGTCGGTTGCAAAGGCGTTCAGTTGCCCGACCCACTCCCGACCCAGCCCACGCGCGTGGCCCTGATAGGCCAGACTGGAGTCGGTAAAGCGGTCGCACAGCACGATGTCGCCGTTCGCAAGATGGGGCCGGATCACCTGCTCTACATTCTGAGCGCGAGAGGCCAGAAAGAGCAGCAGTTCGGCGCGGGGCGTCACCTCCGCCGTCAGAAGCAGGTGGCGCACGGTCTCCGCGACCACGTCGCCGCCCGGCTCCCGCGTAACACAGACGGCATACCCCTCGTGCTCCAGCGCCTCCCGCAGCAGCGCAAGCTGCGTCGTCTTCCCCGCGCCATCCACCCCCTCGAACGTGACAAACAGTCCCTTCATCCCACCTCCACAACGCGGTAAGCCACGCCCCCTACCCGATAGGGTAAATACAGCCTAAAAGCAGAGATTTATCCACAGATGAACACAGATTACCACAGATTACAAACTTTTCCATACCTCAAACCGCATCGCCCTACGCTCCCTCTTGTTCCTGAATGGGATGCGTAGTGGGATCTTCGGAGAGGGCGAGGGCGATGGCCTGCTCCAGGGTGAGGGCGCGCCCCATGGCACAGGCGGTATCGTAGGCGTCCTTCCCCATCTTGGTTTCCAGGTCGGCCAGACGCTTCTGCATCGTCCGGAGGTCTTCGGGAATGCGGGGGATTCCCATGCTCTCAAACATCGCCTCGGACGCCATACAGAGATAGGTGGAACGCTCCCACTGTTGTTTCTGGTGGGCGGCGTTGGCGAGATTGGTAAGCGAGAGGGCTATCGAGCGCCGGTTGCCCCGTTCGTAATCCAGGGCCAGCGCTTCGCGGTAGTACCCCTCCGCACGATCAAAGTCGTTTTGATCGTGCGCCAACACACCCAGGTTCCCCAACACCAGGGAGAGGGCTGGTTTGTCTGCCTGTACCCGCAGCAGGGTCAGGCTCTCTTCCAACAGCGGCACGGCACGTTCGCTCATTTTTAACCCACGGAGGACCAGGCCCAGGTTCGTCAGCGCGACAGCGATATTGCGCTTGTCGTCCAGGCGACGGCTGAGAGCAAGCGCTTCCTCCAGCAGCGCCTGCGCCCGTTCAAAATCCCTTTGATTTCTGGCAAGGATCCCCAGGCGGATCAGCAGCGAGGCGGTGAGCCAGGGTTTCTGCAAACCCTGGCTGAGCGCCAACCCCTCCTCCAGGAGTTCAGCGGCCTGCGGCAAGTCACCGCGATGATGGGCAATAGTACCCAGGTACAGCAGAGCAGCGGCGCTCCCAGCCGGATCCTCCGTGCTGCGGGAGAGGGCCAGGCTCTCTTCCAGGAGGGCCTGTGCCCGATCATAATCGCTCTGGTCCACCGCCAGCGCCCCGGCTGCGTACAATCCCTCTCTCAGAGCGGGTTCGGAGACCCTGCCCCGAGCCGCAGAGAGCGCCTCGCTCAGGTACTTTCGGCCTTCTGCAAGCTGACCATGCCAGTTCCAGAAGGGGTACAGTGCAATACAGAAAGCCAGGTAGGCATCGGCCTCGTGCGGGTGCAGGGAGTACCAGTCGAGCGCGGCCCGCAGGTTCTCCTGTTCGCGTTCCAATGGCTGCAGCGCTTTCACGTTTTCCGGCATCCTTGCTTCCAGGTCGGCCTGTCGCGCCAAGGCCGCATAGAAAACAGCATGGCGCTGGTGGGTAGGTTCTCGCTGCCCGGTCTCTTCCAACTTCTCCGTAGCAAACTCCCGCAGGGTCTCCAGCAGGCGAAACCGGGCGTCGTCCTCTCCCGCTTCCATCACCACCAGAGAGCGCTCCCGCAGTTCCGAAAGGGCTTGCAGACAGGACAGGCTTGCGGTCTGTCGTTCTCCCTCCCGCCCGGTTGTCAGGATCTGACACACGCTCTCCGCCGCTTCCAGGGTCCAGCCATCGCGAAAGACGCTCAACTGGGCGAAAAAGGTCTGCAAGTGCGGCGGCAGCAGGTCGTAACTCCACTCAATCGTCGCTCTCAGGCTACGGTGGCGCGAAGGCAGGTCGCGCAGGTGGCTGGCCGGCAAGTTCAGCCGATTATCCAGCCGCAGGAGCATCTGCGCGGGCGCCAGCATTCGAACCCAGGCCGCCGCGATCTCAATCGCCAGGGGCAGCCCTTCCAGCCGCCGACAGATCTCCGCTACCTCTCCGGCATTGCGCGCCGTTACTGCGAAATCCGCCTGGACCGCCTGCGCCCGATCCGCATACAGTGCCACACTTTCGCATGCCAGCAAGCTCTCCAGATCGTCGGAAGAGGCCGGCAGCGGGAGGGGAGTGACCATCAACTCCTGTTCGCCGCTCAGCCGCAGGATTTCACGAGAGGTGACCAGGCAGGTCAGGCCGGGAATGCGCTCCAGCAGCAGGCGTACAAAGAGGGCGGCGCTGCCGGTCTTGGGCGGGTCGTACTCGGCGACAGGTGGCGCTTGTAAGAGGTGCTCGAAATTGTCCAGAATCAGCAGGCTGGGAGCGGCATCGAGGGCCACGACAATCGGATCCAGGGCTTCGTTCTGGGGGGTGGGCGGCAATTGCAGCGCATGGGCGACGGTGTAGGGGAGCAGAAACGGAGCCGTCACGCCGGCCAGCGAGACAAATACGACCCGCCCGCCATACGCGTCGGAGAGATGCCTGGCGGCCTCGACGGCCAGGCGCGTCTTCCCTGCGCCTCCTGGGCCGGTCAGGGTAATCAGACGTTTCGGCAGGGGGTTGTCTAAGGGAAGCAGCCAGCGCTCCAGCAGGCGCGTCTCCTGCTCACGGCCAAAGAACCGGGTCAGTTGCAGCGGCAGGGTCGGAGGGAAGGCGGGCGCCTGGGTCCCTGTTTTGGCCGTTGGATTTCGCGCTAACGCATGAGGCGCTTTCGGAGGGTTCGCCACGGATTTGCGGGCCGTGACGGCGGTGGGGTCGCGCCTCAGCAGATCGGCCAGGCGGCGCGTTTCCAGGGTAGGAGCGACCCCCAGTTCGGTCTTTAGCCGGAGTTCCAATTCCTGAAAGGCCTCCAGCGCGACCGTCGGACGGCCGAGCGCCGCGCAGAGGCGCATTCTGGCCCGGTAACTCACCTCGTTATAGGGGTCCGTGGCAATCGCTCTATGGGCGGTATCCAGCGCCGCCTCCCAGTCCCCGGCCTCCTCCAGGATCAGAGTCAATTGCTGAAGCGCCTCCGTATAGCGCTCGCCCAGACGAACCTGCTCCCGAACCACCCAATCCTCGTAAAATCCCGGCAACAGATCCCCTTTGTAAAGCGCCAGGGCCTGTTGCAATGGGAACCGTCTCTCCTCGGCGGGCGTTTGCGGCAGGGCCTCGTCCAGCAGGCGCTCGAACTCCTCGGCGTCCGTGGTCACCTTTTCGGAGTCCAGCCGCACACTCCAACGGTCGGCGAGGAGCACGCTGCCTTGCGGCACGCCCGCCGGTTCCAACTGACGACGCAGCGCGCTGAGGGCGGTGCTGAGACTATCGCGACCGGCGGGCAGAGGGAGGCCCGGCCAGAAGTGTTCGATCAACTCCTCACGCGGATGACTGCGCCGGCGATAGTAAGCCAGGTAGGCGAGTAAGGACGCGGTCTTTTGGGTGCGAAACCTCTCGATACGCTGTCCCGCTACCACCAGACACAGCGTGCCCAGCATTTCAATACGACATCCAGGTTCCACGCCTGCCTCCAATTTCCGGCAAGTCACCGTTCGTTCCCTACCAAATTGATCTTTTTTGCGTAAAAATCCTTCCTTTTTCCCTCCTTGTCGGAGTTCTGTCGGACCAGCCGATTATCCTGGGGGCGTAAGTGTGGTTTGCCCGGCACGACTGGGACAGGACGCGCCAGGGCAACTCCCTTCTCTCAACCATCTACGGACCACGCTTCATAATGGAGATCGGGCGGGAGCGGGACACTCCCGCCCGATTTGACGTTAGGACCTCACCCCACTCGCTCTCCCGCTTGCCGATATTTCCCCTCCTGCCTCTGCGATCCGTAGAAGGAATTCTGCTGGAAGAACACGAACCAGATAGCGTGCGCCACGAATCGCGGTTTTCAGGACATTTCCGTAAACGGAGGGCGCTAGAGAGTAGTACGGTATGGCACGCTTACAAACACGCTTTCTCTGTCAGAATTGCGGTTACGAGTCACCCCGGTGGCTGGGCAAATGCCCGGAGTGCGACTCGTGGGATACCTTCACCGAAGAGGTGGTCGTCAAGGAGAAGCCGGGCAGCCTCGGCAAAGCGAGTGCGGGGGGCGGCGGAAGCAGCCGGACCATCGTGCCGAGCGGTGGGGGCCTGCCGACCCCCATCACGCAGGTCGAGACCACCGCGCTCAACCGCCTGGTGACCGGGATCGGGGAGTTCGACCGGGTGCTGGGCGGCGGCATCGTGCCGGGGGGATTGATGCTTGTGGGGGGAGATCCAGGCATTGGGAAAAGCACATTGCTAACCCAGGTGGTCCATGCGGTGGCGAAGCAGGCGGGGCCGGCGCTCTATATCTCCGGGGAGGAGAGCGCACAGCAGATCAAGATCCGGAGCGGGCGGTTGGGCGCGGAGACGCCGGACTTCCTGGTCAGCGTGGAGACGGAGATCGGCATCATCCTGCACCACCTCCAGTCCGTGCGCCCTTGCCTCGCCGTCATTGACAGTATTCAGACCATGTCCGACTCCGAACTGGAATCCGCGCCGGGCACGGTGAGCCAGGTCCGCGCCTGCGCCACCCACCTGGCACGCTTCGCCAAGACCGTCGGCGTCCCGGTGGTGTTGATCGGCCACGTGACCAAGGAGGGGAACCTGGCGGGGCCGCGAGTGCTGGAGCATATCGTGGACACGGTCCTCTACTTCGAGGGCGACCGCTACCATGCCTATCGCCTGCTGCGCGCCGCCAAGAACCGCTTCG
>DATGIG010000029.1:0-3630 GCA_035295825.1 Chthonomonadaceae bacterium | reverse complement strand
AAAAGGATTCCATTGCAGATGGGATCGCACATAAGCGTTCGCCCAGTGGACATGCCCGTCAGCGAAGCTCACATTGGCTGTTCCACCATGTCTGGAAACAAGAGATTCGCGACCACCAGAGGCGTTGAAGGTCATCGCGTTACTCTCGAAGAGCATGACGGTGTAGGAAGGTGCTTCCATCTTCTCAATAGACAGTTTGTCGAGTGCTCCGTTGGAGGCATAGCCGAAGGGAGAGGTTTCGCTGGGACAATGGAATTCATTTTGCGCTTGGGAGGGTGTCAGTTGAGGTAGCTGGAGAGCATTCGGACTGGACGACTTTTTGTCATGCCTGGTATTGGAACCGGTCAGATAGGAAACGGTTGCATCGCCCCAGTGCGCGGCCGGTGGAAAGCTCTCCTCCCAGTCCTCTGAATACATCAGAAGTCCCAGGCTTAACGTTTTCACATTAGTCAAACAGATGTTTTGGCGGCGGACCAACTCTGCAGAGAGAAAAGCATCCGCTACGGTTCCTGCCACGCCGAGAAGGATAACAAAAAGCGCGGGCCAGAGAAATCCATTTAACATTCTTTGCGAAGAGGGATAGCGGTTAGATAGAGCCGAACGGCCGATTCCATAGAAAAGAACGTAGGCTAAAGCTGGCAGAAACAGGAAGGTGATTGCATCTAGAATTATATGCACGAGCCCATGGAAGCGATCTTCGGATTCCCCGTTCATGGACAGGAACGGGTTCCAGATGCCTGACAGAAGCAGGACGGTCAGCACGAGAAGGGCGAAGCCGAAGACTTTAGCGACCCGGACGACAGGGCTTTTTTGCGTGGAGGGCATGGCTGTCTCTGTTAATCGGCTTCCTCCGCCTCCTCATCTTTAACGCTGGATTGGAGAGGGGTAGGAGCGGGTTTGCCGCGCAACTGCTCGTAGAGGCGAGTCAGCACAGCCCGCAGCTCCGCCGTCTTGTAGGGAGGGACGAGGCAAACGTCGCAGAGCTGTTCGGGAATGGAGTCGGGAAAGCCTTCGGGAGCGGTCTCGCAGTCGTCCACCAGGCCGATGAGCTTCATGCCGCGCGCGCGCCAGGGCTGCACGGCGCGGAAGATGGCGTAGTCGCGCTGCCGGCCGAAATCGCCGGAAAGGATGAGCAGATCGGGTGGGCGCGGCGGTTTGGCGACGAGGCCGACCGGGTCCTGCTTGTTGAGCAGGGCGGTCACCTCCCAGCCTTCCAGGGCCGCCGCGCGCTCAGTACGGCCCCGGAAGCGCGGGCGATGCACGGCGATCAGGACGCGAAATGGGCCAGGCTCCGAAGTTGAGTGACTCTCTGAACGCCTCTCGACGATTTTGACTTCCGGGAACTCCTGGCGCGGAGGGCGCGGTCGGGCGGAACGCGAAGACGGCCTGCCGCCTGGTCGCGCTCCCGTCCGTCTGCTCGGGCGGCCGCTGCGCCGCCTGTCTTTGCCGTCACGATTCTTGTTCACTCTTCGATCGCCTTTACGCCCTGCTCCTCAGCGGGGCGCAGCAGAACGTTCTCGTCTCCCACTCCCACCAACGAGCGGTCCTCCAGCGCCTTGATGATCCGGATCGCGTTGATAGGAATGAGCAGCCGCTCGTTGTTGTTTTTGGTCAGCTCCACCCAGCGATCGTCCATGTAGGTGATTGTGCCTGTATCGCTGACACCGGAAGACATCGTATAGTAGATCGTGACGCGGCTGCTGCGATAGCGCCCCAGAGGCTCCGGCAGGGTCGCGGCGCGGTCTTCGCCGGCCGGTTTCAGGGTTGCCATGTTGAGGTGCGCATTCCTTTCTATCCGTGCGGAGGAAGGGAGGGCCAGGAAGCGAACTCGCGCACGAAGGCGATCACCTCGGCCGCCGCCGCGGCGAACAGCGCCTCCCCTTTTTCGGCGCTGGCGATCTCCGGATGGCCGAAGGCGCCAGTGCGGCTCAACTGGTCGAACGCGCGGGGCACGTCCACACGGCTCGGGCGGCTGAAATCGGGGACGTAGAAGGCGGACTCAAAGGGTATGTTGGCGCCGCGCGCCGCCTCCGGCTTGACTAGCTCCGGGCGCAGGCGCAGGATCATGCTCGTCTCCTGCTCGCAGGCATGGGTGACCATCTGCTGCTCCACATTGGTCAGCGCCGCCACCTGCTCCGCCGCGATGGTCCACCAACTGCTGAACGCAAGCCACAGGTCCGGTGTCTGGCGGTGGCGCAACTGCACGTCGTAGATCGCCATCCGGCCTGGCGTGATGTTGCCCCCATGCGCGTTCAGGAGGAAGATGCGCCGGAACCCCCCGCCGATCAGGCTCTCCAGCATGT
This sequence comes from Chthonomonadaceae bacterium, assembly GCA_035295825.1. Lineage (GTDB taxonomy): Bacteria > Armatimonadota > Chthonomonadetes > Chthonomonadales > Chthonomonadaceae > DATGIG01. The sequence continues at coordinate 1,327 of DATGIG010000029.1, read as the reverse complement.
CCACGAGCACGCGCACGTAGGTGTCATTGGAGAGGCTGACCGTGCCGGCAAAGGCACGATGGTGGTCCGAGGCGCCTGCCCACAGCATCGGCAGGAACAGGGCCATATCCCCCAACTCTGCCTCCGCCCGCCGCGCGACCTCCGCGCCGATCAGCGTATCCGTCAGCAGCGGCAGATGGTGGCCGTGCTGCTCGCAGGAGCCGAGCGGCAGCACCACCACGCGCCCCGCCAGATCCGCAATCTCTGTCCAGTTTCTTTCGCCCAGATGCATCCCCACCCCCTGGCTCACCACGAGCCTTCCTCCGCGTGGTACGGCGCTTCGCGCCTACGCTTCGGCGGCCCTGCCTCCCTGGTTCGCTCACTGCGTTCGCAGGGAGGGGGCACGTAGTTGTTCTCTTGCGCCTCTTTCCGAAGGCTCTAACAGCCTCTAAGTACACGTCCAGCGAGAAAGGGTACGGGAATCAAGCCGCCTGGAGTATGGCCTGCTCACACTTGGCCAGGATCTTCTCGAAGGACTTATGCGTCCAGTGAAAGGCATGCGCGCGCTCGTTCCATTCCTGAATGAATGCCCGCAACCGCTGGCTCAGATGCTCTTGGCTGGCAAAGTCGGCAATCCTTAGCCGCTTTCGCACCAGGATCCAAAACCATTGCTCGATCTGGTTGATCCAGGAGCAATGCACGGGAGGATGCACCACACAAAAGCGCGGATGCGCGGCTATCCAGGCGCGCACTTTCTTGCCGGAGTGCATGGGCACATTGTCTACTACCAGATAGACACGCCTTACGCTTTCTGGCAGATCCGCGTCGATGTACTCCAAGAGCGCGATAAACTCGATCTGACGCTTTCTTTGGGCGATCTCCCCCCAGACCTTGCCGCTTCTTGTATCGAGGGCGGCCAACAGGTTGAGGGCGCCACAGCGGCGGTATTCGTGTTCGACCTGGGTCGGCTGCCCAGGGCGCGGCGCCCGCGTGGGAACCCGGCGGGGGCGCGGCTGAATGCTGGTGTGTTCGTCCGCACAGATCACCCGTTCGCTTGGGGAAAGCGCGCGGGTATACAGATTCGGCGATCCGGCGCACCACCGCCGCGAAGGCCGCGTCTCTTGGCACCTTGGGCGACAGCCACATGCGTTTGCGCCAGGGTGCCAGCCGATGAGAGTGCAGGATGCGGCGCACACGCTCGGCGCTGATGTGAGCGACCAGACCCGCGTCCATGAGATGGTGGGCAATCTCTTTGCAGTCCCACAGGCATAACGAGCGCCCACAGGTGTCGGGACGTTCACAGGCGATCTTGACCGTGTGCAGGAGCACCTCTGGGGGAAAAAGCCGG
>DATGIG010000028.1:0-3361 GCA_035295825.1 Chthonomonadaceae bacterium | reverse complement strand
GCCCTGAACCCTTACCAGAGCCGGTTTGAACTCCTGACCGGCCAGATCGGAGCGCTCTTCTTCCTCGGAGCGAGCCTGGTTGGCATCGAGGTTGCGCCGACCTCCGCCTACTTTGCGGAGGTCTGGATGCCGCTGGTCTGTTTCTGTTATGGCGTGTCGGCGCTCTATGCCGAGCGGCGCGACAAGCGGGAGGCCGGGCCTCCCGTGCCTTTCCCCGCACTGAGCCTGGCGGAGGTGCGGACGCAACTGGCTCGCAGTCGGCGAGAACGGCAGGAGCAGGCGCTCGCCTGGCTGAACGACTTGCCGGCAGAGCAGTATGCCATCAAGGAGGAGGAGCGGTACGGTAATTTGCGGCTTCACACCCTGCAGGGGAAGAACTTTGCAGGGCAGTTGGTAGAAGTCATCGAACCCTCCCTTGTCTCTCAGCGGATTGAGGAGGGTTTGCCGCTCATGCTTCGACGGCTCTTCGGGGCCAGAGCGCCGGAGCAGTCCGCCACGGAAGAGAAACACCTGGCCTACCTCTCCCTCTTCGCCCGAGCCGAATACCTGGCACGAATCGGGATGTGAATGCGGTTCAATCCATGTCGGGCATTGAAAATACCCGTCTCGCTCCACGCCTCGGACCAAATTCGCGAAGGAATAGCGAATTTGGACTGCACCGAAGGTGCGACCTTGGGCGGCGCAGAGACCACGCCCTTCGGCCAAGCGTCCATGCGGACGCAACGGAATTTGGTTGTTACTGGAAGGAAGGTAGTGTATACTGAATACAAGCAGGAACTGTGTCGGGTGCGACGTAGAGCCTATCTGTTTCCAAGACAGGGAAAACATCCGCGCTCAGCGGATCCATGGTACGTTGTCACGCCGACCACCCGTCCTGCTTGTTTTTCCGAGCGATCCAGCGCATGAACCCCGCAGAAAGCATGGTATCGGAAAGAGCGAAGCAATGGTAGCAGCACCTATCCATCACATCAATTTGGACGAACGTGGCATTGCATATATTGACGGGACATCTATGAAGGTGGCGCATATCGCCATTGATTCGCAAACATGGGGGATGTTACCCCAGCAGATTCAAGATAACTATCCCTTTTTGTCTCTTTCGCAAATTCATGCTGCCCTCGCATACTACTATGACCATCAAGATACAATTGACGCGCAAATCGCTCAAGATACCGAGGAGTACGAACGGTTGCGCGCTGAGTTTCCCAATCCTTTGACACGAGAGCAGTTACACGAGCGCTGGCAACGTCGGCAAGAGGCAAAGCAGCCGGAATAATTGCTCTCTATATGGATGAGAACGTCGAAGGCCAGATCGTTTTTGAAACTTATACTCACCGTACGCAGACGGGCTATTCCGGGTACAGAACGTACCCGTCTCCTCCACCCCCTCGGACCAGTGGCGGGGGCGGAGACCACGGGCCTGCGGCCAAGCGTCCTCCGGACGCCTCTCAGCGTTGGGAGCATTTCCGTCCGTGAGGATGGTTAGCCGAAGGCTCTCCAGGCGGGTACGTTCTGTACCCGACCTCCAAATCAGTGCAATTGTCCGGCTGTGTAAGGTGCGTGTTAAGTTTATTTACTTCAGGGAGTGACGTGGAGTGTCTTCTCCTGTTGTATGAGGACGCTGCCGGGAGCCGCCCCGCGTGGTTTCCGCACATACTTCTTGAGAGTATAGTCCACCGGAACCAGGGACGAATGTTTCTGGTTGCTATGTCTGGCACATAGCAGGGCAGCCTGTTCCAACACAGAGCGTGGAACGGCATCCGGTTTGCCGTGGGTGCGAATGATGACGTGGGCGCTCGGAGCGGCACGCACATGCAGCCAGATATCGTTGGAAGCCGATAGGCGCGTCGTTAAATAATCGTTGGCGGTCGCTGTCTCTCCAATAAAGATCTCATAACCCTCCGGAGTGGTCACACGGCTGATCTTATGGCCCGCAAAATCCGGCCCTCCGCTCTGCCGCTCCTCCTCGCGCTCTTTCTCTTGCTCCCGCAACAGACCCTCGGTTAGCAGCCTGCCCTGTAACTCCCTTATATCAAGCGTCGCCTCAACGCCTCGCTCTTGGAGTTCCGCAAACCGTGCCTTCACCTCCGCCAGTCGCTCCAGCTTTGCCTCGATCTCGATGCCCCGCTCCAGCGCCCGCTCCTGCCCATCCCGCGCTTTGCGATAGCGTCGAAAGTAGGCCTTGGCATTTTCCTGGGGCGTCAGTTTGGCGTCCAGCGCAATCGTGCGCTCTCCCTGTTCCGCGCTATAGTAGTCCTGGACCGTAACCGATGTCATCCCCGTCTCGATCTGCCATAGGTTCCCCAGCAGCAGTTCCCCGGCCTGTTTGTACTCCTCAGCCCGGTGCGCCTCCTGAAGCGTCCGCTCTACAGAGAGCTTCTGCTTCTCCAAATGCTTGGTTTCACGCTCCAGGCGACTGCGAAGATCCCCTGTCGCCGCCTCAAACTCCGCCCACGCCGATTCCTGCTGATAAACCTTATCAAGCGCCGCATTCAAGTCCGGGATTGCCTTCTGGCTCTCTATGGGCGCCTGCACCGTAGGAAACGGATAGGCGGCTAATCTCCCATTCGCAAACGAAATCTCCATCGGCGCGTATTCATTTCTGCTCGCTGCGCCGATAATCCGCTCCCATGCTTCCTGTAGGGGCGCTGCTTGCTGCGCCCTATTCCTACTCAACTCCCGTGCCAGAAAGGGCGACATGCCCGAATACAGCGCCATCAGCCGCTCCGCGAGTTCGTCCGGGCGGAGGATGGAGCCTTCCGGAAGTTCTGCAAGCAGCGGTTCCAGTGCGTTCGGAGCGAAGGGATCGTGCTGCCCCGGCGTCTGTGGGGGCAACTGATAGGGCAGCGAGGGCAGGGTCTGGCGAACGCGGTTGACACGGAGCGAAATACGCTTGGCCGCGTCGATAATGCGCCCCTCCGCGTCTAAAAGGATGAGGTTGCTATGCTTGCCCATCAGTTCGGCGATCAGCGTAACCGTCGCCGGGGATCCTGCATCCGTTGTGAACCCGACCTGCATCTCGAAGATACGATCAAAATCCCGCTGACGCACGGAGAGAACATGGCCCCCTTCCAGATATTTCCGCAAGGCCATGCAGAAAGTCGGTGGGGTAGGAGCGTTTTTCCGGGTTGCATGCATGAGATGGACGCGGGCAAAGCGCGCATCGGCGGAGAGCGTGAGATAATGGCTTTCGCCCCGATGGCGAATGGAGAGCCAGATTTCGGTCGGATCCGGCTGACGTACCTCCTGCACCTGCCCGCCGACCAGACGTGATTGTAGCTCCCAGACGACCGCGCGAAGCGTCAGAGAGTCGAAAGGCACTTTTCCCGATTTTGGAGAGGCGTTTGCGTCCATATTGCGT
>DATGIG010000027.1:0-5014 GCA_035295825.1 Chthonomonadaceae bacterium | reverse complement strand
GAGCGTGCCACCGGGCAGCATTCCCAGATCGTGTATACCGCTGAAGCCGTCCCAGACGGTGGCATGTTGATCGCCATTCGCTACATCCCCTGTACCGGCCACCTGCCCGGCATTGTTGAGATTGAAGGCAAAGCTCTCCGTACCGCCAGACAGGATGCCTAAATCATCGGCAGTGCTCAGTGAACCGCTTCCGCTGTGCAGGATCGCGCGATCCGTGCCGGGATAGTAGTACCCACTGATCTGGCCGGCATCGTTGATGCCTTCAAAACCACTATCGTCGCTTCCGGCGGTTCCCAGATCCTGCATCCCGTGGGTACTGTCCCACAAGAACCCGTGCTGAACGACTACGACCCCGTCGTCGCAGGCGCCGACCACCTGACCGAACGCATTGATACCCAGAGCAAAACCGTCGGGCAATCCCGAAACAGTTCCCAGGTCCTGCATCCCGTGGACAGGATCCCACACGAAGGGATGGTAGGTCGTATTGTCAGATAAGTACCCGTTGCCAACGACTTGTCCCTGATCATTGATGCCGGTGGAGGAGGCATAATCGCCCCCCAGCGACCCCACATCAACGACGATATAACCCTGGGCGGACGCTGATTTTGGCGTCAGGAATGCTAGGGCTGTGAAGGCGATGCCGGCGGCAACCGCCTGCAGGGACTTGCGGCGGCATGGCGGCAAACTGATCCGGCGATATAGGAACGACATGGCTGCTGTCTCCTTTCACAAACATCTTGATGAGCAGAGTATATGGAGTCTCCCTTACACCATCCTTACAAACCGGCTCGGACCCGGCGGTCGGCAGCAGGATTCAGGGGCACGAATGCCTTATCTAATATTGAGGCAAGCATTGGAAGCAAGATGAGACAAGCCAACAACAGCCAGCATAGCCAGCAGACCATTTACCTCTTCGGCCAACTTTGCGTGCAGCAGCCTGGCCGCACGATCACGCGATTTCGCACCAAAAAGGCCGCCGAGCTATTAGCGTATTTAGCCTGCTACCGGCATCGGCAACATGCCCGTGAAGCGCTCATCGAGATGCTGTGGCCCGAAGAGACCCTTGAAGCCGCTCGCAACCGCCTGAGTGTGGAACTCAACTCCCTGCGCCGCCAGTTGGAGCCGCCCGGCGTGCCCGCAGGAGCTATCCTCCGCGCCGACCGCACCAGCGTGCAGCTCAATCCAGACGCCTATACCACCGACGTAGCGGAGTTCGAGGCGGCCCTGCAGACGGCCGGGCAGGAGGAAAAGGATACCGCGCAGGCGGTCCTGCTGATCGCTGCTATCGAACTCTACCGGGGCGAGCTGCTGCCCGGTTACTATGGAGAGTGGGTTCTGACCGAGCGAGAACGGCTATCGGATGCTTACTTCAACGCCTTGCGGCAGTTGACGGGCTGTCTGGCTCGCCTGCGGGAATTCGAGCGGGCGCTCGACTATGCGCGCCGCGCCGTGCAGGCCGATCCCTTGCGAGAAGCCTCCTATCGAGATTTGATGCGTCTTTATTGTGTCGTGGGCCGGCCTGCCGCCGCGCTGGAGCTCTATGGCGATCTGGAGCGCATCCTTCAAGAAACTCTGGGAGCCGCGCCTTCTGTAGCGACCCAGGAGCTGGTCGCGCAAATGCTTCCTCTGTCGTCAAATACCCGGGAAGGCGTCCAGATCGCTTCCGGCAAAATCTCTTCTCCGCCCACTCCCTCTCCCGACGCAACGGCCTCCCTTCCCGTGCCCTGGGAAAGCGGGGAGGCACGCCTTCCCGTTTGCGCCGGCAGCCTGCCGATGCAGTTCACCCGCTTCTTTGGCCGGGAAGCCGAACTGGCCTCTCTGGAGGCGCTGCTTGCCGACGCGCAGGTCCGGCTGATTACCCTGAGCGGACCGGGCGGCAGCGGCAAGACCCGGCTTTCCATCGAGACAGGCAGAAGGCTCAAAGAGCTGTTTCCTGGCGGTGTCTGGTTTGTGCCTCTGGCCGATCTGTTCGACCCTCGGCTCGTCATTCAGGCCATTCGGGATGGTATGCGCCTGCCGCGAGAGGGAAACCTCGATGCTTTAGAGCAGGTCGTGGAAGCCCTATCCGTTCAGCCGGCCCTGCTCATCCTGGACAATTTCGAGCAGGTGGCTGCCGGAGGCGCGCCGGTGGTCAGAACGCTGCTTTCTCGAATCGAGAGCCTCAAATGCCTGGTTTCTTCCCGACGGACACTCCAGCTTTCGGGCGAGCGGGAATTTCCCGTTCCTCCGCTTCCGGTGCCTCGGAATACCGATAGCCCCGAACACCTCTTGCACACCCCTAGCGTGCAGTTGCTCGTGGACCGGGCTCAGGCCGTACGGCCCGACTTTCAGGTGACCGCCGGCAATGCCCGAGACGTGGCCTTGCTATGCGCCGACCTGGAGGGGCTTCCGCTGGCGATCGAATTGGCGGCAGCGCGGGCGAAAGCCTTGACGCCCGCTCAGATACGAGAGCGGCTCTCCGAACGGTTTGAACTGTTAGCGACGCGGCGCATGGACAAAGGCTCGCGCCATCGCTCGTTGTGGGCGGCCATTGATTGGAGCTATCATCTGCTTCCCCCGACCTTGCAGCAGTTCTTCGCCCGGCTATCTATCTTTCGGGGCGGGTGGAGTCTGGAGGCTGCCGAAGCGGTCTGTGAGGAGCCGCTGGCGCTCGACTACCTGGCGCAGTTGCAGGGGCATTCGCTGGTCTCGGCCGAGGAAGGCTCTCCTGTCCTGCATTTCCGGATGCTGGAGAGCCTTCGAGACTTTGCCTCCGAGCAGTTGGAAGCAGCGGAGCAACACGCGCTGGCGCGCCGCCATGCGGACTATTTTTTGCGGCTGGCGAAGCAGGCTGCCTCCGAGTTACTTGGGCCGGAGCAGCAGCGGTGGCTGTCACGATTGGAGACGGAACACGACAACTTGCGCGCTACCTTGAGCTGGTGTCAAGCGAGCGCCGACGAAGCGGAAACAACGACACGCACCGACTTAGGGCTTCAGCTTGCCGGAGCTTTGTGGCGCTTCTGGTGGCTGCATGGTTATCTCTCCGAAGGACGGGACCACCTCAGAAACCTGCTCGAGCGCAAGGGGATGGATTCTTCCACTCCAGAACTCGCCACCGCCCTCGGCGCTGCCGGCCATCTGGCGCACTGCCAGGGCGATTATGACCAGGCCAAATCGCTGTTCGAGCAGGCGCTCGACATGCAACGCGCTCTCGGCCAAAGGAGCGGGGAGGCGGAGATGCTGTTTCATCTGGGGGATGTCGCCACCAACCAGGGAGTCTATGGGCAAGCCCGTTCTCGGCTGGAACATGCATTGACGATTTACGAGGAGCTTGAGGACCAGCATGGTCAGGCGGAGAGCCTGGGCAGGCTTGGTTATATGGCCCGCGAGCAGGGCGATTTCACCACGGCATGTTCCCTGCAGGAAATGGCGCTGGCGATCCATCGGGAGCTTGGAGATCGGATGAACGAGGCCTGGAACCTGGGCAGTCTGGGCTATGTCTACCATGGACAAGGAGATCCGGAGCGAGCACGGGCTGCGTTTGCCGAGGCATTGGAGATCTATCGCGCCTTCGGCAATCGTCCCGGAGAAGCCTGGTCGTTAGCCAGCCTGGGCTATATCGTCTGCGAACAGAGCGACTATCGGTCCGCGCTTCCTTTGCTGGAAGAGGCGCTGGCGATCAATCGCGATCTGGGCGATTCGGCCGGGGAGGCGTGGAATCTGACTCTGCTGGGGAGGGTGCTGCGCAGCCTGGGAGACTATCCCGCTGCCTATGCCCTGCTGGAGCAGGCCCTCACCCTTGTCCGCCGGATCGGCAGCCGCAATAAGGAGGCGAGTATCCTGCGGCATCTGGGAGATGTCGCGCGAGAAGAGGGCGAGGTCGCAACCGCCCACCGCTACTATGCTCAGGCCGTGGCCTTGATGCGCGAGCTGGGGTGGAAGGGTGCGCTGGTGGAGGTTTTGGAAGCCTATTGCGCGCTCGCCCTGCTCGCCGGACAGCCGGAGCGCGCCGCGAGGCTCTATGCCGCTGCCGCCGCCTTACGGCTGAAGCTGGATTTGCCCCTTTCGCCTGAGCAACAGGATCGGTTAGAGCGCCTGAAGGCGGACATCTTTGCGTCGCTGACCCTCTCCTCATGGGCAGATGCCCAAAACGAAGAATGGACCCTGGACAAAGCATTGGAGGTTGCGCTGGAGATTCCATCCCTCCCGGCCACGACCTGAGAGCCGATATCGCGTGAGGAGAGCGGAGAGCAGGCGGTGTTCCGGCGCCGTCTGCTCCCCTTCTGCTGCCGTTAAGGCAGCGTGACCTTCAACACCCCCCTGAATCTGCCGCCTTTGAACTTGCCGGAAATGGAAAGCTTTACCACACTTCCCGACCTTCCGGCAGAACCTGGAAAGTGAAGCGTACCGGTGCCTTTCGCGCCGACCGCGACATTCCCCACCAGTTGCGGGAGGTTGGTGGCGAGGACGCCGTTCAGCGTCGCTCGGGTAATGGTCAGGTTGACGGCTGTGTTATAGCCTGTGTTTTGGATCGCTACGGCCGCCTGATAGCTGCCCGAATTCGTGCTCATCTGGGCGCCGGTGACGGCGGCGCTGGTCGTCTGGATGGTGAAGGTCTTCGACGCCGATGTGCCCCCTCCCGGCGCTGGCGAAAAGACGGTTATCTTTGCCGTTCCCGCCGTGGCGATGAGGGCTGCAGGCACGCTGGCCGTGAGGGTGGCGGCCGAAACGAAAGTGGTGGCAAGCGCCGTTCCGTTCCATTTGACGGCGGAGTTATTCACGAAGCCCTGTCCTGTTACCGTGAGCGTGAAGTCGGGGCCGCCTGCACTGGCCGAGGTAGGATTGATGGCCGACAGCACCGGCGCTGGATTGGTGATGTTGAAGGTGTACGCGTAGGAAGTCTGGCCGTACTGGCTAACGGTGACGCTGGCCGCTCCCGGCGACGCGATGTCGGCGGCAGGCACGGAGGCGCTGAGCTGGGTCGTAGAGACGAAGGTGGTAGCAAGTGGGTTACCATTCCAGTTGACCGTGGCGC
>DATGIG010000026.1:0-12743 GCA_035295825.1 Chthonomonadaceae bacterium | reverse complement strand
TATAATTGGGGCGCGTTGCCGCTGAAACCTGAACGAGGCGCGACGCCCGTATTCTCTGATTGGAGACTTGCATGGCAACCCAGACCACGGCGCCTGCACCCGCCGAACCGATTGCTCCGGCCCGGATAGAACGTACCGATTCCTGGCAACTCGCCCCGCTTGGCTTCCTGCTGCTCTTCAGCGCGTTCGGCATCTGGGCGACCTATCGCGCGTTCCAGAACGGCTACTTCGACACCGAAATGCTCAACGTGATGGCTTTTCCGAACAGCATGCCGCACTACCTGTCGCCCTTCTACTCCCCCACCGTTGACCTCACCATGCTGCTCGGCTGGCATCTCGGCCCCTTCGCCATTTCGCCCGCGCTGCTGATCCTGCCCTTCCCGCTCAGTTTCCGGCTCAGTTGCTACTACTACCGGAAGATGATCTATCGCTCCTACCTGGCCGACCCGCTCGCCTGCGCCGTCGCGGAACCCAAGCCGCTGGATGCCATGCGCCGCAAGAAGTACACCGGGGAGCGCGCCTTTCCGTTTATCGCACAGAACTTCCACCGCTACGCCTTCTATGCCGCTGTGGTCTTTATCGTCCTGCTCTGGATAGACACCGTCAAGGCATTCTTCTTCACCAATGGCGATGGCACCACGCACTTCGGCATCGCGGTGGGCTCTCTGGTCTTCCTCGCCAACATCTGCCTGCTGACGCTCTATACGTTCTCCTGCCACTCCTGGCGGCACCTCATCGGCGGCGGCGTAGACTGCTACTCCTGTACGGTGATGAACAAGACCCGGCACGGCATGTGGCAGAAGATCAGCTTCCTGAACGAGCGCCACGGCCTCTGGGCGATGATGAGCCTCTGTTCGGTCGCCCTCACCGATGTCTATGTCTATCTGGTCACCACCCATCCCAGTCTCGACCATCACTTCCTCGGTTAGGCGAGATGCGTGAGGAGCTGGGCGGCGAAGCGGGGCACGGCGACCTCGGCAGGCTCCTGCTCCTCGTATTCGATGGCCAGGTAGCCGCGATAGCCCACGCTGTCCATAATCTGTCGCACACGGGCGTAGTCGACCGGCTCCAGGACGGACGCGCCGGGATTGTGGATCACAGCCTTGGCATGGGTGGCGACGGCATAGGGCGCGCAGGCGGCGAACTGGGTATAGACGTCGGTCCGGAAATTGCCGAAGTCGAGGTTGAGCCCCAATCCCGGATGGTTGACCGCTTTGAGAATTTGCAACGTTCCCTCTGCAGTCTCCGTCAGGCCACCGTGGTTTTCGAGGGCCAGGGTGACCCCCGCGTTCCATGCGATCTCGGCGCACTCCTGCAGGGCCGATACCACGTTCTGAAAGGCCTCCGCTTCGGTCTGCCCCTCTCGAATGCCCCCGGCAAATACGCGCATGGTCGGCGCGCCCAATACCACGCTATGTTCGATCCAGGCGCGGGTCATGGCGAGGAACTCCGCGCGCTTCGCGGCATCCGGATGGGCGAAATCCGATCCGACCGCCGTTCCGGAGATGGCGACTCCCTCACGATGCGCCGCCCGTTTCAGGTCGTTGAGAGTTCCCCGTTCCGTGTCAGGGAAGTAGTAGGCGGTGAGTTCCACCCCGGCGCAGCCGATCTCACGGCAGGTACGCAGAAAGTCGAAGAGCGTCATCGCTCCGTCCCGTAATGCATTCCGGTAGGAGTAGGCGCAGCAACTGAGTTTCATAGGAAGTTTCCTTATTTGCCCCCACCCCCCGGCCCCCTCTCCCATTCTGGGAGAGGGGGAGACAGAACATAGAGGTCGAGAAAGGGGTTAGCGCTCTAAGTTGGCGTAGTGGGCGGAGTGGGCATGGCAGACGGCGATGGCCAGCGCGTCGGCGGCATCGTCGGGTTTCGGAGGTTTTTCGAGCTTGAGCAGTTGCGCCACCATGTACTGAACCTGCTTCTTTTCCGCTCCGCCATAGCCCACCACGGCCATCTTGACCTCGACCGGGCGATACTCCCGCCAGGGCAGGCCGCGCTGAGCGGCGGCAAGCAGCACCACACCGACAGTACGCCCTACCTGCAGCGCCGTGGTGACGTTGTTGCTGAAAAAGAGCTGTTCGGTGACGATGCAATCCGGCTCATGCACATCACACAGGCGATTGAGCTGCGCATAGATGGTAGCCAGACGCTCCGGCATGGGCGCCGCCTTGTCGGTGAGAATGGCCCCGCACGTGACATATTTGACGTTGTTGCCCTGCTTCTCCACGATGCCGTAGCCGGTCGTCGCCGTACCGGGATCTATTCCGAGAATAACCATGCAGACACCCCCTGCAGGTCTATTCTCTTAACGGCGGCCCAATACCTGCATCTGGAGCGTTTCACAGGCGGCAATCTGCTTTTCGGCCTCGTGGATGGCGGAGACTTCGGCGTCGAGCGCGCGGCAGATGGCGTCCTCGGCGGGCACTTCGGTCGCGCCGACCTTCACGCTGCGGAGCGTCAGGCAGGTAGTGTCCAGGACGGCCTCCACTTTCGCCAGGCGCATGGCGCACCCGGCTTCGGCGCGGGACATGTCCTCTAACAACACCTGGGCCTTGTGCTTCTCCACCAGCGTCTTCTCGCACTCCTGCTTTGCGGTCCCCTCCGGCAGCGTTACCAACTGGCGCTGCAGCATCTTGATCTCCTCCTCCAGTTGCGGGCGCTGGAGCAGGTTCTGGGCGTTGCGCAGCTCCTGGACCTGCCGGGCCAGCGTCAACGCGCCGGCTTTGACCGCATTCAGGCGCTCCTGCACGGCGACGAGGCGGCGATCCTGCGGACGCACGGCGGCGCGAGCGGCCCGAAACTTCTGCTCGATCCGCCCCACCGTATGCTGCAGGTCCTGGGCCAGGCCGCCGAGCGTCATCCGCCGCCGGACCACCCATCCCACCCCGCCCAGCAACAGCGCTGCAGGAATAGAAGTCCCCACGATGGCGGGCCAGGGCGATGGCGGGGCCAGGGAGACCTGAAGCACGCGCATCTGCATCTCCCCGGAAAGCGCCGCCCGAACCTCGCCCGGCGTGATCACGAACTCGTTGACGAACTGATCCACATTGACCCGCACCCCCACCGACTGCGTCTGCATATGCCACTCCGCCGGGATGCGAAAGACGGCCCGATGCGACGCCGGATCGTACTCTTCCAGAGGCGGCGTTTGCGGGGTCCAGGCGAGATAGTCATGTGCCTGCGTAAAATTGCCGCTCGCGTCGGCCTTGCGCACGGCATCGAATGCCATGTCGTTGTGGCTGAACCGAAACAGGCCCTCCAGCACGACCCGGTATCCATTCTCCTCCACATTGCCGAGCGCCGGCGTCAGCAGGGTCTCCCCCGTCGGCTTTAAGGTCTGCGCCGCGATCTCCGTCTCATTGGGCATGGTATTTCCTATAGCCCCTCTCCCAAAATTTGAGAGAGGGGTTGGGGTGAGGGCATTTTACTACCGCGTCATGTTGTAGCCATTGTAGGTGAGCGACCGGGCCAGATACTGCCCGTACTCGCCGCGCTCCATTCCCGGATGGGCGTTCAGGTCGGCCAGGACCTGCTTGTAACGGCTGAGCAGTTGGCCGTCGCGGTCCAGATCGCGGTCCTGCCACTCCTTGGCTGCTACGCCCAGCACCACCATCCGCTCATCGATCCGCTTGGCGGCCTCGGCGACCTTGCCCTGCGAAATCAGATCGGCGGCGGCGGTGAGGGCCTCGCCGGTCTGGAAGCCCAGCATATTCTTCTTCACGTTGCGGTTGATGGAGGCGATGGAATCGGCGCGAGCGGGTGTGTAGTCGATGGTAGTCGTCACCTGCGTCTCCCGGTTGGCCTTGCTCACCAGGTCTTTGTACTTCAGCGAGACATCGGCGATCTTGCGATGCCCCTGCCCCGGCGGCACGGTGATCTCCAGCATCACGATATGGCTGTCGCCCCGATAGAAGTCAGGGATGATCATCTTGATGCCCGGCTCGTCCTTTTCGTGCTGCCGGTTGGTGGAGATGCCCAGCTCCTCATAGACCTTGCGGTCCACCTTCTTCTCGTCGGCCTTCACCTGCGCCGTCTGCGCGGCATCCAGCTTCTGCGCGCCCAGCGCCTGCACAAAGCCGATGCCATCCGCCAGCCGAATGCGCAACTTGATGTCCTTGGCGACGATGTGGGTCAGTTGGTCCAGCTCCTTGGCGAAGACGGTCTGGGTGTCCGCGCCGTCCTTGATGAAATGGTAGTTGCCTTTGCCGTCACGGGCAATCGCCATCATCAGGTCCTCGTTGAACTCCACACCCAACCCGATGGAGGTGGTCTGGATATCGTTGTCCACGTTGGAAGCGCAGAGGGTATGGAACTGCGCCGGATCGGAGACGCCTGCGGTCACTTCGCCATCGGAGAGCAGGATCACGCGATTGACGGCATTGGGCGCGACGAATTTGTGCGCCTGCTCATAGCCCTTGGTCAGGCCGCCATAGATATCGGTCCCGCCGCCTGGAGTAAGCCCGGCGATCTGTCGCTTAACCGATGCCTTGTTGGTGACATGCTGGGCGGGAACGAGGAGGTCGACGTGGTCATCGAAGACTACGAGGGAGAAAGTGTCATCGGCATTCAGCTTGTCCACCAATTGGGTCGCTGCGGCTTTGGCAAACTCCAGCTTGTTCTCATCGCCCATCGAGCCGCTGCGGTCGATGACGAGGGCGATATTGAGCGGCGGGCGGCGCGGGGCCTCGCCCTTGATCGCCTGGAGGCCGATCTGCAGGTAGGTGTGGTCACCCTGGGTGATGATTTTGGTCCGCTCGGTATCGGCGACGAGGTTCAGAGCGGTCTGGGTCGGGATCGGGAACGCCTGGGCATAGTCGCGCGGGAAGGATTCCAGCTTCACTCGCTTGCCATCCACGAGCACTCCCTCATTGATGAGCTTCTCCAGCCGGTCTTTATCCCCATTGCCGGGGACGTAGTTGCTGCCCAGGTACATATTGGGGTTGTAGGTCGCCTGCGGTTTCGGCGCTTGCATCCCCATGCTCATTCTCGCCGACGGAGTCGCTCCTGCCGAAACACCCAGCCCTCCATTGGCTCCCGGCGGCAGCGTGCCGCGCATGGTATGATAAGCGGGCTGATGGCTCGCGGAACCTCCACTGAACGAACCGGATCCTCCGACAGGCATACCTCCAGGCATGCTGCCGACCCCAGACGCTCCGGCAGCCATGGGCGTTTTCGCTTGGACTTCCTCCTGCTGCTCCTGTTTGAGGGTATCCACACTCTTTTCCGTAACGGAGGTAGGCATCGCGCTCTGAGCCGTGGCCGATTTTGCGCCACCTGCACTGCTCGCGCTGCCCCCGCTATCATCCGAGTTGCATCCGACAAATCCCAGGGCGGCCGCGACGCCCAATATCCCAAGACCGAGTAAACTTCTGGTTTGCATCCGAAACCTCCTGTACCATCTGAAAGCAACACCTGCCTGGAACTCTACACAGCCTTAGTTCCGGACCGGGTTCAAAAGGTTCATGCCATACACAGAATACGAAAAGATTCAAACTGGAAATTGGTAAAGGGTCTTAAAAAAAGAAGGAGGAAAATCGGAGGGGGAGCGCGAAATCCTGTCTCGCGCCTACGAGAGAGCTTTTCCTGGCGCGAACCCCCGGCATTCCGACGCCGGATTGCTACGAAATCTATCCGCAAGACCCATTCCATTCATAGGGAGTAACTTTCAATGAGGACACCCATCCCTCTGCTCGGAGGACTGACCCTCCTCAGCCTCACGACCCTGCTTGTGGGCTGCGACCCCGGCAAGTCCGGTGATAACGGCGCGCCCAGCAGCGGAGCGCCCAGCACGACCAGCGCGGGGTCCGCCGGAAGCGGCGGAGCGCCCAACAGCACCGGAGCTTCGGAAGCTCCCAAGGCGGCGACCTCCAAGCCCTCCGAAGTCGCGGGAGCGCCCCACTACAAAGTCATTACCAACGGCATCTCGCCCTTCTGGGATTCCATGGCGCAGGGACTGTATCAGGCGGATAAGGATCTGCAGGTCAATGGCGACTGGCAAGGCCCCAATCCCGGCACCCACAATGAGCAGGTGAAATTGGTCAAGGACGCCGTCGCCGCCAAGATGGACGGGATCGCCGTCTCCGCCATCGAGGCGGATGCCCTCTCGCCGACCATTGACGACGCCACGACCGCCGGCGTCCCGGTGATCTGTTTCGACTCCGATGCTCCCAAGAGCAAGCGGCTCGCCTATATCGGCACCGACAACTACCAGGCCGGCAAAATCGCCGGGACAGAAACGGTCAAACTCTTCCCGAATGGCGGCAAACTGGCTGCCTTTGTGGGCAATATGAGCGCACAGAACGCCCGTGACCGCTATCAGGGCTTCGTGGATGCCGTCAAAGGCCATAATATCACCTTCGTCCAGGATGAACCCTTCCAGGATCAGAAAGACAAGGGCAAAGCCCGTAAGAATGTCGAGGATGTCATCACCAAGTACAAAGACATCAACGGCCTGGTCGGGCTCTACTCCTACAATGGCCCCGCCATCGTCGCCGCCGTCCAGGCGGCCAACGTCCGGGACAAAGTGAAGATCATCTGCTTCGACGGTGAGCCGGACACACTGAGCAACCTGAGCAAGGGGTTGGTAGACGTGACCGTGGTGCAGAAGCCCTATGAGTTCGGACGCCTCTCTATCATGCTGTTGAATCTCATCAAGAAGGATAAGACCTATGATGCCGCCATCAAGGAGCTGAAGCCGGAGTTGGATAAGCAGGGCATGAAGGTGAAAGGCGACAACATTGACACGGGCGTGGATGTGATTACTCCTGCGAACGCCGCGGATTTCATCAAGAAACTCAAGGAGAAGGGGCTTGAGTCCACCTAAAGCATCTCCCTCCCCAGAGCCAGATGCCAACGCCCCCACGCCTTCCTCTGGAGGTACGGGGGTAGCCGATCTGTTCGGGCGTATCTTCCGTTCCCGAGAGAGCAGCGTCCTGATTGTGCTCGTGCTCCTGTTGGTGATCCTCTTCTTCTCCCCCGCGCGCGACGCTTTCTACGGCAAGGAGAACTGGCTGAACCTGTCCCGGCAGATCGCGCTGCTCTCCATCTTCGCCATTGGCGAGACGGTGGTCATCATCACCGGCGGCATCGATCTCTCCCAAGGCTCCCTGATCGCCTTCACGGGCATGCTGTTGGCCGCGATGGTCACCCGCTTCGACACACGGATGTTCACCGGCGCGGCCATCGGCATGGCCATCCTGCTGACGCTCATCGCCGCCCTCACCATCGGGGGATTGCACGCCACCCTGATCCATCGGATCAAGTTGCCGCCGTTCGTCGTCACACTCGCCTCGCTGACCATCTTACGCAGCCAGGCGCTGCTGATGAACCGGCAGTTGCCCATCACGCTCTCGGACTATCCGTTCCTGAAAGACCTGGCGAACGGGAGCCTCTTCACCGGCACGAAATTCCCTATCCCGATCCCGCTCGTTATCCTCATCGTGGTCGCCATTGTTGTGCATCTGCTGTTAAGCCAGGCGAGTATCGGGCGTTATATCTACAGTGTGGGCAGCAACGAACAGGCGACCCGGCTCTCCGGGGTCAACGTGGGCCGCGTGAAACTCTTCGCCTATGGCACCAGCGCCCTGCTCGGCGGTATCGCGGGCATCCTCTACGCGGGCTATGGCAGCCAGGGCGACCCTTTGAGCGCTCAGGGCTATGAACTCAACGCCGTCGCCGCCGCCGTTATCGGCGGCGCAAACCTGATGGGCGGACAGGGAACAGTCAGCGGAACCATCCTCGGCGCATGCCTGCTCAATGTGATTCTGACCGGCATGAACATGATCGGCGTCCCCAACGAATCGCTCTGGGAGGGCACCGTGGTAGGCGGGGTCCTGCTGCTGGCCGTGCTGACCACCGCGCTCCGACAACGGCGTAAGGAGTAGCCGGGAGGATGGCGATCTTCGAGAAGCACTTTACCCTGGAAGAGGCGCGGCGCGAGTTGCCCTGGCTCCGCCGCCAATTCTCCCGCATTCGGGAGTTGCTGGGTCAGTTGCAGCAGGCGCAGATGGAGATGGCCCGCATCCAGAAGCTGATCCGCAGCAACGGCCACGGATCGGGACATCCTCAATTCGGAGCGCAGATTGGGGAGATACAGAAGATCGTTTCTGCCATTACCGACAAGGGCATCGAGATCAAGGACCTGCAGCGGGGGCTGATCGACTTTCCCCACTGGCGCGGGGAGGAGGAGGTGTTCCTCTGCTGGCTCGCGGAGGAAGCCGATATCACCTTCTGGCATACGCTGGAGGGCGGCTTCGCCGGGCGTGTCCCCCTCACCGCGGAGGAAGAGGCAACGTAAGGGGCCGGGGATCTGCTATCCCCAGCCCCTCATCATGGGTAAAACAACCGTTGATACGGCTTGAAACTACTACTTCTCCGGCTCATTGAGCAGCTTGACGACCTTGTCTTCCAGCGTCGAATTGGGATCGTAGCCGTTGATTTTCTCACGAATGACACCCTTACGATCGATCACATACAGCATCGGGAGGGATACGAACACAAACTTGGAACGGACATCCGGAATATCATCGGTAAAGGCCGTCGCGTAGGTCATGCCCAACTCCTTCTTCATCCTCGGCACCTCCTTACGCGAACTATCGTTATCCGTAGAGAGGCCGATGACAACCAGTCCCTTATCCCTGTACTTCTCATGCAGATGCTGCAGTTCGGGAATGCTCATCCGGCACGGCCCACACCAGGTCGCCCAGAAATCGAGCAGCACGACATGGTCTTTCAGGTCGGACAGTTGCACATTCGCGCCGTTTTTGCCGATGGGCATGGTCAGATCCGGCGCATAATTATCCTGCGGCGGCTTTGGCGCCGTCATGGATATGAAGGCGACGACGCTGACCAAGACAATGACCAGCGCAATCACCATAAAACGTCCCTGCGACATGTTTGCTCCGCTCTTCTTTCCGCAAGCCCCCGCTTGCGCCCCTCCACCGGTTTGATCGTCACTACTTATACGCAAAAACGGCGGCTCTTGTCACGCGCCCCTTCTATTGTACCCACAAGACCGGTACGTGTCGGGTACACTATAGCGGTTCTCGAACCGACAATAGACCTAAATCGGGCCACACGATTCCCGAATTGGGGTCACGGGCACAACCCGCATCAATAAAGGAGGATGCAATGGCGCATCTGGAAGTACCGCTGCACCAGGAGGTGCTGCAACATTTGGGGCTGTACGGCGTCGGCAATATTCACCATAACCTGGAAGTTTCCACGCTGATCGAACATGCCATCCGACAGGGCGAGGGAGCACTGGCGCACAACGGCGCGCTGGTGGTCCGCACCGGCAAGTTTACCGGTCGCTCCCCCAAGGATAAGTATATTGTTCAAGATCCCTCCTCACAGGACCATATCTGGTGGGGATCGGTCAACCAACCGCTCTCCGAGGAGGCATTCGAGCGCCTGCAGCGGCGCATGACCGACTACCTGCGCGGCAGAGAGGTGTATGTACAGGACCTTTATGGCGGCGCGGATAGCCGTTATCGGCTGCCGGTCCAGGTCATCACCGAATTCGCCTGGCACAGCCTGTTTGCCAAGCAACTGCTGGTGCGTCCCGATCTCTTCCCGGACGGCTCTCTCCTCGCGCTCACCGCCTCCCTGCTGCCTCAGGGCGCGGGCTTTACCATCCTCGCCGCGCCGGGCTGCCAGGCGGTCCCGGATGATGACGGAACGAACAGCAGCACCTTCATCGCGATCCATTTCGGCAGACGGCTGGTGCTGATTGGCGGCACCGAGTACGCGGGAGAGATCAAGAAGAGCGTCTTCACCGTGCTCAACTACCTGCTGCCGCAGTTCGGGATGCTTCCCATGCACTGCTCCGCCAACATCGGACGGCAGCACGGCGATACCGCGCTCTTTTTCGGCCTGAGCGGCACCGGGAAGACCACGCTCTCTGCGGACCCGCACCGCGACCTGATCGGCGACGACGAACACGGCTGGAGCCACGACGGCGTGTTCAACTTCGAGGGCGGCTGCTACGCCAAGTGCATCCGCCTCTGCGAGGAGGCCGAGCCGGAAATCTGGAGCGCGATCCGCTTCGGAACCGTGCTGGAGAACGTGGTGATGGACCCGGAGACGCGCAAGCTGGACTTCGACAGCGATACCTTGACGGAGAACACCCGTGCCGCGTATCCCATCCCCTACATTCCCGGCGCGCGCATTCCCGGCATGGGCGGTCACCCACGCAATGTGGTCTTCCTGACTGCAGACGCCTTCGGCGTACTGCCGCCCATCAGCCGCCTGACGCCCGCGCAGGCCCGCTTCCACTTCCTGAGCGGCTACACGGCGAAGATCGCCGGTACGGAGCGCAACCTGGGCAAGGAGCCGCAGGCCACCTTCAGCGCCTGTTTCGGGCAGCCCTTCCTGCCGATGCATCCCACGGTCTACGCCCACCTACTGGGTGAGAAGCTGACCGAACACAATGCGACGGTCTGGCTGGTGAACACCGGCTGGAGCGGAGGGCCGTATGGCGTGGGGCAGCGGATGAACATCGTGTACACCCGCGCCATGCTCCAGGCTGCGCTCGACGGCGACCTGGACCACGTGGAGTATCACACCGACCCCGTGTTCGGCCTGCAGATGCCCACAGCCGTTCCGGGCGTGCCCTCGGAAGTGCTGAACCCACGCCAAACCTGGGCGGACAGAGCGGCCTACGACGCGCAGGCGCAGCATCTCGCTCGCCTGTTTGTGGAGAACTTCGAGAAGTATAAGTCGGAAGCCGCTCCGGAGGTTCTCGCCGCCGCCCCCCAAGGGTAGGCGAAATCGAGAGGAACCCGCCGCTCCCTCTTTTCGGGAGCGGCGCTATTGTAATAAGGAGAGAACATATGCTATCGAGGCCATGGCATAAGGTGGGACACCGGGGGGCGCCCCGCGAGTTTCCCGCCAACACCCTCCGCAGTTTTCAGCGCGCGGTAGAACGTGGCTGCACCATGGTGGAGTGCGATATACAGCAGGCGGCGGATGGCGTTCTGGTCCTGGCGCACGATCTCCATGTCACCGATGCTCAAGGGCAACACTACGCTATCGCTGCAGAGACCTCCGACGCCCTGGCCCGGCTGGACCTGGGAGCCGGGGAGGGCGTCCCAACCCTGCAGGCGCTGGTGGATTGGGCCGCAGGCAAGTGCGCCGTCATGGCGGACATGAAGTGCGAGGGCGGCGATATCGAAGCGAAGGTTGTCCAGGCGCTGTCCGAACTTCCCCTGGATGCCAAGCTCGTCCCCGGCGCCGGCCCGGAGAGCCGCGCCCGCTTCCGCGCCCTGGACCCCACCCTGCCGCTCTCGCTCTCGCTGGGCAGTCGTGAAGGGCTTATTCTGCTCCACGAACGCCCTTTCGAGAGCGTTCTGGCCGCGCTGGACACCCAAGCCGTCACCTGGGAGCATCCCCTGCTCACCGCAGAGCGCATCGCCGCGTTTCACGCCCATCACATCCGCGTCTTCGCCTGGACCGTGGACGCCCCGGACACCATGCACCGCCTGCTGGCCGACGGCGTGGACGGCCTCATCAGCAACCGCGTCGATCTCCTAGAAAACCTATGAATCCTATTCTTCTTCGGCGCGGGGATGGGCTTTGTCGTAGACCTCTTTCATCCGCTCGGTGGTGACGTGCGTATAGACCTGCGTGGTGATGAGATGGGCATGCCCCAGAAGCTCCTGCACGGAGCGAATATCGGCCCCATTGTTGAGCAGGTGGGTGGCGAAGGAGTGCCGGAGGGTGTGCGGGGTGGTCTTGAGGCGCTCGGAGGCGACTTTGAAATACTTGTCGAAGGTGCGGCGGATGCCCCGGTCGGAGAGGCGTCTGCCGAATTTGTTGAGGAAGACGGCGGGGTCGGGTTTGCCGGGATTGTGGGCGGCGAGTTCCGGGCGACCGTGCTGGAGATAGTCGCGCAGGGCCTCGATGGCGGCCTGCCCGAGCAGGGCGATCCGCTCTTTGTCGCCCTTGCCGTGCCGGACATGCACCTCCTCCTCCATGAGGGCGAGGTCCTGAACATCCAGATCGTGCGCCTCGCCGGCCCGGATGCCGGAGGCGTAGAGCAGTTCCATCAGGGCCTTGTCGCGCAGGCCGTCGGGTGAGGCGGTATCGGGCGCTTCCAGCAGCGTTTCCACCTCGCGGATGCGGAGAAACTCCGGCAGGCGCTCCTCCTGCTTGATGGTGAGGACGCCGATGGTGGGATCGTTTTCGAGATAGGCCTGCCGCTTGGCCCATCGGGAGAAGGCGCGCAGGGAGGCGAGTTTGCGGGCGAGGGAGGTGCGCTTGTAATCGCCCTGCTGCAGGCCGGACAGGAAGGCGCGCACATGGGCGCGCTCCACTTTGTGCAGTGCGGCGGGTCCCAGGCCCGGATGCGCCTCGACGTAGGCCAGGAACTGTGCGATGTCCGCACGATAGGCGCGTACGGTGTGGGAGGCGGCGTTCTTAGCCAGTTTGAGGTACTGGAGAAAGCCGTCCAGTACGTCGTTCAGCGCGGCGGAGAGGCCCGGCTCGGTGAGTGGACGATCCTGGCCCTGCGCGTCGGCGGGCGTTGCGCCGGGATGCGCGATAGGCGTGTTGTTCCGTTCGATCATAAGCGTCCCCTACTCAGCCCTGTTGGCGGCGTCTCTGCAGATACGCCGCCTCTTCGGCCTCGATCTCGGCGGAGGTGCGGCGGCGCGGCAACTCGGTCTCGGCGGATGCCTTTGTGGTCGGCGTAGTCAGGTCCTTCAGCGCGACCAGGATGGTATAGTGGAGGCGGAAGTCCTTCTCCT
>DATGIG010000025.1:0-6438 GCA_035295825.1 Chthonomonadaceae bacterium | reverse complement strand
CAGATGTACCCGAAGGCGGAAGCCGAGTTTGCGGTGCAGCCGGGCGACATTCCAAACCTGGACGAGCCGTCGCCGGTGAACCGGGACACGGTGGAGTTGTGGTGCTATTGGGACGAGACGACGGAGGCGGTGCTGTTCGGTTCGGAGGTGCTCTTCAAGGGGCCGAACCTGTACGGCCAGGTGCCACTCTATTTTCTGGAGGGCGAGGTCGCGCCGGAGAGCGAGTTCTCTCTGGGCGACTACGACACGGCGACGGGGCTGCAGGAGATGCTGGCGCGGCTGCAGAGCCAGATCAACGATCAGGCGGAGAACGGCGGGGCCATCGGGTGGTACAACGGCGCGCTCCTGCCGGACGGCAGCAAGCAGGCGTTCGAGGACGGACGGCCCAGCGGCTTTGTGGAGATCAGCGGGGGCGGCGCGGAGGATGTGTTCGGGTATGTGAGCGGACAGCAGATGTCTCCGGCCCTGCTGGAGGCGTTCCGGATGGCCCAGCAGGGCCTCGACAGCGTGACGGGGGTGAACGAGTACCAGCGGGGCGTCATCAACAACTCGGTCAAGTTCGCCACGGAGGCGGCGATGCTGGCGAACCAGAGCGGGGCACGGGGCAACCAGGCACGGATCGTGTTCGAGCAGTTTATCGACCGGGTGGCGAAGGCGGTGTTGAAGGTCGTGCTGAAGTTCGGCCCGGCTTTGATGGAGGAGCAGGCGTCGCCCGAGGACATGATGCTCTTCGCGGCCCTTACCGGTGTGACGGACATTTGCGTGCTGGAGGGCTCGACCGCGTACAAGGACCCGGTGGCGGACATGCAGAGCAGCCTGCAGCTCCTGCAGGTGATGATGCCGTTCATTCAGGCCGGGCTGGTCAACCCGCTGCCGATGATTACAGATGTGTTTCGCGCGTTCGGCAAACGCGACGTGGGCAAGTATGTCAATTCGCAGGCGGCGACGCAGAACGGTATGCAGGGCGCAGCAAGCAGCGTTCCTACGCAACCGATGCCGCCCGGCGGTCCCCCCCAGCCTGCCGGTGCGGTCGCGCCGGGGCCGCCCGTGAGCAACGCGATGGCGGTCCCGGTGCAACATAGCATGGGCGACATGGGCGCCCGGCAGACCCCTGGGGGTAACCGATATGGGGGAGGATACTGAATGCTTCTAAATCCGGAGACGCGGGAGGCGCTGGAGAAGCTGCCTCCGATTGAAGAGATCATCGATGAGGGCATAGACGAGGAGCCGACCGTCACCCTCGGTACAGGAGACAAAGATGGCAACCAAGGCAGCGCCGGCGAAGCGCCGGGCGAGCGACAAACAGAGCAGCTTTCCGATGCCCTCGGTGGGGAGCGGCAAGATGAGCCAGCCCCAACCGGCGATAGGGCCGATGAACCCGCCGGTGGGCAGCGGGCCGCAGAACACCCCGACGGCCAAAACAAGGAAGCCGGGCAAAATGCCCAGGGTGCTGATGAGTTAGCTACGAAGGCGGCCACCTATGACACGCTGGTAAAGGCGCTGGCGGACAACCCGGTCGCGTTTGTGCAGAATTTGCTGGTCAACCTGACGGACGGCCAGCGGGCGGCGGTAGCGGGAGGGATCGGGCAGGGCGCAGCCGTAGGAGCCGCCGCCGGCCAGGGTGTCCCGACGCACACGGCGGACGAGGGCTGGGACGAGAGCACTCTGACCGCCCCGGAGCGCTGGCTGAAGGGGCAGCGCGCCGTGATCGCCGACCTTCCGAAGTTCGCAGCCGCCGTGCAGCAGACGGCGCAGGTGCATGAGACGCACATCGTGCAGGCCCTGAACGAGACGGCGGCGCTGCGGGCACAGGTGGCCGCCCTGCAGGAGCTGGTGGGGCTGCAACTGCCGGAGGCGAAGTTCGCGGGCGCAGCAAGCGGCGCCCCTACCTTGGACCCGAAGGCCCATAAGGCCTATTCCGAACAGGCGCTGCTGGCTGCGCGGGCGAAAAAGGCGTCCCAGACGGCGACGCCGAAGACCCCACTCAATAGCGGCGGCAGCGATCTCAGCGAGATCAAGGGCGATTCGTTCGCCGCCCTCTTCCAGGCGGTGAAGCGCCGCACCGCCGCCTAAAACCTCATGACCGTTTTCCTCACGTTTTTCCACGGCGTCGGAGCGTCGGTGCAAGGCGCCGTTGGCGAAACATCGGCGCTTGCGCCGGGAAGTGAAGCAAAGCGGAGCTTCGACGCGCCTGTAGGGGCGGGCTCTGTGCCTGCCCAAGGAGACTATTCCGTTGGCTGCAAACCCCAACTTTGGCGAACTGGTCGCCACCACCCTGAACCTGTGGGCGAATAAGGAATTCGCCAACGCGGTGACAGGGCACAATCCCCTCTTTTTTCGGTTGCGTAAGAACGGCAATGTGCAGACAGGCGGCCTGGGCGTGAAGGCGCTGGAGCCGGTGATGTACCTGGATACCACCAACGGCTTCCAGGTGACAGCGGTCCAGAGCGCCTATAACGCGACGTCGCCGTACCTGGCTCAGGGCTGGTCGAACGCCGAGTACCAGTGGGCGGAGAAGCTGATGTATGTGACGTTGCCCTCTTCCATCCTGGACAAGCAGGGCAGCGAGACGCAGAAGCTCAACTACCTGAGCGCCTATAAAGACCTGGCGATGAAGAGCTTCCTGGAAGCTCTGAACCTGGACCTGTGGCGTGCGGAGAACGCGGTCGGGAGCGATGGGTCGAGCACGCAGTTCCTCTGTTCGATCCGCACCCTCCTCAATCGCGGCGGGAGCAATACCACCTCCTCCTCTTCGGGAAGTCAGTACCTGCCGCAGCAGATCGGGACGGCGGTGGGCACATCCCCGATCACGAACGTGGGCAATATCGAGCGCAATGCGGCGGGGAATGCGTTCTGGTGTACGCCGATCACCAACCCCGCCACGACCGATACGATCAGCCTGGGGATGTTCCAGAACCAGGTCTCGCTGGCGACCCGCGACAGCGACTACCCGGACCTGATAATCACCACCCGGCAGAACTGGAACGATCTGGCCTCGATCCTGATGGGCCTGCAGCGCTATGAGAGCGGCGGTCTGGCGGACGCGGGGTTCAAGCAGAGCCTGAAGTTCGACGGGATGGATGTCATTTTTGATGACAACGTTCCGGCGAAGAACATGTTCGTCATCAACACCAAGTACCTGAAGCTGCGCTGCAATACGATGGCCCCGAAGTTCGTCTACAAGCCCGATCCGTATCGCCCGGTGGAGAACTGGGAGGCCCGTTGGATGGGCCAGATCACCAGTGGGAATTTAGGCCGTGTGATGGCCCGACACAGTAATTTGGGGAACTGAAATATTTTTACCAATTGGTAAAATTTGGGGTATACTTAGCATGTACTTAATCCAACTCAATGGAGTATACCCCATGTTCTACATCTATTGCCTGCTCAACAAAACAACAGACAAGGTTTATATTGGGCAGACCCGAAGTGAGGGCGTTCGCTTCAAGCAGCACCGCTGGCAGCTTCGTCGAAATAATCACACGAACAAACATTTGCAAAATGCCTGGAACCGGGATGGTGAGCAAGCTTTTGATTTCTTTATCATAGGCTCTTACACAACCCAAGAGGAAGTTGACGAGGCTGAAAAACTGTTTATTGGATGGTATCAAGGAGCTGGAATATCCTATAATGTTATGTCAGGCGGTGAGCGTATCTTCGACCGACTTCCTGAAACACGAGAAAAGATACGACTGGCAAAACTTGGTCTGCCTGCCAGTGCAGAGGCACAAGCAGCACTAGCCTATGGCCGGAAGATCAAAAAAGGATCTACTCTCTCTGAAGAACACAAACAGAAATTGAGCGAAGCCCATACTGGCAAGACACTCTCTGAAGAACACAAAGCCAAACTCTCTAAAGCATTTACAGACAGGGAGTTTACGGAAGAGTGGAAGCAGAAAATCTCAGAGGGCGTAAAAGGCAACCAGAACTGGCTCGGTAAGCACCATACTGAGGCAACAAAGCAGAAACTCTCCGAGGCTCGAAAGGGGGAAGGAAACCCCATGTTCGGGAAGTCTGCAACCGAAGAGACAAAGCGAAAGCTCTCGGAGGTAAGAAAAGGACGACCGGGCAAGCCACATTCCGAAGAAACCAAGCAAAAGTTACGACAAGCCAGGGCGAACCAGGTCATGAAGCCGATGTCCGAGGAGACAAAGGAAAAGATTCGGCAAAAAAACTTGGAAAGGACTCATTCGGAAGAATGGAAGCAACAGCATCCGAAAAAGCCGAAAAGCAAAACGGTCAAACCATCTTCTGATGAGCCCAGGCCCAACAAATACGGACATCCTCAATCCGAAGAAACCAAGCAGAAGTTGCGGGAAATCCGCGCCAAGCAGGTAATGCAGCCGAGGTCGGAAGAAACCAAAGAGAAGATCCGGCAGACCTTATTGGCGCGAAAAAGAGGTACCGTTTAAGCCTGTTACACATCGACGATACATATAGTCTACGAAGAAGTCCGCGTGATTAGGATATCTGCTTGGGCAATCAAGCAAACTGGCCTCTGCGGCTTCGCACATCCCCTCCCTGGCTCGATAGATTACCTCCGCTTGCTACTTCGTATAGAACGAATGCAGAGGACACGATGTTTGTCGGGTATAGAATAGCTCATCGTTACCTCTTGCTTGGTTCAATGAACTGAAGTCCCTCGTTTATCCACATCTCTGATCAGTGATGGGAATAGAAATCCATGCGGCTTGGAGATCGCCACCGGCAGTAAGTGCCTTCTTGGGTTGACATAAAGCAGCTCGTAGCTTATATGTGTCAGCGATGGCTGGCACTAGATCGAATGCTCGCAATGAGGCTGTTTTACTTGTGTGCTGCGTAAGCACAAGAAAGGTAGATTGGAACTTTAAACTACTATGGCAGAAGCGATAGTTAACCTCGAACAGGTGGGGACGCTTAATAAGTACCAGGTGCTGACGAGCAATAGCCCCAGCGACCAGACAGTGCAGGCGTTTACGGGCGGGACATTCGCGAGCGTGACGGTCCCGGCGAACACGACCGGGGTGTTCATTGTGCCGCAGGCGGGCAACACCGGCGCGATCACCCTGAAGGGCGTGACGGGGGATACGGGCGTCGCGCTGAACAAGACGCAGCCCTCGTTTATCGCACTGGATGCCGGAGCGGCGTTCGGCATTCTCTGCGCCAACAGCATCAGCATCACATTCAACTGGGTTTAGGACTGTCCTGACCGCGTGAAGGGGAAATCCGCGAGGGAAATTCGCGTAACAAGCGAATTTGGACTGCGCGGAGCGCGACCTATGAAGGGGGATATGTGGACTATTCGGGCCTGCAGGCGCGGGCGGCGCTGTTGACGTCGCTGGAGGGCTGGACGGATGTCGCCAACCCTCCGGACTGGACCATCCTGGTGAACCAGGCATGGCTGCAGTTCTCGTGGGATAGCGAGTACCTGATCGGGACGACCACGGTGACGACAGCGCCCGGCACGATGTCCTATATCCTGCCGGGCGGCCAGCAGTGGAAGCGCCTGCTGGATGTGGTATGGGACAGCGCCGGGACGCCCCAACCGGTGGACCGCTCGACGGAGGATTACGAGCGGTTTCTCTCGGGCGACTGGCGGACGCAATCGAGCGGCGTTCCGTTGCGCTTTACCTTCAACACGCCGAACACCATCTCGCTGATCCCGCCTCCCAATGCCGTTAAGAGCGTTCTGGTGCGCGGGATCGCGCAGGGCAGCGCGATGGCGCTCTCGACGGACTTGCCGGGACAGGTAAGCGGCGTGGGCACAGCGATCCCGGACGTTTTCCATGAGGCCATCGCCGAGTATGCGGCCTGGTTATGGGCGCAGAGCTACTATCGCGGCGACGCCACGGCGCGGATGCAGGGCTGGCTGAGCTACTACCAGGGGCAGGTTCAGGATGCCAAGAACCATGCGGATCCGCAGAAGGAGAATAGGTAATGCCGGTGACGGAGAACTGTGGAGAGCGGGAGCGGTGACGACAGATGCAGTTTAGCGATATCCGCACGCGGGCGGCGTTTCTGGCGATGCAGGCGGGGTGGGACACGGCCAGCCCTGGGCCGGACTGGAGCGGGCTGGTCAATCGGGGCTATTCGGATTTCGCCTGGGATACGGAGTTTAACGAGGAGCAGGTAGACCTGACGACGGTGGTCAACCAGGCGATCTACACGATTGACGCTTCAACCCCGCCGCGTTATTTCCAGACCGTGAAGGATGTGGCCTACGACACGGCCAGCACGACCAGCAAGATCCTGGAGAAGACCAGTGAGGACCAGGAGCGGATCCTGGATCCCCTGTGGTTTGTGCGGGCGGCTTCAACCCCGCAGAAGTACGCCATCGTGGGGCCGAACCTGATCCGCCTGGTGGATAAGCCCGACACGGGCGGGGTGACGTTTACACTGCGTGGGACGCGGCAGCCGGTAGCGCTTGGGAATGATAGTGACTTGCCGGCGTTTCCGGAT
>DATGIG010000024.1:0-10573 GCA_035295825.1 Chthonomonadaceae bacterium | reverse complement strand
AGATCTGGTTTTGGGATGTATTCGCCAATATCTATGCGTCCTACAGCGATATTGATGGAGGTTGGCCTAGCTCCAATGTAATCAACGTGGCCCCGCTCTATACCGATCTCGGGAACGGTAATCTCCTCCTGCAGGCCGGCTCTCCCTGTCTGCAGGCGGGCAGCCATGCGGCGCCTAACTGCCATGCCACGGATTTTGATGGCTTAATTCGCGGCAATCCACCCAGCATGGGCGCTTTCGACAACTGAAGACCCGGAGAGGGGCGGCAAGGAGTAGGCGGCATGGAAAGCCAACACGGCCGATTGCACACGGGGATGGCAACCACCGGCGGCGCGCTGCCGGTGGATTCTCCCTACTACGTCGTCCGCCCTACCGATCAGGAGTTTCAGAAAGCCGTCGCGCGTCGGGACAGCATCGTGCTCATCAAGGGCGCACGACAAATGGGCAAGACCTCCCTGATGGCGCGCGGCCTGCAGCAGGCCCGCGAGAATGGCGCGCGGGTGGTCCTGACCGACTTTCAGGCTCTCAGCGCCCGGCATCTGGCCTCCGTGGAGAGCCTGTTTCTGATGCTGGCGGAGGCGATCACGGACCAGCTCGACCTCAACATTTCGCCCGCAGATGTCTGGCACGAGCGCCGGGGCGCCAACACCAACCTGGAGCGATTACTGCGCCGGAACGTGCTGGAATCGCTGTCGCAGCAGGTGGTTTGGGGCTTGGATGAGGTGGACCGGCTGTTCACCTGCGACTTCGGAAGTGAGGTGTTCGGCCTGTTTCGCTCCTGGCACAACCGGCGCTCGCTAGAGCCGGAAAGCCCTTGGTCACAGTTGACACTGGTTATTACCTACGCTACCGAGGCGCATCTATTCATTTCGGACTTGAATCAATCACCGTTCAACGTGGGCACGCGCCTGACGATGCAGGACTTCACCCTGGAAGAAGTGGCCACGCTGAACGCGCGCTATAACCGCCCTCTGCGCTCGCCGGAAGAGACAGCGCGCTTCTACATGCTCGTGGGCGGACAGCCATACTTGACGCAACAGGGCCTGATGGAAATGAGCGCGCGCGGCCAGACTCTGCCGGCGCTGGAGGCCGCAGAGAACCTGGAAGAGGGACCGTTCGGAGACCACTTGCGGCGGGTCCTGGTCACGTTATCTCAGGACCCTGCTATGGTGGAGGCGGCGCGCGCCCTGCTTCGGGGCGGGCTGTGTCCGAATCGGGAGAGCTTCTACCGGCTGCGCAGTGGCGGCCTCCTGGCCGGCAACTCGGCGTCTGAGGCGCGTTTCCGCTGCCAGCTCTATGAGATCTACCTGGCGCGGCGCCTGCTCTGACCCTTCTCCGTCCGCATCCACGCACCACCTGGCTTGCCGACAGGCTTATATAGGAGGGGCCCTGTTTCCCACCAGAAACAGAGCCTTCCTATATTATCACTTTCAACCTACTGTGCCGAAACCATGAAGGCAAACGAAGAAGCGGGCCAGCAAACGCTGGCCCGATTCAGGTAGGAGCCATATCAGCGAGCGCCATAAGAACAGCGCCGGAGGAGAGACGTATGGCTCCTTTCCTTAATACTACAGTTGTAGATGTGGGATTTTCGCCAAAAACTGTGGAATAAAGGGTTGTCTCTGCCTCCAGATACAGCTTACTCAGAGCATCCTCAACACTATATTCCATAGTAGGCACCTGAAGTACAACTGTAGTATTAGAGCATGCGGGCGCGCCGAAGCAACCCTAGCGGCAGCAGCCCTAGTGGCAGCAGCGCCCACCAGCGATTGGAATTTCTGGAGGCATGGGCGCCAGACGTATAGGCCAGCATATACACGAGCTTTTCGTCTGCGACCCCTCCTGGAGCATTCTGATGACACTGGGAGGCATAGTTCGTAATTAAGGTGGTTCCAGAGGTGGCGTTCACGGAGAAATTGCCTAGATCCACTGGCCCGTTGACCTCGCTGCCCTCATACGTCCATGTCAGGTTCGGATAACTCGAGCTATCCGCCGCACGAATGTGCGTGGGGGTCTTTCCCAAATAGGTGGAGGAGAACGTCCAGTTGACTGGCTGCGTGTTGGTGCCGGGTACCAGGCTGCGACAGTCATAAATGGTCACGAAGTCGCCGTTTTGGATCTCCGAGCCGCTCCCCAGCACAATGTCATAGGTGTACGTGAAGTCGCTCCCGCTGGGGGTAATAGACGCCAGCTTCACGTAAATCTGGGCATGGCCTGGCGAGAGAGTCCCCAAAACGAGCAGAAGGGCGAAGCCAGGCAGAAGCAGAAATCGGTTGTGCATCGCAAGTCTCCTTTGCGAGAAGGGATTGTTGAAGCTATTATCGCGAGGAGACATGCACGAAAGCGTGTCCGAATCCGAACAAGAAGTATGCACGAGCGGAAATTTCCCTACACCTTTGCGTTATGGATACCTCTGTTATGGTGATAGAGGGCGATAGAAGTCCCTGTCAAGGCACTGCCGACAGATCGGCGGCGGTCCAGATCAACACCTTGCCGTTCTCGCCGGCGGCAGCGAGCCGCCGGCCGTCGCGCGAGAAGGCGAGCTTTAGAATGTAAGCTTCATCCTTCAATACTATGAGCTCCCGCCCGATCTGCGCATCCCAGATATGCACGCCGTCCCGGCAGGCGCAGGCAATCCGCGCGCCATCCGGGCTGAATGCGGCAGCGATCTCACCCGGATCGTCGGTCAGAGTCAGCAAGAGTCGGCCGGTGACGGCATCCCAGACCTTGCCCGCAGAACTTGCCGTGACTACCCGCCTACCATCGAAGGAGAAGGCGGCGGACTCGGTATCCGGGGGCAGTGCCCAGATCAGACGGCCGTCCATCGCGTCGAAAAGCCCTGCGCCCTTACTATTGTTGCTGGGCTTGCTTAACAGGAGGATGCGCTTACCGTCTGGCGAGTAGGCATAGGTTGTAAAGCGCGTTGTAGGAACATGCAGCGTCCGGACCACGCGCTTTGCTCTTAAGTCCCACTCGTCGACTCTGTCAGGACCGCTACTGACGAGGAACCGCTTCCCATCCGGTGTGAAGGCCGGGCGGCCAGACTTATACAGCGTGAGGACAGTCCCGCCAGTTCTGGCGTCTAGAATCTGCGTGCAATGCGCAATGTCAAACGTGGTAAGATACCTACCGTCCGGAGAAAAATCAGCGTACTCAATGGCGGGTAAAGCCGGCCGGAAGCTGCGAAGTAGCTGGCCCGTACGGGAGTTCCAGATGCGCGCACGATACGACGGCTGCCTACTATTACTGGTATCAGGAGTTGCAATGGATTGGCCGTCCGGCGAGAAGGAGAAAGTGACCAAGAGATGGCCGGGCACGGAGAGGGAAATCGGCTCGATCTCACGTTGTGCATCCCATAGCTTAATGGTCGGGTACGAGGCGGTGGCAAGGGTCCGATCGTCCGGTGAGAAGGCGACACAGAACACCGGATCGGTGTGCCCGATCAGGCGGCGAACTTCCACGCCGGTCCGGGGATCCCAAAGCCGTGTGGTGTGGTCCCAACTAGCCGAAGCCAGCAGCTTTCCGTCCGGCGAGAACGCCAAGCCGTAGATGTAGAGGGTATGCCCGCGTAAAGCACGCAGCTCCTGCCCGGTAGCCGGGTTCCAGATCTGGATGACCGCATCGCCGCCGGCCGTAGCAAGCATCGTGCCATCCGGCGAGAATGCCACGGCGTAGACATACCAGGTATGCCCCTGCAGGACATGCAGCAGTTGCCCGGTCGCCACATTCCAGAGGCGGGTCGTAGTGTCCTGGCTTCCGGTCGCCAGCGTCTTGCCGTCCGGGGAGAAAGCGACCGAATAGATAATGCCGTTATGCCCGCGCAGCACGCGCCGCAGCTTGCCAGTCTGTACGTCCCAGATTCGCGTGGTGCTGTCCATGCTGCCAGTCGCCAGCGTCTTGCCGTCCGGGGAGAAGGCAATCGAATAGATGGCGCCAGCATGTCCGGTGAATGCGCGGATCAGCCGCCCGGTTCCAGGGTCCCAGAGCCGAAATACCCGGTCGTCCCCTCCTGCGGCCAGCAGTTTGCCGTCAGGAGAGAAGACAGTCGTCCGGATCCACATTTTGCTGCCGCGAAGCGTGCGCAGGAGCCGTCCGTCGCGGACCCTCCAGAGCCGGAGGGTGGTGTCCCTGTCTGCAGAGGCCAGCGTACTGCCGTCTGGCGAGAACGCCACCGATTCGACTTCACGATAGGCCGGGGAATCCATCGGATCTTGTATGGTGCGAAGGTCCTGATGGCACAGCGCCCATAGATATCCCCACTCAAAGTCCCGAAGGTCAGGCTGGCCGGAAGCGGGCCTCATGCTTTGCAGTATCTGGAGCGCCGTGCCGACATCGCCCGTCTCGATCTTCTGCTGCGCGATGCTGATGCGGGCGATATAGAGCAGCCGCCGGGTATACGCCTCCGAGGATTTGGCCTTCGCCTCGGCAATCTGCGCTTTCGCCTCCGCCTTACGCGCGCGTGCAGCATCCGTCACCGCGAGGGCAATCAGTACGCCCATGACCGCCAGGATGCTGCCCAGCACCGAGGCCGCGCGGACTAAGCCGCGACGATACGCCGCGCGCTGTCGCCGTAACTCCGAGCCCGGCATGTGCGTCAGCACCCACTCCCGATCGAACACGCGGTCGTAGATCCTGTTGCGCACGGCGAGGAACCCGTTTTCGACTTTGACCACACCCGATAACCGCAGGATGCTACAGAGCGGATTGGTCTCATCGTCCCGGACCCGCTGGCCGGACCGGACTCTCTGGTAGATGTCCAGCAGGCTGGCCAAGTCTGCCTCGCTGCGTAATAGCCGGTTTCTGGCAAACGCCAGGTTGTCATCGGTCTCCCGCGCTATCGTGTTCAGGAAGATGTTCTCACAGAGAGCATCTACCTGCTTCGGCGGGACCACGTCGGGCACCTCGGCGATGGCCTGGCACAGCCGCTGGGTCATGTAGGGATGCCCGCCCGTCCAGTGCAGCACCCGTTCCAGGACCGCTGCGCCGCCAGCGATGCCTGTGGCCAGCGGGCGCGCTTCCTCCCGGCTGAAGTCCCGCATCTCGATGCGCGTGCCGATGTTGAAAGGACTCATACGCGTATCGGAAATCAGGTCGCCCGGCGTGGCCACGCCCAGCAGGCAGAAGGTCAGCCGGCTAAGGGTAGGATCGTCGGCGCGCCGGTTGTAGCATTCCCGGATGCCGGCAAAAAACTCGTCGGGGGAGAAGGGGAGGCTGCGCACGGCGTCAATCTCGTCCACAAAGACCACCAGCGAGCCGGCGCCGCTGCCGGCGCTCTGCACTGGGGCCCGCTTCGCCAGGGCTGGCAGAGCCACCTGGCGAATGGTCTCCAGCCAGCGCAGCATTGCGCCCAGGCGGGAGTGCGCCTGCCAGAACGACTCCATCTCCGTGGTGAGACGCAACTGCTCCGCAAGTAGGGTCAAGAGCCCATCGTACCACTCTTCGGGCGTTACGTTCTGGCCAATGGCGGTCAGGTCCAGCAGCACGACGGTGAATCCTTCCTGTCGCAGGCGCGCTGCGGTGTGGACCATGAGGGAAGATTTGCCCATCTGGCGGGTGTTGAGGACGTAGCAGAATTCCCCTCTCTTCAGGCTCTCGATGAGGTCGGTATCGGCCTGACGGGTGACGTAGGAGGGCGCGGCGGCGGGGAGGGTCCCACCGGTGATGTAGAAGAGATCGGAGTCAGGAGGCATCGAATACGTTACCATCTGGCCTGGCGGCCATCCCCCCAGGGAAGATGACCCTGGCAGGCGAGGAGTTAACGACGGTTATTAGCATAGCACCAAATGCGTCTATGGCGCTATCTGCCAGGCAGATAATTAAGAAGGAAATCGGTTGGCGAGCAAGGAACAGTAATCAAGCAAGCAACATAAATTACATGACAATATTGTCACAGAGCAACTTCACCTTCGGGAGAGCAGGCGGAATGCGGACGCTCGAAATACGGATATTAGGCCCTTTTGCGGTCTCTATCGGTGACCGACCGCTGCCTCCGTTGCGCTCGCGCAAGGGGCAATACCTTTTGGCTATGCTCGTCCTGTACGCGGGACGGGATGTGGCGCGCGATTACCTTGCCGGCCTCCTCTGGCCCGAAAGCGGGCAAAGCCAGGCGTTCTATAGCCTCCGCCGCTGCTTGGCGGACCTGCGCCAGGCGCTCGGTTCGGAAGCGAGCCGCCTGAAATCGCCCACGCCGCAGACTCTGTGTCTGGACCTTGCGGGCGCTTTCGTTGATGTCCTGGCCTTCGATTCCGCGATAGCCCGCAAGGATACGGATTCCCTGGCCGAGGCCGTGGGGCTCTATCGAGGGCCGCTGCTGGAGGGTTGCGCGGAGGAGTGGGTGGTGTCGGAGCGGGAGGCGCGCGAGCAGGCTTATCTGCACGCGCTGGAGACCCTGGCAGCGCACGCGATGGCGCGCGACGATCCCGGCGGCGCGGTGCGAACGCTGCGCCGTGCGGTCGCCGTAGATGCATTGCGAGAGGGCGCGCAGCGTGCCCTGATGCAGGCGCTCGCCGCAGGCGGGGAGTACGCCGCTGCGGTTCTGGTCTATCGGGATCTGCGCCTGCTCCTCCAGCGAGAAATGAACTTATCTCCTGCGCCGGAGACGACGGCGTTGTTCCAGCAGATTCGTGCGGAGGCGCAGCGCCGCGCACAAAACGCATCACGATCTGTGGCTGCAACCATCACCGAGGCAGCGCAGGCGCCTCCCGATTCGATCTC
Organism: Chthonomonadaceae bacterium; assembly: GCA_035295825.1. GTDB lineage: Bacteria > Armatimonadota > Chthonomonadetes > Chthonomonadales > Chthonomonadaceae > DATGIG01. The sequence continues at coordinate 3,859 of DATGIG010000024.1, read as the reverse complement.
GTTCAGACAGAGCGAGCCGGATTTAGACATAACCAGCCTCTCTCTCTACGATCCAATACTGGCGATTCCCCTCGAATCGGTCGGTGGCGCCGTTCCCCTCGACTCCCCGTTCTACATCACGCGGCCGGTAGATGAACGCTTCCATGCCGCCATCGCCCGCCGGGACAGCATTGTGCTGGTCAAGGGCGCCCGCCAGGTCGGTAAAACCTCTCTACTGGCGCGGGGCTTGCAGCGCGCGCGGGAGGCCGGTATCCGGGTCGTTCTGACCGATTTCCAGGCGCTGCCGGCTTCCGCGCTGGCCTCGTCGGATAGCCTGCTGCGAATTCTGGCGGCCGATCTGGCGGATGGCCTACACCTGGATATCATGCCTGAAGATAGCTGGAATGATCGCCGCACCGCCAGCCGGAATCTGGAGCGCTATCTCGGCGAAGTCGCGCTCGGCATGGTCCTCGATCCGGTGGTCTGGGCCATGGATGAGGTGGATCGCCTCTTTGCTTACGACTACGGCAGCGAGGTCTTCGGTCTGTTCCGATCGTGGCACAATCGCCGCGCGCTCGATCCGACTGGCCCCTGGATGCGGCTGACGCTGGCGCTGGCTTACTCCACGGAAGCGCATCTGTTCATTGCGGATAGGAACCAATCTCCCTTTAACGTCGGGCTTCGACTGACTATTGAGGACTTTACTCCGGCGCAGGTTACAGAGCTGAACCGTCGGTATGGCGCGCCGCTGCGGAACGCCAGAGAGGAAGCGCGATTCGACGGTCTGGTAAACGGGCATCCCTTCCTGGCGCATCGCGGCCTGGCAGAGATGGCCTCCCGCAGATGGGGGATTGAGGAACTGGAGGCGCAAGCAGACCGGGAAGATGGGCCCTTCGGCGACCACTTACGACACATTCTGGACGCGCTGTCGAATGACGCTGAGATCAAGGAGGCCGTTCGCTCGGTGCTGCAGAATCACTCCTGTGTCTCATCGGACTGCTTCTTCCGCCTGCGTAGCGCAGGACTTCTTACGGGCGATAGCCGGGAAGCGCCGCGCTTTCGATGTGGTATCTACCAGACTTTTCTGGCACGTTGCTTGCTATAAGGCATAGCGCGTATCACCTCAACGAACGAGGGAGCGAAGGCATAGGGCGAGAGGGATCTCAAAATGGGAACCGGCGCAGGCATTGCTCCGTACCTCAGTGAAAGCCGGGGAGACAGGCTTTATATCGGGGAGGGAGAAAAGAGATGCCAGATGAGACCGTGGATTCCGGGCAGCTCCTGCGCGTATTCCAGGCGCTGCGCGAGGGAGACCTTTCGGTGCGGATGCCGAAAGGAACTGCCGGACTTTCGAACGAGGCAGCCAGGGAATACAACCGATTTCTCGATCAAACGCAGACCCTAATCGCCGAGATGAAGCGCATTCATTATGAGATCGGAACGGAAGCCAGGTTCGGTGGGCAGGCCGAAGTAGAGGGGCTCTCCGGCGTCTGGAAAGAGCTTGTCGAGGGCGCCAACGACATGTCTGCCAATCTGACCGCGCAGCAGCGCGATATAAGCCGGGTCATTACCGCCATTGCCGAGGGAGAGCTTGCCAAAAAGGTAACCGTCGAGGTGCAAGGCGAGCTGCTGGATCTGAAGACCACCATCAACCGCATGGTAGATCATTTGAACTATTTCCTTTCTGAGCTGACGCGACTGAGCCGGGATTTGGGAACGGAAGGTAAATTTGGCGGTCAGGCCGATTTGAACGGTTTTTCCGGTTCCTGGAAAGACGTGGCGATGAGCTGCAATATCATGTCAACCATCCTGAGAAACCGGGTCTACGACATTGCCGGTACGGTCCAGGCGATCACCGAAGATGGCGATTTCAGTCGGAAGGTGACTGTGGCGGCGCGCGGGGAGACAGAAGCGCTTAAGAACCATATCAATCGCCTGGTAGACATTCTGAACGCTGTCGCCTCGGAATTTCACCGCGTCTCTGTAGAGATATCGAAAGAAGGCCGGTCGGGTGGTCAGGCGCAACTGGAAAAGCTTTCCGGCAGGTGGAAAGAGATGATGGAAAGCGTCAACGCGCTCGCTCTTGTTTCAACCGGGCAAGCCCCCTTGTAAGAATGGCGTCCGGCAGACTTTTGTTGCGGCCCAGTGTCAGGTCAACCTCGATGACAGGCCGGTACTGTTCGCGCGGCGTTCCGTAGAGATGATATACCTTCTCGGCGCCATAGCTGGCGACGATATGCGTGTTCGGCAGCGTGACGCTGTATTTGGCGCCGAGAAGGCCGGCCATGCGCGTGCCGACGACGGTTGCCCGACGCATGCCGTCGAGGCCGATGGCGATCCCTTCTCCCATGCTGCCCGTCCAGTGGTCTACCAGGACCACGACCGGCTGCGTATACGTAAACCTTCCACGCGGCGAGACCAGCTCCAGCCAGGCATGACGAATGCCGGTCTGTTTCTCTTCGGCGGGATACACATGCTTCTGGTAAGGCAGCTCGCGGCGGGTCAAGCGTCCCATGATGCCGCGCGCCACGGTGGTATTGCCTCCACCCGGTGTGTCCCGCAGATCCAGCAGCAGTCCCGACGTGACTTTAAGTTGCTCGATCGCCGCGTCGAAGGCGGAAATGGTCGCCGAGTCGCCCAGCGAGTTATGCAGCCGGATATATCCAATGTTTCCGGGCAGGAGATGCGCTTCCAGAGGAGCTGTGGCCTGGGAAGGAGGCGAGGGCAGAGCATCGGGTTCCGCGACAATTGCGTGCCGGGCTTGGCGATCCGATCCTATCACCTCGACGGTCACCTGCTGGTCGTGCCGGCCGGCGAGCAGGCACATCAGGATATACTCCCGCACGGTGTCTGACACGGTCCGCATCGCCGGCCCGAACCTTGAGGCGATGGCCTTTGCCATCGGTGCGCCGTTGATCGCCACGATCTCATCGCCCGGCTGAAGGCAGGAACGGGCGGCGGGCGAGCCTGGCCGTACCTCCGAGATAATGGCATGGCCCTGGCGCATCTCCGCCCAGACGTTGACGCCGCTGGGGATAAGCCGCTGCGAAACGTCCGTGTTGGTGTTGAGCTGCGTATGGAAATCACAAAGTTGATCCAGCAGCCTCTCGAGGAGGGTCACGAACTCCGCGCGCGTCTGGATTGTGGAACACTCAGGGCGAAAGACGTCCCGGGCTTTTTGCCAGTCGGTCGTCTGCCGGTCGAAGTAGGCATAATCCTCGTCTATCGTCTTCCACAGCAGATCGAAGTCCTCGCGGAACTGCAAGGGAGTAAGATCGGGCGTTGCGCCCGGCCGGACCGGAAGGGAGATCAGCGTGATAGCCAACAGAAGCCATGTCGGGAAGTAAAGCCGATACAGAGATATGCGCATGATATGCCCCTGGCTTGCAGCGTGGATAATTGCCGTTTTACAGATTATGGTACATGAAGAAGCGGAAATTTGCTGTTTGCTCCGTGGGATTGGGCATTTTGCGTTCAAACAGCCACAAGGAGCGGATTTGGCACGATTCTTGCAAGTAACTTTGCCATAGAACATGCTTTTTCCCTCGCTTCTCAAGATGGATAGCCGGGCTCAGTTACGGAGTGGACCATGCCCGAAACGGATGTTGATAAAGGAACCGTCCGGGGGAACATGCATGATCTGCCCGGGCCGGAGGACTCGTCCGCGGAACAGGTGCGCCGGTGGATCGAAGCGCCGATCGCGTTCTGGGAAGAATGCGCGCGTCTTTATGGCCCTATCGTTCGGCTGAATTTAGGTTCCCTGGGGACCGTGTTCCTCCTCTCCGACCCCGAGACGATCAGATCGGCTTTTCAGTTGCCCCCGGATGCGTTCGACTGCCGCCAGTTCAACGAGCACTATCGCTACGTAATGGGGGAAAAT
>DATGIG010000023.1:0-3219 GCA_035295825.1 Chthonomonadaceae bacterium | reverse complement strand
CCGCCTTGTCGTGCCAGGTCTGGAAGTGAGAGGTTTCCACCGGCCCGATGCCCAGCAGGATCTGCAGCACCTCTGCGCTGGTCACTTTTTGCGCCAGCCCATGATAGAGGCTGCTGCCTCCCTGCTCGATGAACGCAAAGTGGAAGCCCGCCGTGTTGGCGATGGCCTGGATATGGTCATGTGACATCAAGTCGGACTTGTCGCGGGGAATGGCGGGAAACTGCCCGTTGCTCAGACTGGGCACCGCCTGGGGAAAGACAAAGTCCGGATCCAGGTCCGGGTTAACAGTGCGACTGCGGTAGCGGGTCCACCAACTGGTATCCACCGTCAACTGCATGAGGTTGGTCAGCCGCCCGATAGGCTGCGCGCCGGGGGCCGTGCTGCTGGGCAGCGTGCGAAACGCATCCAGATTGACCGGCTCCAGGCCCTTGGACATCAGGAAGGCGTTGATAAAGAACCAATGGCTGAACTCATCCTCGGTATTGTCATGGATGTACTGAGGCATGTCGCCATCCAGCTTTTTAAGTGCCCGGGTATAGATGGGATTGCCGCCGGTCAGGCCAGGCAGCTCGTTGTCCTGGGTGCCTCCGAGCTCGGCATATTGAAGCCAGAGGTCGCTCTCGATGATCTCGGCCGCCGCCAGGAATCGCAGAATGGCGACGTCGCCCGGCGTGATGTCCGAGCCGGACGAGGCAGAGGCGGACTTGGCACCTGTAACGAGCCCGGCCAGCGGAAGCATCGTCGCGGCTCCCGCGATGACCGAATGTCGTAGAAACGAGCGCCGGCTGGGACGCCCTCCGATCTCGCCTTCCGGGATGCTCGGTTGCGCCTGCTCGGGCTGGGTCTTGCTTTGCATGTAGTTCTCCTTCGATACCTGTATCGCGCTATGCGTTTTGCATTGCTGCGGAACGCCACTAAGATCGCTATAGTGGCAATTTGAGCTTAAGCCGGCCAGGCAGCAACTGCCTGATCCGAAGCCATCTGCATATACCCATTGCGTTTTGGGATGTCACTACACCAAGAGCCGGGGATTTTCAATCCCCGGCAGGAAAGTACAAGCGTCCTGCGGACGCAACCAGCTTGTAGGCCGGTGCGTCCGACAGGACGCTTGTTTTGTTCAGACAGGGGTTTTCAACCTCTGGCTAACTGTGATATCACCCGTTCACCAGGTCATCGAACCTTCGGGTTCACCCGGTCAGCATTTAATCCGGGAGGGTGAGCGGATCGCCGTGCGCCGGAGGCAGGGGATGTGGGCGGACCAGCGCGCCGCCCTGCTCATAGGATTCCATGACGGCCCAGGTGTACTCCAGCGCCGCCAGGGCGTCCCGGCCGGAGGCGCGAACGGCATCGGGTGAGACACCGTTCGTCACGTCCTCAAGAAAGGCGTGGATGCGACGCGGGAAGGTCTGCGAGAAGTCGGTGATGCCCGTCGAGGTTACCTCCGGGCCTTCCGGTCCCCCACCCGCCATCTTCTCCGGGCTGCCGGCCCGTGCGGGACTGGGCGCCGGCCAGTAGGTGACCTTCTCGATGCAGTTCTCGATGCAGAAGGTGCCCCGCGTTCCGGCCACCTCGATGCTCCACCAGCCGCCCAGGCCATAGGTAGCGTCCCCACGCTGGCTGAGCAGGTAGCCCACGCAGTCGTTCACAAACCGGACGTGGATGCTGACGGTGGAGAGCATCACATCGCCTGCCCGGCGCCGGAAGCTCGGGCGGTTGCCGAACGCCTGCAGGTGCGTCACGTCGCCGCAGAAGTAGCGCATGACGCTGAAGGGATGGGAAAGAAACGCTTTCAGATGGGCGTAGGGAAACCCTTTCCAGCGGGAGGAGCCGGAGGCGCTGTAGCTCTCCTCCCCGGCGGAGAAACCCATCTTGTGCAGGCAGTAGACCAGCTCGCCGATCTGCCCCTCTTCCAGATAGGTCTTCGCCTTCTCGGCGGGCGGGGTGAAGTAGTGGTTGAGGTTGCAGCCGAGACGCGCCTTCTTCTCCGCCGCTTTCGCCACCATCTGCCGGGCTTCGTGAATGTCGTTGGAGAGCGGCTTTTCCACGAGGACGTTCTTGCCGGCTTCCAGAGCCTCCATAGCCGGCTCGTAATGCCAGCTTCCGTTCTCGAAGCCGCCCGTGGTGATGTCCACGATGTCCAGGTCCGGTTCGTTCTTGAGCATCTCCGCCAGGCTGGTATAGGCTTTGACCCCATGCTTCTGCGCCGCGCTCTCGGCGCGGTCTTTGACCACGTCGCAGACGGCGACCAGTTGCGCCAGGGGGTCGCTCTTATAGGCGACGGCATGGGTGTTGCCGATGCCGCGCATCCCGACCACGCCGACTTTCAGAGGCATCGCATTCTCTCCTTCCCCTCTGCCGCCCTCACATCGCGAACAGCGCCAGCAGGGGGCCGATATTGGCCTGCCGGTCCAGGTTCCAGCACCGGTCCAGGATTTCCTCTATCTTCGCTCCGGAAAGACGCGGCGCGGCCAGCGTGCGGAACTTCTGCTCCACCTCCTGGTCGGTCAGCGGGTTGCGGGCGTGGCCGCGCGGGAAAGTGACCTCTTTCTCGAGCGTCCGACCGTCCCTGGTGTGGATGCGAATGAGGTTGGGGATGCCTTCCGGGTATTTCTTATTGAGTTCCGCGTTGGCCTTGACCTCGATCTTCTGGACCAATGCGAGAAGCTTTTCGTCATGGAGGTGCGCATCGTCGAAGGAGTCGAGCGTGACACGGCCGTCCGTGAGGGCGACGGCCATACAGTAGGGCAGGCTGTGGTCAGCGGTCTCGCGCGTGGTGGGCCGCCACTTCTCTGGCTCGCCGCCGATGATCTCGACCGCCGCGTTGAAGGTCTCGATGGTGATCTTCTCGATCTCATCCACGCTGCGGAGTTGAGTCCGCAGGTCCAGAGCCGCATCTATAGCGCTCTGGGAGTGGTACTCGGCGGGATAGTACTTGATGTAAGTCGCGTTGATCATGAACGGCGCGCCGTTTTTGCCGCCGAATGTGTCCAGGGTGAACGGACCGGAGACCTGCTTGAAGAAGCCCATCTCGCCCTCGAAGACCTCCGAGGGGCCGGTCATGCCCAGTTGCGCCAGGCGGGCGGCGAAGACGCCGTTGCGGCTGGCGTTGGCGAAGGCGCAGCCTTTCCAGTGGGAGAGCATGCCCACGCGCGTCTGGCGCATGGCGTTGTTGGGCACGCCCGCCAGTCCCTGCGCGTGCGTGAGTTGCATCGCGTTCAG
>DATGIG010000022.1:0-6704 GCA_035295825.1 Chthonomonadaceae bacterium | reverse complement strand
CGAGATCGTGAAGCTGGTGCGCAAATCCCTGCCTGCGCTCGGCTACCGGGGCGATGACATCCAGGTGCTCTCCGCGATGCGCAAGGGGACCGTCGGGGTGGAGTATCTGAACGAGCTGCTGCAGGAGGCGCTCAATCCCGCCGACCCGACCGGGCGCAAGCCGGAACTGGTGCGCGGCTCTCGCCGCTTCCGCATCGGCGACCGGGTCATCCAACTGGTCAACAACTACGACAAGAACGTCTTCAACGGCGACGTGGGCGCCATCGCCGACATCAAACCGGAAGACCAGCTCCTTCTCGTCCGCTTCCCCGAGGGCGTCGTCGAGTACGATTATGCCGATTACGATGAATTACAACTTGCGTATTCAATGTCAATTCATAAGAGTCAAGGCTCGGAGTATAAAGCAGTTGTAATGGTCATGCACTCCAGCCAGTACATGATGTTGCAGCGCAACCTGCTCTACACCGGCCTGACCCGCGCCCGCAACCTCTGTCTGTTGGTGGGGGACAAGCGGGCTATCGGTCGCGCCGTCAAGAACGACAAGACGACCCGCCGCTACACCCGCCTCGCGGAACGCCTCCGTCAGACCGACGAAGCCTCCCTCATTCCCCCTGATCGCCTGCTTTAAACTGTAAACGATCAACCCTCGCTTCTTTGCTGGAAGCGAGGGTTGATGGCTGTGCGGGAGGGCTACTTGTCGCCGCGGAGAACGCGCTCCTCTTCCTCCTCATCATCGCGGCGGATGGACGGCCTTGTCCGGGCCACCTTGTAATCCGGGTCCTTGGGGTCTTTCGCCTTCTCGGGATCGAAGATGCGGGCGTCTACGGGGGTGACCTTGTAGGGAGTGTAGTCCGGCGTGGTGGTGAAGCAGTCCGAGAAGTCGTTGGCCAGGCCGTCGAACATGTTCAGCGCGGGCAGGCCCAGGATCTCGTAGAGCGTGCGGTGCATGCTCACGATGGTGGTCTGCCGGTGGGAGACGTAGCCGTGCTTGACCCAGGGGCTGATGACCAGCAGGACGCTCCGCTGGGCGTCGATGTGGTCCGGCTCGCCACCGGAATCGTCCTGCGTCACGAAGATCGCCATGTTCTTCCAGTAGGGCGTGTGCGAGAGGAACTCCACGATACGCCCCAGCGCCAGGTCGTTGTCGGCCATCCAGGAGGCGACATAGGGGTAGCCCCGCTTCGGCTGCGGCCCCGTGCCATGATCGTTGCAGATGGCGATATTGATGAAGTGGGGCGCGGGCTTCTTGGTGTCCAGGAAGAGCTTGGTGAAATCCTTCTGGAACCAGTAGGCGCGGTACTGGTCCGGGATGTTCATGTTGAAGATGGGGAATTCACGGCAGGTATTGTCGTAGAGCACCTTCGACATGGGCATGTTGATGACTTCCCGCGCGCCTGTCCGGAATTCATCTTCATCCTCGCCCACGCCCGCGAATTCGAAGCCCTCCCCATAGTTGCGGAACGAGACGTTGAACCGGGCCAGATGCTCCCACATGGAGCCCGCCTCCGGGTAGTCCTCCGGCGCGATGGAGCCGTTGGAGCCGAACGAGGCCCGGCGGCCCGGCGCGGTGCTGTTCACCTTGAAGTTCCAGCCCAGGGTATAGAGCATCTGACAGAAGTTGTCCGGCTGCACCCCCACCAGCCAGCGATGCCCCACGCCCGACGCCTCCGGCTCCATATAGAAGTTGTCGCTGACCGTGAACTGGCGGGCCAGGGCGTTGTGGTTGGTCATCACGGCGGCATCACTGAGATCCGGCTGTCCGGATGCCGCTATTTTCTGATGGAAGCCCCAGCGCAGCAGCTTGGGATCGTCGTTGGCGCCGGGGATATGATCGAAGATAGTATCGTACGTGTGGTTCTCCTTGGTGATGAAGACCACATACTTGATCTGCTCGGAGGGCTTGCCCGGCAGGGCGGGGATCAGGGGCGTGCTCATCTGCGCCCGATCCGCGCTCTTGTCCACCATGCCGTTGTAGGTCAGGACGTTCTGCGTCATCTCGGCGAGGTCGGCGTCGGTCGGCACATCCATAATATGGAGGGAGCCGCGCATCCCCAGGTAGGGGCTGTTCGGGCGGTTCTCGCCCGCGTTGGGGCCGTTGCCGAAGCCCCGGAAGCAGATGCAGAGCAGCTTCTTACCGTCCTGCGAGAGGGCGACGCGATACGGGTACCAGGCGGTGGGGATATGGCCCAGCATCTTGCCGGTATGGGTATCCAGCACGCCGATGGCGTTGAGGCCCGACTCGGCGACATAGACCCGCCCGCCGTCCGGCGAGACCACCATGCCCGATGGCCCCACGCCGCGCAGCTTGGCGGTCAGGGGCGAGGGGATGATGCGCGTCTTCTGGTTGATCTTGCCGCTGGTGAGATCGATCCGCTCGATGGAATCGTTGTTACCGTTGGAGACATAGAGGGCATTGCCGGAGGCGGCCAGGAAGTTAGGCGCACTGCCGCCGATGGTTTTGCCGTTGTCCGCAGGAGCGCCCATGAGCAGGCCCGTCTTGATGCGATGGGTCACCTTCGGCTGGGCGGGATCGCTCACATCGATGCCCCAGACCGAGAACGATTCGGGCACGTTGGGGGCGCCCAGGCCGGGCACCTGGCGCCCCTCGACCTCCACGCCGTCGCGCGACTCCTGGCTGGGAAAGCCGAAGGGCGGGAAGGTGAGCCCACGCGGGTCGATCTTCTCGCCCTCCTTCGCCGGCAGGGTAGGGGATGGGATCGGGCTGTAGGCGAAGACGCCGATGTTGGCGACATAGACCTGCTTGCCCGTCACGGCCAGCGCATACGGGTAGCGCCCGACGCCGACGGAACCCACCACCTTATTGTTGCGCAAGTCAATGATCGCTACCCGGAAGTTGGTTACGTCCGCCACATAGAGGCTCGCGCCGTCCTCGCTCAACTTCACATCCATTCCGAAGCTGTCGTCGTACTTTTTGCCGTTGACCTCGACGTTCAACGGGATCTCCGCCGTGACCGTTCGGGTCTCGACATTCACGGCAAAGACCTCTCCGCTCTCGCCGCTGCTCCAGTAGAGCGTCTTTCCGTCCCTGGAGAAGGCGGCCCCGCCGGCATTGGTGCGGCGTCTCGGAGCGCCGGTCGGCGAGAGCGTGAACGTCGCCACGTTCGGATGGGGCGAATTCCAGTCGGTGATGAACTGCCCGACGCCGTCGCTGGCGACGAAGGCCGTTGCGCCATCCGGGGAGAGGGTCAACCCGTGCGGCCACCTCGACAGCGGCAGGTGCTGGCCGACCGGCTTGATAAAGCGCCCCGTGGGCAGGATCGTGACGCCATCGGGATCGTGCTTCGCGTAGTCGTTGATGGAAGGGGCGTGGAGGTAGGGTGTCGTTTGAGCCGAGAGGCCCTGCGCCAGGCACAGGGCGAACCCGGCTGCGAGCAGGGAGTGTGTGATCGCAGGCAGAGATGCGCGCATGAGGTTGTGGTCTCCTTGTAAGGTCGCAAAACGGAATACGGCGGGCAGGCGGAGAGGAGCGGTGTGTCTGTCCGTTGTCACTTGCAGGTTGGTGTTCTCGGCGGGAAAATCCTGCTCTTTCCCTGCCCCTACGCCAAACTTTAACAGAAATTTAACATCGAGGGTGACCGCGCCTATCCCCGTTTTGCCTCCGCCCTGGCCCGCAGGTCCTTCAAATACTCGAGCGCAAGCCGGGTCTGATGGTGGATATAATCGATCCCTGCCGGCCTGCCGTTCTCCAGGGCAGGATGGCAGAACTCCCAGTTGATATACCCCTCATAACCTGACGCTACCAGCGCTTCGATATAGGCCGGATACGCCACCCGCCGGTCCCAGAACCGCGCGTCGAAGTAGCCGCCCGCTACCAACTCCACGCTCCCATCCTGCCGGCGGCGGAACTCCGCATTGCAGTGAGAGTGGACCTGCAGCTTCCCGGTCGCCCGCACGATCTCACGGGCATGCGCTTCCGACTCGGCTTCCGGCTCGATGTTGATATCCATGCACGCCTTGAATGCCGGGGACGGTACGTCCTCGATCAGCGCCAGCACATCCCGGTAATTGTTGACAATGTCCGGGCCGTGGTTCTGCAGGGCGAGAACGATCCCGTAGTCCTCCGCCACCTTCGTCAACTCCCGCAGCGAATCCACCACAAACTCCCTGCGGTCGCCCTTCCAGAAGCCGTACTGGTCGTAGCCGTACGTCTCATCATAGGTCGCCAGGCCGTTGTGGAGGGTGATCCCGCGCCAGGCGGCAAAGATCTTGCAGATGGGCGCGCCGACCTCGGAGGCCAGCCGGATGGAATCGCGCACGTAACTGATCATGGTCTCACGCTGAACCGGCACGGGGCTCGACAGGTCGCAGTTGGGGGAAATGGCGCAGATAGGCAGCGCGAGTTCGCCCGACAGGTCACGGAGGCGCTTGCGGTCCTCCGTGGAGAGGTCCATCGGCGCGGCATGGGGGCGCTCCGCATCCAGTTCGATCCCCTCCCAACCCTGCTGCTTCGCAAGGCGCATCAGCGAGAAGAGGTCCAACCCCTCGCCCTGATACCACACGCCCCGGTAGGTGATGCTATAGATCCCGATCTTCATTGAAAGTTCTCCTTTACGCGCGTTCCTATACCGCCCGCATTTCGGTACCGCCCGCATTCCGGCAGTAACGCCCCGCTTGCGCGTTTTTCGTCTATTCGGTTTCCGATCCACGGATTCCTAACTATCTGACGGAGCGAGCAGGTTGACGGATGAAGAAGCACAACCTCAGAAGACGCCGGATTCCTGTACTCGCTCACAAGTTTAGATCCTACGGTCGCTCAAAGTGGCCTGTTCAACACAATGTCCTCATATTGACAATCGGTCCTATTTTGTGTCATAGTATACCAGAATAACGATTTGGTGTATTGGTATAACTATCCGCATGACAATCACGCCGCAAAACACGATGTTACGGAAAGATGTGCGCGAGGTCATCCTCAATGCCGTGGATCGCCTTTTGGCTCGCTACGGTTATCAGAAGATGACCATGGATGACATCGCTAGAGAAGCGGGTATCAGCAAGCGTACTATCTATCTCAACTTTGCCAACAAAGAGGAAGTCGCCCTCTCCTCGATTGATCGTGTTGCGAGTAGATTGCAGACACAGTTGACTACTATCGTACAGACAATGGATACTCCCGACGCCAAGCTTCGACAGATGCTGGTTACTCGCGTGCTATTTCGCTTCGACAGCGTGCAGGCGTATTACCAGAGTTTTGATGACCTGTTTGCCGCCTTGCGTCCGGCATACCTGGCGCGACGCGAACGCTATTTCGCCATGGAGGCGGACTTGCTGATGCAGGTTCTGGATGAGGGCAGGCAGGGCGGTGTTCTCGTGGTAAAGGACACTCTGGTCACGGCGCAAACGATGTTGCTGGCGACGAACTCGCTGCTGCCTTATAGTCTGAGTTTGCGGGAGTTGGGCGCGCGAGACGAGATTGCGCGCAAAGTAGGGGCGCTTGCCGATCTGCTGCTGGATGGCGTCCGGCGGACTCCCCTTGCTTCTGAAAGTTCGTCAGGCTCATGAACGCTTACATTGATGTACTGGTATACTCCCCATCGCAACAATTACACTCCAAGAATCATTTGGCGGAGAAATCTGTTCATTCGGTGAAGGAGATAGGCACATGGTTGCAAGCAGACGAAGACAATCTCTGTTTTGTTTGGGAGCATTGATCATCGGGTTTGTGCTCCTACTTCGAGGTAGTGAGGCCTGTCAGGCTCAGAACCCATCAATGCCTCCGCGCCCACCAGGGAAACTGGTAGATCTAGGAGGTTACCGGCTTCACCTTAATGCTCTGGGTAAGGGCGCTCCGGCCGTCGTTCTGATCTCGGGTGCAGGGGATTTCTCCTCCGATTGGAGTCTGGTTCAGCCAGAGGTGGCCCGCTTTGCTTGCGTCTGCTCCTATGATCGCGCAGGGTCAGCCTGGAGCGATCTAGGTCCAACACCACGCACGATGAAACAGGAGGCGTATGAACTGCATCTGCTGTTGACGAAGGCAGGAATCCGAGGCCCTTATATTCTGGTCGGACATTCCATCGGCGGACTTATCGCGCGCGTCTATGCCGAACAATACCCCAAAGAGGTCTCAGGGATGGTTCTGGTAGATAGTACGCATGAAGATACGACCCTGATGTATCAGGGGAAACTCGTTCGTGTACGGGAAAGCGCTAAACAGAGACCTATCCCTCCTGTGCAGACGATGAAAAGCAGCCCTCCCCAACCTCCTACGGATGAAGACAAAAAGCAAGCGGAGTTCAACGCGCAGGTTTTTGGGCCTCCCAAAATAGACCCTCCCTTCGATCAACTGCCGCCCGATATCCAGCGGATGCGCCTCTGGATGCTATCTCATCCGAAACTGTCTGCCGCCTCCGAGGACTATTGGCCGGAAGAACTGCAAGCCCTGTACATCGCCAGGGCCAAAACGCCCTGTCCCCTGGGCGATAAACCGCTCATTGTGCTTGTCGGGGCGAACAAAGGGGAGGAAGCGCCTCCGGATATCTCTGCCGAAGCATGGAAACGGCTGGTAGAAGAGAAGCAGCAGCAGAAAGCGGGCTTTGTCAACTTATCTCGCAACAGCCAACTGATTTATGCGAAGCGGAGCGGTCATCACCTTCAATTGGATGAGCCTGAACTGGTGGTGAACGCTATACGCAAGGTTGTGGAAACAGTACGAACTCATGGGAACCTGGCTGCAGGCAGGTAAT
>DATGIG010000021.1:0-4818 GCA_035295825.1 Chthonomonadaceae bacterium | reverse complement strand
CTCCGAAATCACACACAATACCCTATCCGGCGTCGGCTCGATGGGCATCTACGTGCCATCGCCGCCCTCGCCCAATCCGGGCAAGCACGTCATCTCCGGCAATTCCGTCACCGGTTTTCGCAAGCCGATCTCCATTGACATGAGCAAACATCCGGGGGCGGTCGTTCATTAACCGGCGAAGTGCCGCCCTCCCATGCCATAGGCTACCACCGCTAACTGTCCTGATTTTCGGATCTATTGCTGGTCCAGAGGACGTCCGGGCGGAGGCGGTCCGGGATCCTTCCAATCGCTCTGGGAATGATAGCGGATCGCAAGTTCGGGCGTCTCGACAACGGCGCCTCTCTGAAGCCGGGACGTGAGCAGGAAGTCCATCATTCCGCTTGTCAGCAGCGTGCGCTCCAGAGGCCGTGTGGACCGACCGGTATGGATCATCTCCTCGATGCCGTGCAGGAGGAAGGTGAAGTGGCCTAACGGTCGCGCCTCCTGGGTCCAGAAGAGAGTGGCCTGCGGCTCCCGGCTCTCGGCAGACCGCCAGGCGATGGACCATGCGCCGACGGAGGGGTTGAGGGTGAAGACGCTCGCCCGGAACCCATCACGATACTCGATGAGGAAAACTACCGGATTGGGGACTGCCGTTTCGAGGCCATGGAGCGCAACGCCGGGAATGCGCGCCAGCGCCGCCTCCAGCAGCGCCCTATCGTAGCGGCCCTGCCTGCCCGCCTCCCAGACGGCAGCCCCTTCCAGACACTGAACCCGCCGCACTCCCGTCTCTCCCCCCTGCCTCCGCTCGGCCAGGCACTGGAGCATCTCCAGCGCGTGAAAGCCATAGCCATAGAGCGTATGATACGAGATCGCTACCGCCTCCTTCAGCCGTGCGCCGCTGGACACCTCCAGCGCGGGGCGACGCCAGGTACTCGGCAGAGAGGACCCCGCCATCAGGGGGATGTGCATCCTGTGCGCCTCATCCGCCATCTCCCTGGCCTCCTGCCAGGAATGCGAGAGATGCTTGTCCACAAAAATGGGCACGCTCCGGCGCGATTGGCGTAGCACCTCCAACGCCGCATCGAAGAAGCGCTTGCGGGGGTAAAGATCCTCCCCTTTCTCGTTCTGGGGGTAGTTTCCGTGCTCTCCGATGATGAGAACGCCATCCACTGCCAGACGGTCGCCGCCCAGCGTGAGCGCCTCCTCGATCGTGGCGCTGAGCCGGAAGCCATACTGCTGCGCAAAGGATCTGCTCATGTCGTTCTGCGGGAACTGGTCCACATACAGGCTGACCAGATCGAGGTCCGGCTTCCGGCTATGAAAGTCCAGGTTCTCCCCCTGCAGCAATCGACTCAACAGAACGTCCGCGTGGGAGTTATGGTAGTACACGGTCGTGATCCCGGCTACACGCTTCGGGCGGCGCCCTGCAGCCGACAGCGTCGGAGCAGCCAGCAGGCAGCCTCCCCATGCCAGCGCCTCACGGCGAGAGAATCGTGATTGGGCAGGACAATCCATCGCGTGTCTCGAATCCCATCTCATTCTGGATTTTTCCGGCGAACCTTGATCCATTTGTATGCTGAGACGCACTTTTCCTGCATTCTCATTGTACTATTTCAGGTGATCTGACCTGGGTATAATGGAGATAAATGTGCTTCTATGAGATACTCCCGTGCTATTGGTGCAAATGCGTTCGGACAGACAAAAGGAAACCTGTGAGTTTTAGAGCCATCTGTATCTTTGTTATGTGTTACCTGGTCATCATAGCCGGAGAACACTCGCCGCGCAAACTAGACCGGCCCGCCGTCGGATTGTTGGGCGGTGTTTTCATGGTCACCTTCGGGGTCTTGAGCCGTCAGGAAGCCCTGCACGCGATAGACTTCCCTACAATTGTCCTCCTGCTCGGCATGATGCTTGTCATTCACTATGCCACTGCCTCGGAACTGCTCAATGTACTGGCACACCTGCTTCTCAAGCGTAGCCACAGTGCTCGGCAGCTTCTTTGGATCGTGTGTATAGTCGCAGGTGTCCTCTCCGCGCTCTTTATCAACGATACGATCTGCTTACTGATGACCCCACTTCTTCTGACAGCCACAAAACGCGCCGGGCTGCGGGCAGAGCCGTATCTGTTGGGGCTGGCGACAAGCAGCAATGTCGGCTCAGTGATGACCATTACCGGCAATCCGCAGAACATTCTCATCGGGCAATCTTCTTCCTGGTCGTGGATCGCCTTCGCCCTGCGCATGATTCCGGTCGGGCTAGTGTGTTTGACGATAAACGCCGCGATCATCGCGTTTCTCTACCGAAAAACGCTTTCCGGCGTACGCTTTACGCTCGACGGTAGCGAGGAGGGACAGAACATCGCGCTGCATAAGAAGCTGGCCGTGAAGACGCTCCTCGTTCTGGTAGGGTTACTCCTCGCCTTTATCTGCGGTCTACCGCTCGATCTGTCGGCGCTCGTAGCGGCTGGAGTGCTGCTGGTCTGGGCAAATCGTCCATCGGAAGAGGCGTTGAACGCCGTTGACTGGCCGCTCCTACTCTTTTTTGCAGGGCTGTTTGTCCTTGTAGAAGGAATCACCAAGACACAGGGACACTGGCTGACGCAACTCCTGCCCGCCTTCACCCAAAAGCCGGGCGGGTTCTGGCAACTCTGCAGGTTCTCCTTCGGCTCGGTGATCGGCAGCAACGTCTTTAGCAACGTTCCCTTTGTCATGCTGCTGCGGAACTTCATTAGTCCCTTGCCGCATGCACCGCTTCTGTGGCTTGTACTCGCCATGTCATCCACCTTCGCCGGAAACCTGACGATGCTAGGCAGTGTGGCAAATCTGATCGTAGCACAAGGGGCAAAGAAGGATTGCCCGCTCTCCTTTTGGGCTTTTCTTAAGGTGGGCGTACCCTCTACTGTGCTGACCACGCTAGTCGGAGCGTTCCTCCTATGGGTGTACCACCTTCTTCGTTGGGTTTGAATAAGAGAAGACAAACATGCAGATCCTTGGTTATCGAATCGGAATGATACTTGCGCTGACGCTGGTACTGGCCCCTGGAATACAGCAGGAGAAGCTGGTCGCCGTAGACCGAACGCCCTGGCTGGAGGAGACGAAGTGCCTGGAGATGTTCAGCGCCATGACGCAGGGGCCGGATGGGCGGATCTATGCGGGTACCTGCAACGCGTCGAAGCTGGGAGCCTGCCTGATCGCCTTCGATCCGAAGACGCACCATCAGGAGAAGCTGGCGGACATGCAGGAGGTCTGCGGGGAGGCGGGCAGTAAGACCCTGCCACAGAGCAAGATCCACTCGCAGATCCGTTTCGACAGTAAGGGCGTCGCCTGGTTCGGCACCCACTGCTACGACTGGAACACGCTGGAGCAGTTCGAGAAGTCGCCCAGCGACTACACGGGCGGGCACCTAATCACTTACGACACACGGTCGCATCGTGCGACCGACCATGGGATCCTGATCCCCCATGAGAGCATCATGAGTCTGGCGCTGGCCGAACGCGTCGGCAAGGTGTACTGCGTGATGCACCCTACAGGACGATTTGTCGTCTACGACATCCGCACTGGAAAGGTGAGCGACAAGGGCCGCATTCTGGGCTACCCCTGCCGGATCACCATTGCCCTCAAGGAGGGACGTGGCTATACCTTCACGGTGAACGGCGATGTGGTGCGCTACGATCCGGCGACGGACCGGGTGGAAAAATTGCTCGTGCGCGTGCCGTTATTTCCCGGTGAGACAAATACTCAGGACAACACTCCCTTCGATCTCGCGGTGAGCGCCGACCAGAAGCATATCTACGGAGTGGGATGGACCAGCGGCCTCCTCTTTGAGTATCGTCCAGACGACGGCCCGGACGGCAGCATCCGGGCGCTGGGCGTCGCCTTTGGAGATGAGGCCGTGCCCGGTATCCGCAAGTCGCTCTGCATCGCCATCAAGGAGGGCCGCGATGGCCGCATCTACTATGCAGGATACGACAACCGAGGCAAGCTCGCCTGCTACGATCCCAGGACGGGCGAACGCACCTATCTGGGGCGTATGGCGTATCACGGCGTTCCCATCGGCACGGCGGCGGATGCTGCAGGCACGGTAGGCGCGATGTGCATAGCACGCGATGGGACGATCTATGTGGCCGACTTCGACCAGAAGCAGACCTGGTTCAACAGCTTCCGCCCTCACCTTCCCTGATGGGAAAGCGTTACCCCGACCCCATCCGGACGTGCACAGTGTGCTCCTGGCCGTCGTCTTTCAGCGCGACGATTTTATCGATGACCGCCTTCCCGTCCAGTTCGACCGCTTCGACGCCTGTACAGACATGGTGCGGGTTCTCGATGACGATCTCATACCGAGCGCTGCGATAGCGATACCGGAGCGTCAGGCCGTTCCACTCCGAGGCGATGCAGGGATTTAGCGTCAGTTTGTCGCCCCGCAGGTGGAACCCGAAGACCTCCTCCAGCCAGACGCGATACATCCAGGCGGCGGAGCCCGTGTACCAGGTCCAGCCGCCTCGCCCCACATGCCCCTCCAGCGCATAGATGTCCGCCGCGACCACGTAAGGCTCCGTCTTATACCGTTCCACATCCTCCGGGGTGTGGGCATGCTCCACCGGGTTCATCATGCGGAGAATGGCGACGGCTTTATCGCCCTCTCCCCGGCGCGCCAGCGCCAACGGCACCCAGAGCGAGCCGTGCGTATACTGCCCGCCGTTCTCGCGCACACCCGGCGGGTACCCCTTGATATAGCCGGGATCGTGCGGCGTTTTATCGAAGGGCGGCGTGAACAGCAATACCATCTTATCGTCTTTCCGGACCAGGCGCTCCTCCACGGCCCGCATGGCCGCCTCCG
>DATGIG010000020.1:0-4742 GCA_035295825.1 Chthonomonadaceae bacterium | reverse complement strand
ACGGCGGCGATACGGGGCCAGGATCGCCTCGATCCGGGTCTGGGCCAGCGGGGGACGGGCCATCGTCAGCGCACTGAGGGGGAGATCGGTTTTTCGTGAATTCATGAGTCGCGCTACCTCCAGAATTTGAGCGGCGTAGTCCGGGGCGAAGATCCCTGCCCTCAGCACGCAATCATCGCAGGCCAATTCCGTTTCACAAGAGAGTTGCCGTGCCGCAAGCCAGACAAGCGGCACACACCAGTAGAGCGCGCAGACGCCCTGCGCCAGGATGCGCCACGCCCAATCGCCCCGCTGGATATGCGCCAGTTCATGCAAGAGAGCAGTGTGACGTTTTGCCGCATCCGCATGCAGGGTATCTGAGGGCAGCAGGACCCGTGGTCGAAAAATACCCCAGGTTACCGGGGCCTGCAGGGGGCTGTCAGAAGCCGCGATATATAGCATTACGTTGCGGCGCAGTCCTAGCCGTGCCGCCGCCTGCCGCTGCGCCTCCCTCAGCTCCGGGGAGGGCAGGACCGCATTCCACCCGAGACGCCGCAGAGCAGACAGGCTGAGCAGCAGTCGAAGCAGAGACCAGAGGACGCCCAGTCCCCAACCCCAGAAAATGATCTGAGTGAAATGGATGTGCGAGGCCGCAGGGGGGACGGTAGGAACAGGTGGTTCCGATACCGGTGCGGGAGGCATAGCAGGAGGGTGACCCGGAAGGAGTGGCGTGGCAGGTGGTCGGGGTAGGGAAGGGGCAGGCGGAGCGGGCGGAGCCGGAACAGGAGGCAAGGATGGCGTTATCGCCGGTTCCGGCTGGATGGTGAGAACGGTAGACAGTGGGGAGAGTGTGCGCGACTTGAGCAGCAAGGGTGGCAAAAAGCGCAGCAGGAGCGGAAGCAGGATCAGGCCGACAAACCCCATTTGCCAGAGCAGCGCCCTTCGGGCGGCGGAAGTGCGGCGTAACACAAGCGCCAACAGCAGGAGGAGCAACAACCAGCCCAGGCCGCGTATCAGTGTCTGAACCAGCCATGAGGCGTCAAAAACCAGAGGGTTCATCGGTCCACCTCCTGGGCGCGCGCCTGCTCGATTAACGCGGCGAGGTGATCCAGCTCCTCCTGAGAAAAGTGGGCGTCCGATTCTGTGACCAGAGCCGTCACGACGTTCGTCACATTGCCGCCGAAGAACGTCTTGACGACATGCGTAAGGGCCTGTCGCGCCACATTTTGCCGGGGATGGGTGGGAGCGTAAATGTAACGCAGCCCCTCCTGGGTATGTCGGATGTGCCCCTTCTCTTCCAGTAACCGCAGTAGCGTCCGAATGGCGGAGGAACTGGGTGGGTCGGGCAGGTCCGCCAGCACCTGGTTGGCAGTGGCTGCCCCGCGCTGGTAGAGAATATCCATGATCTGACGTTCGCGTCGGCTCAACGGATCGGTAAAGGCCATGGGTTTGCCTCCTGTATCGTTATGTTAAGAAATTAACATGTGCTAAGAATTTAACATAGATTCCGCGTCCTGTCAAGGGGGCTTTGTTAATTTTTTAACATATTTTTCAGGCTCTGCTCCACAACCTACGAAAGCGAGCTTTGGCTGAGGCAAAAACATAGGCCATCCCTTACATCATTCGGGATGACCTATGTGCTCGGTGTTTGTCTTGATCTGACGAGGGGGACAGGAAATCTTCTATCGTTTGATGATGACGATGCAGATCAATACCACATGCGACGTTGCCGTCTGCTGGGATTCATTTTGAGATACCTTCATCAGTGTCTCCTTCCATCGGGGGGATAAGCGGTTCGCCAGGCTCTCATGGCTGTGCGAACACAACGCTGCAACATCGCGATCCAGGCGTTCAGGCGCCGGATATACTCTATTTGACACCATTTCCCCCGCGAGGTTTCGTAGAAAACGGGATCAACACGACTCAGGCTGCGACAATTCTGAAGAGATATGGTTTGCGAACCCGAGCCGTCCCGCTTGCAACTAAATCAGTGAGCGAGTGCGTCCCTATCTGAGGTAAGATAGGAGAGGTTCAGGTAACGATGGTAGATGGTATGGGATGGCGCATGATAACTACGATCTTAAAGCGTGTGTGCGGACGGCTCAGCCTCCATCGCAAGGGCATTGCCCTCTGGCTGCTTCTCCTGATGGTTGTGGGTATACCCGTGTGCTATTTTGCGCTCGAATATCGCCAGGCGCAACGAGACCGTGCTCTCATCGCAGCGGTGAAAGCTAATGATACCGAGGGGGCGATCGCAGCTATTCGGGCCGGTGCGGATGTCAATGCCAGGGACTATAGTGATCGCTCGCTGTCGCTTCCGGACGCGCTCCAGAGGGCCATGGATCGACTGCTTCACCCGCAAGCGATCCCTACCGTTGCGGATCATCCTACGGTGCTGTTTTGTCTTATGGAAGCGAGGTATGGTCCGATGTGGAGCAGGGGGCATCCTGCTCCATGGGAGGCTGAAAACCCGGCTCTGCTCGCTCTGCTGCTGGAACATGGCGCGGATGTCAATGCGCGAGGCCCCAATGAGATGACGCCCCTGTTGTATGCCGCCTCCCACGGTTTGAACGCCAGCATCCCCCTGCTGCTGGAGCATGGGAGCGATGTCAACGCGCAGACGAACCATGGGGAGACGCCGCTCATGTTGGCCATCTCGAACGGGAAGCTGCAGACGGCGCAGTTGCTGCTGGCGTATCATCCCGCTATCAACCAGAAGGACCACTCCGGCACCACCGCCATGGATTATGCTTTTGCGAACCCCTACGGCGATACGCGCAGTGTCATCCTGCTCTGGGATGTGGGTGGAAAGACCGGCAAGGAGCTCGATTTCATCAACCAGGGAGGAATCATGCCTTGATACCGATCCGCAGAGTGGCTGCCGTGATGGCTGTCGGTGGGTTGTTGGCGACTCTGATCGCCCTATCGCGGCCCGCACGGGCCGAAGAGACGGTCTATCTCTCCGCATTGGATCTGTCTACGGTCGAGCAGGGCTGGGGCAAGCCCCATGCAGACCAGTCGGTGGATGCGCATCCCATTACGCTTGGAGGCAAGAAGTTCGCGCATGGCCTGGGAACGCACTCGCCGGGCAGTTTTATTCTCGATCTGAACGGCGGATCCAGCCGGTTCTCGGCGTGGGTGGGCATCGATGACGAGGTCGGCAAGCGTGGCAGTGTCGAGTTCCAGATCGTCGGCGATGGCAAACTGCTCTGGGCGAGCGGCGTGCTGCGGGGCGGGGACGCTCCGAAACAGGTGAGCCTGGAAGTGAACGGCATCCATCAGTTGGCGCTGCTGGTGAGCGATGCGGGCGACGGCTTTGAGTACGACCATGCCGATTGGGCGGACGCGGCGTTTACCGTGACAGGAGCGGCTCCGCGTCCGGTGACGCCGATGCCCTCGAATCCGGTTATTGCCCTGCCTGCACCCTCCGCGAAGCCGAAGATCACTTCCGCAACCGTGTTCGGCGTGTTTCCCGGCACGCCCGTCCTCTACACCGTCACCTCCGTAGGCCAGCGCCCCCTGACCTTTTCCGCTTCGCATCTGCCCCGAGGGCTGAAGCTGGATGCGGATACGGGGCAGATTTCAGGCGTGCTTGCGCAGCGTGGGGAGTATGATGTCACGCTCAGCGTTAAGAATGTCGCCGGGAGCGACACCCGTACATTGCGTATGGTGGCGGGCGACGCTCTGGCCCTGACGCCGCCGCTGGGCTGGAATAGTTACGATACCTATGGCGACGATGTGACGGAGGCGGAGATCCTCGCCAATGCGCGGGTCTTTCAGCAGACCCTACAGCCGCATGGGTGGGACTATGTGGTGGTGGACTATCGCTGGTACGATCCGGACGCGTCCACTGCCCCGAACAATGCCAATGCGCGGGCCAACGCCAACCTGGCGATGGATGGGTTCGGGCGCCTGGAACCTGCGCCGAACCGCTTCCCCTCCGCTACGGGCGGCAAGGGGTTCAAAGCGCTGGCGGAGAGCGTGCATCGGATGGGGATGAAGTTCGGGATCCATATCATGCGAGGCATTCCCCGCCAGGCGGTCAAAGCCAATCTCCCTATCGAAGGCTCCTCGTTCCGATGTGCCGACGCGGCCAATACGGCCAGCACGTGCGGCTGGTGCCCGGATATGTACGGCGTGGACGCGAGCAAACCGGCGGGGCAGGCGTGGTACGATTCGCTGCTGCGTCAGTATGCGGCCTGGGGCGTGGACTATATCAAGGTGGACGATATGAGTTCGCCCTACTCCGCCGGGGAGATCGAGGCGATCCACAAGGCCATTGCCAAGTGCGGGCGCTCTATCGTGTTCAGCCTCTCGCCGGGGGATACCCCCGTGGAGCAGGGCAAACATGTGGAGACGCAGGCGAACCTGTGGCGGATCTCCGGGGATTTCTGGGATGATTGGGGCGCGATTAGCCACCAGTTCGACCTGTTGGCCCGCTGGCAGGGCTATAGCGGGCCAGGGCACTGGCCGGATGCGGACATGATCCCGTTGGGCCACCTCTCTTTTGGAGGGCGCAGCGTCGGCCCGGATCGCCGGGCGAATTTGACGAAGGACGAGCAGATGACCCTGATCTCGCTCTGGGCGCTGGCTCCCTCCCCGCTTATGCTGGGAATGTACCTGCCGGATAACGATCCCTGGACCCTGGCGCTGCTCACCAATGACGAGGTGTTGGCCGTGAACCAGGATTCTCTGGGAAAACAAGCTCAGCGCCTGGCTTCCCGCAATGCCATCAGTGGGGTCGAGGTCTGGGTCAAGGAGAT
>DATGIG010000019.1:0-24372 GCA_035295825.1 Chthonomonadaceae bacterium | reverse complement strand
CTTGTCGAACTGCATCCCCTCCACAAACTCGGTAGAGGTATCGAGGCTCTTACTCTCTTCGATGGTGATCACGCCATCCTGGCCGACTTTTTCCAGCGCGTCCGCCACCAGCATCCCGATCTCGGGATCGTTGCCTGCAATCGAAGCAACGGAGGCGACTTTCTCTTTGTCCCCTCGGACGGGGAGCGCAAGGGAGTGGAGTTCCTCCACGGCCCTGGCGACCGCCGTCTCGATCCCTTTTTTGACGAGCAGCGGATTGCCGCCCGCCGTAACGTAGCGCAAGCCTTCATGAACGATGCTCTGTGCCAGGATGGTCGCCGTCGTCGTGCCGTCCCCAGCGACATCATTGGTCTTGCGCGCAACCTCTTTGACGAGTTGCGCGCCCAGGTTCTCCGCAGGATCTTCCAATTCGATCTCGCTGGCGACGGTCACGCCATCCTTGGTGATCAGGGGCGAGCCGTAATTCTTGTTTAACACGACATTGCGGCCTTTCGGCCCTAATGTCACTTTGACGGCATTGGCGACGGCGTTTGCGCCGCGCTCCAACGCTTGACGGGCCTCTTCGGAAAACAACAGTTGTTTGGCAGCCATTCTCATCTCTTCTTTCAGGCACGTGGATGGGTCCATCCGTGCAAAGGGGCTATTTCTTTTTGTCTGTGGAGAACCCTTGTTTGCCTTTGGGAGTGGTGGCGTCCTCCGTCGTGACAGGAGGCAACTCCGGAAGTCTGGAAGGTGTGGATTGTAGCGGCGCTTTGTGGACGCTTTTCACTTTGTTCTTGTAGCCTCTATTCTGTTTGTCCATCTCTTCTCCTTGTACCTTATCTTACCGGTTGAAGTAGGTACATGATGTGGGTTATGGAAGCAAGCGGCTGCGGCAAGGACGTCTTTGGACGCCCTTGAAAAATCCCATCATCCGTCAGGTTCCACTCTATTGCGAGCTTTTCTATGGCAAGCGCAGGAACCTCGGCCTGTTGCTCTGCGGGGAGCCTCAGTCTCATGGTACGGCACCGCTGTATGAAGTTTTGAAGACACAGGTTTTTGCCAATATCCAGAGGCAGCGCCGTTGCGAGGGGTTGGGTAGGAGCGTTCTTTTCGGTCCAGGAGGGGAGATAGAGATCGGAAATGACCTGCGTTATCTCCTCGTCTGTGGTTTCACTATCCTTATCCTTTTGCCGCATCAGATGGCACCTCCCTCACATGGGTGACTGGCGATAAAACGAGATCCTGGTGCTCCGCACTTAATTCTGTGGGTAGTGGATGAGAAGAGGCCGTTGCGGAGATTGCCAGCGGAGACGGTCTCGATTCTCCGAGGGACAGTTGCTCGGGCTTCATGGCATGCGTGTGATGGCGCGGCTTGTGACGATGTTTATGGCGATGTGCCATCTTCTATCTCTCCTTCTCTCGCTTTACATAGCGATAGGAATTTTCGTTCCGCATTCGCTTATGGTTCGCCTCAAAGGCCGTCTGGTATGCTGCTTCCCGTTGGGCGGCACGCGCGGGCTGGTTGCGTTGCTCTTCGTCCTGGCGAAGCGCCTTATTGCGCAGAAATTCCGCAATCCGCTCCTGTTCTTGCTTTTCTGCTTCAGAACCGGGCAGGCATTGTGTGGTGAAAGCCAATTTGGATGTTGCATCTGACATCGAAATAAGGTTCCTTCCTGACGCCTTGCCACATTGTTGGCGAGTGAAGCAAGGGCCATCCGCAAACATGTACCGAGTAGGCCGCCTGAAAATACAAAACCTCTATCTCCGACGCACCATTGCGAAATGCGCGAGAGATAGAGGCGTTTTCCTCAAGCGTAGGTCGTAACATGCCATCCTGGATTCGCCAGGAAGAGCGATTGGATTCAGTATACCACAGAATGACCCCGATTTCGCGAATTGGATGCGCTTGCTACTTTCGCAGGCAGAGCCATCGGCAATGTCTCTGCCTCCTTTCTGCTATAATAGTACATAGCAGGCTGCCCTCTCCGCCTGTGCCACCGTTCGATTCTTTCTGTTCCATCACATCACTCTCCAGGCTCATAGAGGAGCGCAAGCGCATGAGGCCATCAGACATGGAAAACCTGCAAGCCCAACTGGAAGCGCTTCAAGCGGAAAATCGCCGGTTGCAGGCAGATCATGCCCGCGAGATCGAGCAGATGCGGGTGGAGCAGGCCAAGAACCACGAACTGCAGGTGGCGATGCAGCGTATGGGGCAGATCGGCTATTGGGAATTCGATCTGCTCACGGGAAGCGTCGTTTGGTCCGAAGAGGTCTACCGTATCTTCGGGCGCGACCCGGCGCTTGGCCCCCCGACCTATGAAGAGTACCGCCAGGGGATCCATCCGGACGATGCCGCCGGGTTATTTGTGAAGATACAGACAGCGATAGAGCGGGGCGATCCCTATGGCAATGTAGCCCGCATTCTCCAGCCGGATGGGCAGATACGCTATACGCGGGGAACAGGGCAGGCGCTCCTCGATGCGGAGGGCAAACCCATCCGCCTCTTCGGCACCATTCAGGACATTACGGAGAGCAAACAGCAGGAAGCATGGCTCACCTATCAGAAGCAATTTCTGGAAAAAATTCTTGCCCGCCGCCCCCTGCCCGAAATCTTTGAGGAGTTGATCCTGGAACTGGAGCGACAATATCCGCAGATGATCGGCTCCATCCTGCTGATCAAACCGGGAACCAACCTCTTACACGTCGGAGCGGGTCCCCATCTCCCAAAGGCGCTCAATCAGGCGGTCGAAGGCATCGAAATTGGGGAGGGAATAGGGAGTTGCGGCACGGCGGCGTATCGTAAGCAACCGGTCATCACAGGGGATATCGCTTCCGACCCCCTCTGGGCGCCGTATCGCCACCTGGTATTGCCCTACGGCCTGCGGGCCTGTTGGTCTTATCCGGTCCTCTCCGCAACGGAGGACGTCTTTGGAACCTTCGCCATGTACTACCGCGCGCCCCGCACCCCCAACGCAGAGGAGCAGCGCGTCATTGAAGCCGCGAGCCAACTGGTGAGCATCGCCATCGAGAGCCGACGCACCGAAAGAGCGCTGCATCAGAGCGAACACCGCTTCCAGGCATTCATGGTGAACTGCCCCATCATCGCGTACATTCAGGATGTGGACGGGCGCGTCGTGTTCGTCAATCGGGCGTTTGAAGCGGCGCATGATATGAAGCTGGAAGAGATCCAGGGACGCCCCTTTGAGGAGCGCTGGCCCGAGGAGGTCTCCCAACAGCTACGCGCCAACAATCGCCGGGTGCTGGAAGAGAACCGGCCCATGGAATTCGAGGAGATCACTCCGAAGCATGGCGGACAGCGCCACTGGCTCACCCACAAGTTTCCGCTCACGGATGAGAGTGGCGCCGCCCTGATCGGAGGGATGGGGATCGAGATTACCGACCGGAAGCGCCTGGAGGAGCAACTGCTGCAGGCGCTGAAACTGGAGAGCATCGGGCGCCTGGCAGGAGGCGTGGCCCACGACTTCAACAATATCCTGACGGCCATGCTGGGCTTTACGGAGCTGGCCCTCAGCGAAACACCGGCAGGAATCGAGCTGCACAACTACCTGACCAATATCCTCCAGGCCGGAGAGCGCGCCGCCGGCCTGACCCGGCAGCTACTGGCCTTTGCCCGCAAACAGATCATCGCTCCGGTGCCCCTGCATCTGCGGGATCTCATCCTGCAGACCGACCAGATCCTCCGCCGCCTTATTGGAGAGCATATCGAACTGACGATGCATCTGGAAGAGCAGCAGGGCTGGATCCGGGCGGATGCGGGACAGATGCAGCAGGTCCTTCTTAATCTCGTCATCAATGCCCGCGATGCCATGCCGGAGGGCGGGAAAGTCCAGATCGAGGCCCGCGATGTGGTTCTGGATGAAGAGTATGCCCGTCGCCATGTGGGCGTGGAGCCCGGCGACTATGTTCTGCTGGCGGTCAGCGACACGGGCGCCGGCCTGGAGAAGAGCGTACAGGAGCATATTTTTGAGCCGTTCTACACCACCAAGCAGAGTGGGCAGGGCACCGGCCTGGGATTGGCGACCTGTTACGGTATCGTGAAGCAGAATGGCGGGCATATCTGGGTCTATAGCGAACCCGGACAGGGAGCCACATTCAAGATCTATCTGCCGCGCATCTCCGCAAGCCAGGATCCCGCCCACCTGCCCCAGACGGCGCCCGCGCCGGAAGGGAGAGAGACGATCCTGCTGGTGGAGGATGAGCCGATGGTGCGCGCCATGGCCGCCCAAACCCTGGTATCCAAGGGGTATCGGGTGCTGGAGGCGGGAGACGGCAACGAGGCGTTGCGCCTCGCCGAACAGTACCCGCAGGCCATCGACCTGCTGCTGACAGACGTCGTCCTGCCGCAGATGAGCGGGCCACAGGTCGCCGAGAGGCTCTGTGCGCTGCGCCCCGGCATCCGCGTGCTCTATGCATCAGGCTATACGGAGACGGGGATCGTCTCGCAGGGACGCCTCGCCGCCGACGTCGCCTTTCTGGAGAAGCCCTATACGCTCCATACCCTGGCGAAGAAAGTGCGGGAGACGCTGGACGCCCCGGTCCCTCCTACCGCAACAGGCGCATGATGGCCTCGGCCAGCATGGTCGCGTCGTGGCGAACGACATCGGACTGATTGATGAAGTCGCCGGGGATGGGGCGGTAGCCCTCCGCCTTGATCCGATCTATGTCCGGCTCGACGAGCACCGAGCCGACATGGCGATACTTCTCCAACAGCTCCGTGCTGGGGCGGCCCGTGTTGACCAGGACATACTCGAAGATGCGCTGGTGGGCGTGGTTCTCAATCGCCTTCACATGGTCGCAGGCGGAGAAACCGTCGGTCTCGCCCGGCTGGGTCATCACATTGCAGACATAGACCTTCTTTGCCCGGGAGCGGCGGATCGCCTCCGGCACCCCGCGTACCAGCAGGTTGGGAATGATGCTGGTGTAGACGCTGCCCGGCCCGATGACGATGACATCCGCCTTCTGGATCGCGTCCAGCACATCATCCACCGGACAGACCTCATTGGGAACCAGGGAGACGCGCTTGATCTTCAGGGGCGAGTGGGCGATGGTCGTTTCACCCTCCAGGTAGGAGCCATCCTCCATCTCCGCGCGGAGGCGCACGTGCTCGACGGTGGAGGGCAGGACGCTCCCACGGATGTTCAGAACGCGGCTGGTCTCCCGCACCGCCCTCTCAAAATCCCCCTCGTTGATAGCGCACATGGCGGCAATGAGCAGGTTGCCGAACGCATGATCGCGCAACCCGTCGCCGTAGCCGGTCCCACCCGCCGCCTGGCGCTGCATCGCCGTATCCCGAAAGCGAAACTGGAACAGTTCGGTCATCAACGGTTCGGCGTCGGCGAGGGCCACCAGGCAGTTGCGAATGTCGCCGGGAGGCAGGATGCCCAGTTGCTTCTGCAGGCGGCCCGAAGAGCCGCCATCGTCCGCAACGGTCACAATGGCGGTGATATTGCCGGAAAATCGCTTCAAGCCGCGCAGCATCGTCGAAAGCCCCGTGCCTCCCCCGATGACCACGATCCGTCGCCCCTGCGCCAGACGTCGCTTCTGATAGATCACATCCACCAGCCCGCCGGGCGCCATCTCCGGGTCCAGCACACTGGTAAGGGAGTGGATCAGTTTGCCCAGCGCGAACACGCAGAGCAGAAAACCGACAAAGGTGAGCACCGCGCCGAAAATACCGGGGCGGACATACAGATGGATGCGCAGGATGAGCCACTCGGCGATACGCACGGCCAGCGGCTTGCTCCCCTCCTCATGCGACTGCAGGACCACGCCCATCCCCACAAGGAAGATCAGCAGGCCTGCAAAGCCCAATCCGACCCAGCGCTTGACCCGCATTCCGGGATAGAACCACTTGAGGAACGTCACCAGGGTGTTCATGCCGACGTTTCCTTTCCGGGCAGGGCGCGCTCCTGTCCATTGCCGGGCGCGTTCTGCTTCCGGTTCACCTCCGCGTCCCGATGCTGCAGCGCGACATGATAACCCTCCTGACGCAATTTCGCCGTGAGGTCCTCCGCCAGCACGACGGAGCGGTGCTGCCCGCCGGTGCACCCGATGGCGATCGTGAGGTAGGCTTTCCCCTCACGCTGGTACTCCGGCAGGGCGAAACTGACCAGGTCTTCCATTTTCGCCTGGAAGGGGCGTGTGAGCGGGTCGTTGTGGACATAGGCGGC
This sequence comes from Chthonomonadaceae bacterium, assembly GCA_035295825.1. Taxonomy (GTDB): domain Bacteria; phylum Armatimonadota; class Chthonomonadetes; order Chthonomonadales; family Chthonomonadaceae; genus DATGIG01. The sequence continues at coordinate 18,199 of DATGIG010000019.1, read as the reverse complement.
GACGCGGGCATCCCGCCCATCCAGGGGTTTGAGTTCGGGCACATAGTGGGGATTGGTAAGGAACCGCACATCGAACACCAGGTCGGCGTCCACCGGCAGGCCGTACTTGAAACCAAAGGAGACCACCGTCACCAACAGGCCGGGGCGCGTGTCCTGCGCATAGGCGGCATGGAGCACATCGCGGAACTGAGCCGGGGTCAGGGCGCTGCTATCGAAGATATGATCGGCGAGGATACGCACCGATTCCAGGAGGGCGCGCTCCGCCGTGATCGCCTCCAGGATCCCGACCTGCGGCACCCCTTTCGGCCCGACCCGGCGCAACGGATGCGGACGGCGCGTCTCCTTGTAGCGCTGCACCAGGGCGTTGTCGCTGGCATCCAGATACAGCACTTCCACCCCAGGATCGCCCCTGCGCATCGTATCCAGCACGTCCGGCAACTCCGCGAATGCCGACCCGGACCGGGTATCCACTACCACGGCGGCGCGCTCCATGCCCTCCGACCGACAGAAGGCGACGAGCGCAGGCAGCAGGCGGGGCGGCAGGTTATCCACCGTATAGTAACCTGCATCCTCGAAACTATGTAACGCCAGCGTTTTTCCCGACCCCGAGGGGCCGGTGATGACTACAAATCGCATCGTCTTTCCATCACGGCGCAACGGCTTCCGGGTACAGAACGTACCCGTCTAGGGGGCCTTCGGCCAAGCGTCCATTCGGACGCGAATGCAACGCGGATTAAAGCCCTGATCTCTTCGCGCCCTCCCCTCTATTATACGGGAAGTGAGCGCTTTTTCCTGCTAATCTTTACAGCAGAGCATTTGCCGGGCCGTGAACGACCCGTCTTGCGGGCCTTCGGCCAACCGCCCTGCGGGCGGGAGAACCAGTGGATTCCCCAGAAGTAGGTGGAATGCCCTTATCACAGACAGAGGAGAAGCGCTGCCTCCGCCCGCGTACCCTGAAAACTGACCGGCGTCTCCCACTTCCGGGTTGCGGCCCGCCATGCGTTCCAATCGGCAGGCGAGATCGGCGCGTCTGGGCCGAAGCGCAGATCTGTTTCACTCCCCAAAGGAATCCCCGTCCCTGCCAGGGTCTGCACCGCGACAAAGGCCGAATGCCCCAGCGGCACATCAATATACCAGTGGAGGGGGATGCCTTGCTGGAGCAACAAGGCCTGCAGTTCCCCCCGCCGCGTCGCATCGGCATAAGCCGCCTGCGGCGTGATCCCATGGCGCAAACAGAAGACGGCCAACTGCCCCGCCGTCTCGCCGATATTCCACTCAATCGGATGCAGGCGATACGCCCCATTGGTGAGGTGGGTCACGCCCAGGTTCTTGCAGGCGGGAAGCAGATTGCGCCAGCGCACGGGAACCAGCGCTCCGAGCGGGATCTGGAACGGTCGTGTGGCGACATAAGCGTTGGGCTCCCCATTCCCGTTCGGATGGATGTCCAGCGCATAGTGCCCGATGCCGACGGTATCCGGCATAAAAACGGCCCGCGCCGCGTCGCCCCGGCAGACATTGCCCTGGAAATCCTTGACCACGATCTCCTGCTCCAGAATGGGCCGCAGCGCCCGAATCCGCCGCGATTCCCGGATATACGGCATGATCGAGCACCCATCCGCCGTGCCGAAGATATCACGACGTAGCCGAAATTCAGGATAACCTTTTTCACCACCCGCTGCGCTAGAGGACACAGAGGGACACAGAGGTTCCACAGAGGAATGCGGAGAAGATTCAGAAACCTCCCTCGGACATTCCGTCTGCAGCCAGTATACATAACCCAAAGAAGCACGACGGGCACGGGCTAACGTCACTTCCGCATAATCTTCACGAGATTCTCCCCGCTCTTCCGCTTTTAATCTGCGGTAATCTGCGTTAATCTGTGGATCGTTCTCTTCTCTCTCTTGGTATTTCTCTGTGTTGCCTCTGTGTCCCTCTGTGTCCTCTAGCGCAGCGGGTGGTGAAATCCTCTCTTGCTCGCCTTCGGCCCATGCGCCGATGACGTTGCCGCCGTAGTAGTCGTTGCCGGCGGTGTTGATCATGGCGAGGTCGGAGGGAACGTGGGGGTCGGCAAAGTTCTCGGCGGCGAGGACGCGGCGGTACTTCCACCAGGGCATCTTGCCGGCGAACAGGCCGGTAATCGCGCCATGCTGGATATGGTACTTCTGTTCAGCCTTGAGCTGTTCGTAGTCTTCGGGCGGGGGAATGACGTTCTCCGCCGCCGTCTCCGGCGACCAGTCCAGGGCGAAGGGGAAGGTGAAGGGCTGCACCCAGTCGGGGCGAGGCTCATTGGGCGCGTCGGGCTCGCCGGTCTCGGCGCGGCTCTCCGCGCCCACCGTCCAGTCTACTCCTTGCTCCCCGCAGAGGGGCAGCAGTTCGCCCAGGTCGGTCGCATCCAGCACATAGCGGGGCGTAAAGCGCCACTCCTCCCCCGTATCGTTGCGCGCAAGCACTGCCGTCACCTGGATCCCCGGTTCTTCTAATTCTGCGTCTTGAGTGGTCTCGCAGGCGAGGGCCTGGGTCCGGAAGAAGATCCGGAGACGACCGTCCTCTTCGAGGGGCCGGGTCATGGCGCGCAGGACGGCCGCGCCGACCTGCGGCTCGAAGCTGAGCCGGCTGACCCAGCAGTTGCCGGGATTGAGATGGGGGTTGGCTGCCGCTTCGGGGGTGAGGGTGTAGTGTTCGCGATACCAGGCGCGGATCGCCTGGCGAAAGGCGTAGTAGCGAGATGTACCGCCGAAAGTCTCGATGTGCTGCTGCTCGTCCGGGGTGCATACGCCCTGCGTGGTCAACTGCCCGCCGAGCCATTCCGTCTGTTCGAGGAGGCAGACGTGCACTCCGGCCCCGGAGGCGGCGAGAGCGGCGGCAGTGCCGCCCGCCCCCCCGCCGACGATCAGGACATCACATGCGATGGTATTCATGGCTCCAGGTTCGGCTCTGGCGCAGGCGTGTTTGTGCCGGAGAGCGGCTGCGCAAAGAGCGGCTTCTCTTGTCCTTTCGGCACCCTGGGGGTATCCTTAATCAGGTGGAAGTGGAGCAGGAGCAGCAGCGCGATGCCGAGCAGGATGCGATAGAGAATGAAGATGCCGGTGTTATGCTTCTTCATATACCCCAGGAACCAGTGGACGACGATATAGGCGAAGACGCCCGCCACCACCGCGCCCAGCAGGTAGGGGCCGACGAAGGCAACGAAGTCGCTCATCTCTCCCGCCTTCCGCGCAGCCAGAATGACCTTCGCCAGCTTGTACAACCCCGCCGCGGTGATGAAGGGCAGGCCCAGCAGAAAGCTGAACCGCGCCGCGCTCTCCCGCTCCAGGCCCTGGAACAGCCCGGCGGTGATGGTGACGCCCGAGCGTGAAGTGCCGGGGACCAGGGAGAGGATCTGCGCCCAGCCGATCACCTGGCTCTCACCCAGCGTCATCTCCTCCAGCGATTTGTTGCGCTTGCCGACTTTCTCGGCGATCCCGAGAATGATGGCCAGGACGATCAGACTGACGGCAATGACGGTCAGGCGGCGGAACTCGTTGTCGATCTTGGATTCCAACAGGAACCCGGCGACACAACCTGGCACGGTCCCCAGCAGCGTGAACCAGCCCAGGCGCGCATCCAGATCGTTTTTGGCATTGCCCGGAGATCCGGTCCGCAAGATCCCACGCAGATAGCGGCTCAGATCGTCCCGGAAATACCAGATGATGGCCGCAATCGGTCCCAGTTGGACAATGGCGGAGAAAGCCGAGCCGGGGTCCTGCATGCCGAAAAGGAGTTGGGGCGCAATCGCCATATGCGCCGTGCTGCTGACGGGCAGAAACTCGGTCAGCCCCTGCAGCAGGCCCAGCAGTACGGACTGGACCCAGGGATTATCAAACAGTCCTCCTATCAAGAACAAAGCCTTCTCTCCTTGCCAGAGTTCGGTGAGGAACTCTATCGAAAGTCAGGATGATGGTTTATTTGTAAGCCTTTCGCGCCTCCCAAAGAGTATACCGCCCTCAGCCCCAAAATTCTGGAACGTGGGAGCAAGGATTTTTGTCTACTGATTGACACCGGGCTTACAAATCTGTATACTTAGCAGGTAGAAATCCACCCGAAGTGAACGTTATCACCAATTATTGGCGCATATTCCAACCAACCGGAGCAGGAAGGTAAAAAAGCGTTTGGAGAAAATACTCATTCGAGGCGGGCAACCGCTTCATGGCATGGTGGAGGTGGGCGGAAGCAAGAACGACTCGGTGGCAATTATGGCCGGGGCACTGCTCGTGCCGGGAAAGACCGTACTACATAACGTTCCGCATATACGCGACGTCTTCACATTGATGGAGATTTTTCGGCATCTGGGGGTGAAAACGGATTTCCGCCCGGATGGCGCGCTGGAGATAGATGCGACCCGATTGACCACTTCCGAAGCGCCGCACGACCTGGTACGTAAGATGCGCGCTTCCTTCAATGTCCTCGGGGTACTCCTGTCGCGGTTCGGACACGCCTCCGTCGCGATGCCCGGCGGCTGTGACATCGGCGCCCGGCCCGTCAATTTCCATGTCAAAGGGCTGGAGCAGCTCGGCTGCCGTCTCCATCTGGAGCATGGCATCTACACCGGAGAGGTGCGGCGCTTCCGGGGCGCGAACATCGTCCTGGAGTTTCCCAGCGCCGGGGCCACCCAGCACCTGATGATCGCGGCCTGCCGCGCGTCGGGCAAGACCATTATCGAGAACGCGGCGGCGGAGCCGGAGATCATAGACCTGGCGGACTTCCTGAACGCCTGCGGCGCTCATATCTATGGGGCGGGAACGGCCTCCATCTGTATCGAGGGCGTCGAAGAGCTGCATCCCACGGAGTTCACCGTCATTCCCGACCGTCTGCAGGCCGGCACGTTCGCCCTGGCGGCGGCGATCACCGGCGGCGACATCACCATCCGCAACGCCGTTCAGGACCACTGTCGCCCGGTCCTCGCCAAAATGCGGGACTGCAATATCGAGGTGACATCGGTCGAGGAGGGGTATCGGGTCCGGCGCGTGGGCAAGATCGGCGCGACCGACATCAAGACCATGCCGCATCCGGGCTTTCCCACCGACATGCAGCAGCCGTTCGCGGCGCTGCTCACCCTGGCCGATGGGGTCTCCATGATCACCGAGACCGTCTACGAGAGCCGCTTCCGCTATACGACGGAGTTGGCCCGCATGGGCGCCGACATTCGGGTGGAGGATCGGACCGCCGTCATCCATGGGGTGGATCGGTTGACCGGCGCGCCGGTCACCTGCACCGACCTGCGGGGCGGCGCGGCGGTCGTGGTGGCGGGACTGGCGGCGGAGGGCCAGACGGAGATCAGCGGCCTGGAGCACCTGGATCGCGGCTATGAGGGCATCGTCCCCAAGCTGCAGAGCCTCGGCGCAAACGTCACGCGCACTCCGATACACTGATCGCAAAGCACTGATTGGTTGGGGAATTTAGGAGGACCGCGTGTTCAGTCTGGTGCCGGAACTGGGAGTAGACCTGGGAACGGCCAATATCCTCGTGTATATGCGCGGTAAGGGCATCGTCCTGCGGGAACCTTCGGTCGTTGCCATCAACAAGCATAGCAAGAAAATCCTCGCCGTCGGGGAGGAGGCGCGCCTGATGATCGGGCGCACCCCCGGCGACATCGTCGCCATTCGCCCGATGAGCGATGGCGTCATCGCCGACTACACTACCACTCAGAAGATGCTGGAGTATCTCTTCGCCAAGGTGGTCGGGCGGAAACGCCTCTTCAAGCCCCGTGTGCTGGTCTGTGTCCCCTCCCAGGTCACCAGCGTCGAGCGCCGGGCCGTCGTGCAGGCGGCGCGGGAGGCAGGCGCGAGCGAGGCGCATACCATCGAAGAGCCGATGGCCGCTGCCATCGGCGCGGGGCTGCCGATCTCCACGCCTGGCGGCAATATGGTGGTGGACATCGGCGGCGGCACGACCGACATCGCCGTCATCTCCCTGGACGGCATCGTCACCAGCGAGAGCCTGCGGGTAGCGGGCAATCGTATCGACGAAGTGATTGTGCGCCATGTCAAATCCGTTTATAGCCTGATGATCGGCGACCGAACTGCCGAAGAAATTAAGGTGAAGATCGGTTCTGCCTATCCCCTGGAGCAGGAGTTGACGCTGCTGGTGCGTGGGCGCGACCTGGTAGCGGGGCTACCCAAGACCGTCGAGGTCAGTTCGACCGAAATTCGCGAAGCGCTCTCCGAACCGGTAACGGCGATTGTCGAGAAAGTCAAGCGTGTGCTGGAGCAGACGCCGCCGGAACTCGCGGCTGACATTATCGAACGCGGCATCGTATTGACCGGTGGAGGCGCACTACTACGCGGTTTCGACAAATTGCTGTCCGCCGCCACCAGCATCCCCGTCTATGTCGCGGAAGACCCGCTCTCCTGTGTCGCCATCGGAACGGGCCGAGCCCTGGAGGAGTACCGCGCCATACGCGAAAGCAGCTAAAGGGAGATTTCTCATGCGAAGAAATGGATTTCCGGTACTATTCACCCTCTGCGCCCTGGCGCTGCCGACACTGGCGTCGGCTCAGGGGCTCCCCTCCGATGTCCGCAGCAACCACTGGGCAGTCCCCGCCGTGCAGGCCGTTTTGAAGAACAACGTGATGTCGGTCTCCAGCGACAAGGGGTTTCATGGCGAGGCCAAGGTAACGCACCAGGAGGCCGTGCTGGCGCTGGCAAAGCTGGCCCGCGCGCTGGAAAACAACACCTGGCAGCGCAACCACAGCGCGCCTGTGCCGGACAAGGTAGCTCAGACCCTGAGCAAGGACGACTGGAAAACACAGCCTCTGACCCGCTTTGCCCTGGCCTCCATCCTGGCCCGCTTCGGCGACTACGCCGCCGCCGGGCTCTCCCGCCCCGGACCGGGAGCCAAGGAACTGGGCAAATCCATTGCGCTGCCGGGCAAAGCCACCATCACGGCGCCGCATACCAATCCCGCTTACGCCTCGCTGACCTACCTGGCGGAGAACCACATGATCTGGCCCAAATCTCCGTTGCTGACCGCCGACGACAAGCCGGTGCAGGGCGAAGAGATGAGCCAGGCCTTGATGGAGATGATTACCGGCCTGAACAACAAATTCACCGAACTGGGCCACGATGAGAACGGCTCTACCATCGACAACTCGTTCCATAACAAACCGGGGAAAAATACTCCCAATAAGAAATGACTGCTACTCAGCCTCTCCGCTGCAAATGCCGCCGTCAGGCGGTGACGAGCCTCCGCTGCTCGCGCTGTAGTGTCCCGATCTGCCCGGACTGCTCCATTCCGGCGGCGGTCGGGATGCTCTGCCGCGAGTGCGCCAGCAATAAAAAGTCCCGGCTCTATCAGGTGAGCGCGGGCAGCATGGCCCTGGCGATCCCCGCCTGCCTGCTGGCGGCGGCCTTCGGCGGCTGGCTGCTAACGTCCATTGGCATGGGATTCGGGTTCTTCGGCATCGCCTTCGGCTTCCTCTATGGCCTCGCCATCGCCGAGATCGCCCTCCGCATCACCGGACGCAAGCGGGGTCTGACCATGGAGATCCTGGCGGGCGGCAGCGCCTTCCTCGGCATCATAGCAGGCTGGCTGATCACCGATTCGACGCATCCCCTATTCAACCACGCCTATTTCCTCTGGCATCTGAGCAACCCCTGGTCCTATGTCCTCCTCGGTGTGGCTATCTTCGGCGCCGTCAACCGCATCCGCAACATCTAAATTTCCAACAGCGATATCTCCTTCAAACGTCGGGATGGTGGGCGGTCTGGAGATGGAATACGAGGATGGCTCCGCCCTGTACCCGGATAGTGACGCGGTCGGAGAGGGCAATGTTGCTGACGCCGCGCGTCCCGATAGCCAGAAGCTCGGCGTCGAGAGGCCACTGTACTCCCAGCGCGCTGACGTGCGCCGTACCTGTGAAGGAGACGAGGGAGATGGTATCGCCCGGTTCGGCGACCAGGACTAATTCGCCCGCCTGCTCCTCCGTACCGGAGACAGCCCGCGTCGTCGTCAGGTCATCCCGCAGGCAGAGGGGGATCTCGGTATGGTAGCGCAGAAGCAGGGCAAAGTTGGCGAGGGTGTGGTCCATGCGATCGCCGGAGGCTCCCAGGATGGTGATGGCTGTCGCGCCGCGCTCACAGGCAACCAGAATGGCCTTTTCGAGGTCGGCCTGCTCCTGATCGGGAGTGGGGAGAAATTCGGCCAGGGGAAACTCCCGTTGTGCGACGTCCAGGCGCACGGAATCGAAGTCGCCGCAGATGATGTCCGGCGACAGCCCCAACTCCGCCGCACGGTGGGCCGCGCCATCGGTGGCGAGCAGGAGGTCGTGTTCGGCGGCGCAACGCCGCGCCAATTTCGGAGAGGGCGGATCGCCATTGGCAAGGATCAGGACGCGCATACCAGAGAGAATACCTCACGGGAGCGAGAGAAATGGAAAACCGAACGGAAAGCGGTGAAACCGGGGGGAGCATCGGTCCGTAAAGTACTATAGTTTGCCGAAGTGCAGGAATTTTGTACCGCCCTGCACAATGTATTATCCTACACGATGTTTCATCCTGCACAGAGAAAGGACGCCGGATGCCGGTCGCCACAATCTCAGGTCTCACGGTTCGCTATGGCAAGAAGGTCGCTGTCAATGACCTCTCCGTCGAAGTGCCGGAGGGCTGCACGGGCCTGCTCGGGCCGAACGGCGCGGGCAAAACCACCCTGCTCAAGACCCTGCTCGGCTTTCTGACGCCTGCAGCGGGCAGCGGGCAGGTGCTGGGGCTGGATGTCGCTACGGAAGGGATGCAGATCCGCCAGCGCATCGGCCTGATGCCCGAAGTAGACTGCCATATCCCCGGTATGAACGCCGTCACCTTCGTTGCCGCAGCGGGGGAGTTGGTTGGGATGCCGGAAGCCGATGCCATGAAACGCGCCCACGAGGTGCTGGAGTATGCCGGCCTCGGCGAGGCCCGCTACCGCAATGTGGAGACCTACTCCACCGGAATGAAGCAGCGCATCAAGCTCGCTCAGGCTCTGGTGCATGGCCCTAAGCTCCTCTTCCTGGATGAACCGACCAACGGCCTCGATCCTGCAGGTCGCGAGGAGATGCTGGACCTGATCCGCGGCATCTCGCATGGCAAAGGCATCAACGTCGTAGTCTCCTCCCACCTGTTACCCGATATCGAGCGCATCTGCGATAAGATCATCGTCATGCGCCAGGGCCAGATCGCCATGCAGGGCGATATCGCGGAACTACGAGAGACCCATGGTACCCTGGTCGAGGTCGAACTGCGCCTGTCCAATCCCGGTTTTATCGAGGGGCTGGGTAAGTACGGGGCGCGCGTCCTGCATCAGTCCGGGAGTTTCTATCGTCTGCGCTTTTCGGAGGCGCGCGCCGACCTCGGCGCGTTGCTGTTCACCACCGCGCGCGGGTGCGGCGCACAGATCCGCGGTTTCCGACCCGCTCTGCGCTCCCTCGAAGACATCTTTCTGGAGGTCGTGGAATCGTGAATGTCAATCCTCCGATGATCCCGCCCATACCTACGCCGCCCGGTGCGCCGCAGGAGAGCGTCGTACCGAACAGCCCTATCGCCGACCTCTCCTACCGCAACTACGACGGCCCCTTGCGACCGCCGATTTTCCGCTGGTGGACGGTCTGCCGGATGAGTCTACGCCTCCTCTGGAAAAAGCCCTGGTTCTGGGGTATTGCCGCCATCTGTCTGTTTCCCTATCTCATCCACGCTATCTTCTACTACTTTGCAGGCTCCGTAACCATTCAAATTCTGGCGATCCAATTTCCCGAGCTCGCCGATCTGCCATCGTTTAAGTTCCCGCTACAGATGTACTCCGCATTCACCGGCAATATCAATAGCATTATCCTACTGACCATCGCCCTCCTCGCGGGGGCGGGAAGCACCAGTATCGCGGCGGACAACCAGGCCAATGCCCTACAGGTCTATCTCTCCAAGCCCATTGGCAAAGGCGACTATCTTCTCGGAAAATGGATGTGCATCTTTCTGAGCGTCTTTGTGGTTGCAGCGATCCCGGCGATCTCCCTCTACCTCTTTTTCCTGACAGTCTATGCGACCCAGGGATTTCTCCACGACGCTCCCTGGCTCTGGCTGCAGACGCTGGCCGTGACGCTCCTGCCCGCAGCGTTCCATGCCAGTCTGTTGGTGGGCATCGCTGCCTGGTCGCGGTCGCCCAGAATGGTGACGGCCATCTACGCGGGCTTGAACTTCATCACCTACGTCATGGCTCCGGTCTTAGGGAGGATCCTCTCTCACGTTTACCACCGGGATACCTGGCAGAACCTGCTCATCACCCATGCCTCTTTGCAGGGCATTCTGGACGGGCTGGCGCAGAATATCTTCCACATGCCGGATGTGAACCTCCTCTTTATCCGTCGCGAACCCCACCTCACCCCCATGCCTCCCCTGTGGCCGCTGGTGATTGCGAGCCTGGTTCTGATGGGAATCAGCCTTGCGGCGGCGCGGGCGAAAATCCATGCCGTGGAGGTAGTCAAGGGATGATCGTTCTGGAACATGCCTCGCGTTGGTATGGACAGGTCATCGGCATCAACGATGTCTCCTGCCGTATCATGCCGGGCATCACCGCGCTGCTCGGCCCGAATGGAGCCGGTAAGTCCACTCTCATCAAACTGATCACCGGGCAACTGCGCCCCTCGACGGGAACCGTGACGGTGCTGGGGGAGGCACCGTTTGCCAATCCGCGCGTCTTCCGACGGTTAGGCTACTGCCCCGAGTTGGAGCGGGGATGCGACGACATGACGGGGCGCTACTTTGTCACGCTGTTAGCGCACATGGGCGGGCTGCCATCGGCATCTATTCCACAGCGGGTCAGCGAAGTCATCGAATTCGTCGGCATGACCGAGAATGCCGACCGCAAGATTGGCGGCTACTCGAAAGGGATGCGCCAGCGGATCAAGATCGCGCAGGGTGTCGTGCATGATCCGGATGTTCTGGTGCTGGATGAGCCTCTAAATGGCCTCGACCCTATCGGGCGACGCGAAGTCACCGGGTTGCTCACCGGACTGGCGGACAAGGGGAAGTGCGTGGTGGTCTCCAGCCACATTCTCTACGAAGTAGAGCACCTCACGCGCAATATCCTGTTGATGAACCACGGACGCTTGCTGGCGCAGGGGGACATCTATACCATTCGCTCCCTGATTGACGCGCATCCCCATCGGATTGCCATCAGATCGAAACACGCACGTGCGCTCGCCATCCACCTGCTCAACCTGCCCTATGTCTTGAGCGCGCGACTGGACGCTCCGGACGCCACACAGGTCGAAGTCGAGACGCGCTCGCCCGACACGTTCTATAGCCAGTTTCCCGATATGGTGCTCGAACACGGCTTCGATATCACAAGCTTCGAATCGCCCGACAACAATCTCGAATCTGTCTTCAAATACCTGGTGAACGAAAGCGGGACGAAAGCCACCCAATGAGCGATCTCTATCTCTTCCAAAACGCGTTAAAGGACCTGCTGCGTCCCCGCCGCCTGCTGCTGGCGCTGTTTCTTATCGCTACCCCAACGCTTCTTGTCATCCTGTGGCGCATGACCCTCAAGCATGCGGACGCGATACCGCCGGACAGTATCTACAACGAAGTTTCGGGCCGCATCATCTTCGGGTTTATCTTAGTGCTGCTCTCCGTCGTCTTCAGCACCAGCGTCATCTCTCAGGAGATCGAGAACAAGACCGTCTCCTATTTGCTGACGCGCCCGCTGCCTCGGTGGCGCTTCTTGCTATTGAAATTCATTGCCGTTTTTCTGGTCACCACCGCCATTGCCGAGATCGCCGTTATCGTCATTGCACAGATTATCTATGGCTCTTCCGGATTGGGCCAGGCTGGTCCCCGGCAGGACATGGCCCTGCTGCCTCTTGGCGTTCTCACCTTCGGCTCGCTCTTCCTCATGATTGCATCTCTGCTCAATCGCCCGCTTATCCTCGGCCTCATGTATGGTTTCGGCTGGGAATCGGTTATGTCCATCTTTGCGGCCTCGGCGCCTGGCAGTTTCAATCATCTCTTTCTTATCTCGTACTTTCGCGCCCTTGCGCCGCATCTCATGCCGTCGGATGAAGGCGGCAGTCTCCAACTTTTTAACTCCAATCTTCCCCCGACCCCCATACCCATCTGGCTCGCCTGGACGGTACTGAGTTCGGTATGTGTACTCTGTCTGGGTGGGGCGCTCTACTTCTTCTCTACCCGCGAATATGTCCCGCGCGACGATGCCGAATAGCCGCACCATGTAATCGCACTCCGCTCCGGGAGGATTCTGGATGGCAATTGGCGAACGTATGAATCAGGATGTCACGCCCCACTGCGGAAGAAGGAAGGGGAGTGTAACACTTTGCCCTTAGCCGCGTCAAATAGGTTACTCAACCATCCTGATCCTGCCTGTGGGGCAGGCGAGAACGGCTAGATCACCCTCTCCCAATACGAAAGTCGCGCCCTTGTCTCTCTGGAACCTGCTTGTCTCAGATAACGTATCTCCGCTGTTGCGGCTATGGTGGCGTCTGCTCGGCCTGAAACCGGAAGAGGCGCCGGGGTGGCAAAACGCCAACCTCCACTTTGCCACCGGGTGGCAATTCTGGACCGCGCTGGCGCTGCTGCTGGCTGCGGCGCTCTGGTTCGGCTTCTGGTACTATCGTGACGGCACGCGCCCAAGCTGGTGGACGAAGGGGCCGCTGCTGGTGCTGCGCCTGATCGTTGTCGCCGCCCTGATGACCATGCTGGCCCAGCCCGTCCTGCGCCTCAGCCACGACGACAGCGTCAAGCCCAACGTGATCCTGCTGGTGGACAACTCCGAGAGCATGGCCCGCCCCGACCCACGCCTGCCCGCCGCCAACGCCGAAAAAGAGGCGGCAGGGACCGGCATCGCTTCCGCCTCTGTCGGGAGCGTCACCCGCCTGGAGCGCGCCAACGCCATGCTCAACAAGGCCGGGGTGATAGCCGAACTCTCCAAGAAGTACAATGTACGCCTCTCCACCTTCGCCAGCAAACCCCATGCGCTTCCGTTGCCGAACGATCCGAAACAGCGCGCCGCCTACCGCTTTACGCTCACTCCGGATACGCAGGGCGGCGATAGCACCCAGATCGGCAATGCGCTCCGCGAGACGCTTGAGAACCTGTCCGGGCAGCCTGTCGCCGGCGCCCTGATCGTCAGCGACGGCGGCAACAACCTGGGAGACGACCCGCTGCTCACCGCCGACGGAGCCCGGCAGTCCAATATCGCCGTCAGCACGGTCGGTCTCGGCGACCCCACCAAGACCAAGGACATCGTGCTCCTCAGCCTCCTGGCCGACGATGTAGTCCGCGTCAACAACACCGTCAGCATCTATGCCGCCCTCTCCCAGCGCGGCTATGCGGGCAAGACCGTCACCGTCACCCTGCTCCGCAACGGCGTTGAGATGGATCGCCAGAACGTGCGCCTCGCTTCGGACGACCAGAAGCAGGAGATCCACTTCACCTATGTGCCGGCGCAGGCCGGGCGCTTCATCTATACCGTCTCCGTCTCGCCGCAGCCCGATGAGACCACCACCAAAAACAACCAGCGCAGCGTCCCCCAGAGCGTCATCAGCAAGAAACTCAAAGTGCTCTACGTGGAGGATGAGCCGCGCTACGAATACCGCTACCTGCACAACGCCATCCTGCGTGACAACAGCCTGGACTTCGGCTGTATCCTCCTCACCGGCGACGACCCGGAGGGCGAGGGAAATATCTCCGTGCGCGGCTTCCCGGCCACCGAGAAGGAGCTGTTCGACTACGACATCATTGTGCTGGGCGACGTGCCCCGCTCCTACTTCACCCAGCAGCAACTGGAAGCCATCCGCCGCTTTGTGGAGGATCGCGGGGCCAGCCTGCTCGTGGTGGCCGGGGAGCACCACATGCCCCACGAGTTTGCCGGAACGCCCCTGGAAGCCGTGTTGCCCGTCGTGGTCAGCGCCTCGCCGGACCCGGTCATCACCGAAGAGCCGTTCCAGTGGCAGCGCACCCCGGAGGGGCGGCGCAGCCCCATCCTGCAGTTGGAAGACAACGAAGCGCAGAACGATCAAGTGTGGCGCAACCTGCCCGGCATGTTCTGGGCGGCGGGCGTGCCCCGCGTCAAGCCCGGCGCGACGGTGCTGGCGGTCCATCCCTCCCGCCGCAACGCCGATGGCCCCTACCCCCTCGTCGCGGAGCAGTCGTTCGGCGCAGGGAAGTGCTATATGGAGCTGGTGGACAGCACCTGGCGCTGGCGCTGGCGGGTCGGCGACCGCTACTTCTATCGCTACTGGGGGCAGGTCTTCCGCACCCTGACGCCGAAGGAGCTTCCCGGCAACAGCAAGTTTGTCCAACTCAACGCCGACCGGAGCAACTACCGCATCGGCGAGAAGGTCGCTCTGAACGCCCGCCTCCTCGATGCCTACTACCACCCCATCAAAGCCGAAAGCGCCATCGCCACCATTAAGAACGAGAACGGACAGGAGCAGCACGTTACCCTGGAAGCCACCCCCAACTCGCCTGGCCTCTACACCGCCCAGATCCAGCCGGACAAGGTAGGCCGCTACGAGGTCTCCCTCAACTCGCCCGCCAATCCCGAGGCCAAAGCGAGCACCGCCTTTGTCGTGGAGAGCCTCGCCCTCGAAAAGCAGAAGCCGGAGCTCGACGACGCCTTCCTCAAGAAGCTGGCGTCTGCGGGCGGCGGCAAGTACTACCAGCCCGACGAACTGGCGAAGTGGATGAAGTCGCTCCCGGACAACACCCTGGTCATCCGTAGCGAGCAGGAGGTCGAACTCTGGAACGCCCCGCTCTTCCTCTGGTTGTTCATCCTCCCCCTCTCCATCGAGTGGCTGGTGCGCAAACGCAAAGGCCTGCTCTGATTTGAACCACAGAGGCACAGAGACACAGAGATCACACAGAGAAAAGCAAAGAGAAGAGAGAAGAGAACGATCCACAGATTAACGCAGATTAAATACGCAAAATGAAGAGAACCATCTACACCACGATGGTTCTCTTTGATTGTTGCTGTGGCTTTTCTCTGTGTTCCCTCTGTGTCTCTGTGCCTCTGTGGTTCAAATGGGCGGTGAGATTTAGTCTTCGATGACTTCGCGGATGCGCCGCTCCAGCTTATCCAGATCAAGGCCGCCTTCGTCGCGAGAGATACGGCGGACGGTTGCGTTTACCTGTCCCAGATCCTCCAGCAGATCGCGCAGGATCTCCTGCTGCTGCCGTGACTGCGTGACCTCACGCGGTTCCTGCACCAGATCGCGGATGATTGTGTCTTCCGCGCGGGATGCAATCAACGGATCTACCTGCCCTTCAAGCTGTACAAAGGTCCTCCGACCGGGGCCGCGATCCTCTTCAATAGGAATGACCGCAGTCACTCTATCGGAACGCACATATTTCCCAAACCCATATGCACCAGCATCCCGGATTGAATTCGCATACGATTCCCTTCCTTTCAATTTTAAGTTCATCTATTATCAATAACGTTGAAAGGACGCAATTAGTTCCCAATATAGATCGTCTGTCATACCTGTTTCTGCTTCAGATTTTCGAGGATTCGAAAGGTTGTCGGATTGTTGACATCCCTCCCTTTCTTTGATACAATGTCTCTGTTTGCTTTCTGCCGACACAACCGAAACAAACGCATGTTTCGGACGCGAAACTTATAAAAGCCCTATCTAACACAGGTCGTTTCGCCCGATGCTCCTGTCCGATTCGTTCGCGCCAGATCCTCCCACGCTGATCTTCTCGTTGCAAGTAACCTGTACTGGAAAACAGTTCCGGTGTATAATGAAATAGTGCGCAATATTCGCGCTCCATTCCTTGTTTAGGAGGTAAGAAAGATGCCCGACACGCTCACGATAGAACCAACGGTAGAAGAAGCTCAGAAATTAGAGGCGGCCCTTGCAGAGATCTTCGCTAAAGTCGAACGGATAGACGAACGCATTGCCAAAGATCAGCAGGAGACCGAGCATCTCCGGGCTGAAACACGGAAGATGCTGGCACAACTCAAGGTGCGTTAGACGATGTGGCAAAAGATACTGGAATGGGCAAAATACTTCCTCAAACATAAAGAGCAGACGGAGAAAAACTCTGCGGACATCAAAGAGCAGGAACGTACGATCAAAGACTTGACGGCAGTCGTGCAGCGCCTTGCCTACGAGTTGGAACGACAACGCGAGAATGAAATTCACGAGCGCGAGAAACTGACACTTCGATTGGAGAATATTCTGCTCCGCTCCGAGCGTGGATTGCCGCCCGGAAAGCCGAAGAATGAGGTCAGCAATGATGAGTTGCTCCATGTGATCGAAGAACTCAAGCTGGAGAACGAAAAACTCCGACAACGGCTTGAGCAAATGGAAAATCAATGATGCGCTTATGGGCCAACAAATCATTGGAGCGGACAGAACCCAGTAAGGTTGTATAAGAGCAAGAGGTTTTCCGGGTTCTGCCGCTCAATTCGGTCGTTAGACCGCAGTCACCGGGCGTGCCGGTACCTGGACATACCGCGGCTTGGATCTAGGCAAGCACGTTGGCTTGCAGGCCAGCGACTGCGGCAAATCTGCGTAAGAGAAGGAGGCGCCCCGTGAGTTGGGACGTTTCAGTGTTTGGCGGAAAAGAACCGCCTCCCGTTGGCGCCTTCCCTCCCGGCTGGGAGCCCGAGGTAATGGGGAGTGGCGACGAGGTGCGTGGTCGCATCTCCGCGTACCTGCCCGACGTCGATTGGAGCGATCCGACTTGGGGGCTGTACGGCGGTGCGGGATTCACCTTCGAGTTCAACGTTGGCCCGGAGGAACCCATCAGGCACCTCACGGTACACGTGCGGGGCGGCGGAGATGCCGTGGCGGATCTGCTGCGCTTCGCCATACCGAACGGATGGTACTTGCTGGACTGGTCGAGCGGGGAATTGATCGATCCCGAGAACCCCTCGACTTGTTGGATGCAGTGGCAGGAGTGCAGTGCCAAGATACGCCGGGAGCATTCCTGCGATGGGGCGGTCTAATCTGTAGATGGCCTCTTTTTTGCGTTTGTAATCTGTGATAATCTGCGTTAATCTGTGGATAAATCTTCGTGGCTTTTCTTCGTGTTCCTTCGTGTCCCTTCGTGGATTCCTCCGTTTTTCTTTGTGGATCTCTGCGTCATTTGTGGTGAAGAGAGACCCGGCAGGCACAGGCTTTGTACTCCGGGATCTTGGAGATTGGGTCTAATACCGGGTTTGTCAGCAGGTTGGCGGATTTCTCATCGGCCCAGTGGTAGGGAATGAAGACCGTATCCTCGCGGATGGTCGCCACAATGTTGGCTTTGAGCGTCACCTGCCCCCGCCGGGTCTCCACCGTTACCCAATCGCCGGGAGTGACGCCCAGGCGCTGCGCCAGGGTCGGGTGGATCTCCACCAGCGGCTCCGGATACTGGTCCACCAGGCCGCCGATACGTCGCGTCTGCGAGCCGCTCAGGTACTGGCTCACCACCCGGCCCGTCGTGAGGACGACAGGATACTCCGCATCCGGGACCTCGGCGGGCGGGCGGAATTCGACGGCGGTGAAGTGCGCCTTCTTGTCCGGCGTGAAGAATCTGCGGTCCTCGAAGAGGCGGGGCGTGCCGGGGTGGTCCAGTTCCGGGCAGGGCCAGAAGACGCCCTGGTTGCGCTCGATCTTCTCGTAGGTGATGCCGTAGTAGTCCGCCGTGCCGCCCTTCGAGGCGACCCGCAGCTCGTTGAACATATCTTCGGCGGTTTTGTAGGGGAAGTACTGCCCGCGTCCCAGGCGGTTCGCGATGTCGAGCAGGATGGCCCAATCGGTGCGCGCCTCGCCGGGCGGGTCTACCGCCTTGAGGATGCGAATGACGCGCCCCTCCGCACTGGTCGAGGTGCCCTCGTCCTCCTCATGCAGCGAGCCGGGCAGGACGATGTCCGCATGGCGGGCCGTCTCGCTCAAAAAGAATTCGATGACCGTGTAGTGCTCCAGGCGATTGAAGGCTTCCTTGGTGAAACTGGCGTCCGGCAGGGAGACGACCGGGTTGAAGCAGAGGGAGAGCAGCCCCTTGATCTCCCCGGAGTGCATAAGCTGGATGATCTCCTCGGCGGTATTGCCTTTGTGCGGCAACTCCGATTCGGCGATCTTCCAGACCTCGGCGATATAGCGGCGATGCTCCGGGTTCTCGATGTCGCGGTTGCCGGGCAACTGGTCGCACTTATGCCCGTGTTCGCGCCCGCCCTGGCCGTTGCC
>DATGIG010000018.1:0-4181 GCA_035295825.1 Chthonomonadaceae bacterium | reverse complement strand
GAGGAGGGAGTCTAACATGGGTGTCGTACTTGCCATTGCTCAACAGACAGTGAACGAGGCGTTTCGACGGCGCATCGTGATCGTCTTCCTGGTCTGCGGCCTGTTTCTGATCGCGCTCGGCCCTGTCTTCGGCTTCCTCAGCCCCAAGGACAGCCAGACCGTGCTGCGCAGCCTCGGTCTCGCCGCCATCCTGCTGACCGGGCTGTTCATCACCATCGTGACCTGTATCTACCTGATCCCCGTTGAGATCGAACGCCGTACCATCTATACCATCCTCTCCAAGCCGGTGCAGCGCTTCGAGTTCGTGCTGGGTAAGTTCCTGGGCGGGTTCGCCATCGTCTTCGTCAATATCGCTCTGCTGGGTATCGTGTTCCTGATCATGCTCCGCTTCCAGGAGCACAAGATCCCGGTCGATATGCTGAAAGGCGTGATCCTGACCTTCTTCCAGATGATGCTGTTGGCGGCGCTGACCATCTTCTTCTCGACGTTCGCCACGCCCGTACTGAACTTCTTTATGTCTTTCGGCATCTTTATCGTCGGCAACCTCAGTAGCGTCACCGAATCCCTGACGACCAGCAAGGTCAAGGTCACCCAGATGGTCGGAACCGTCATCCACTATCTGCTGCCCAACTTCGGGAACTTCAACATCCAGAACTCGCTGATCCACCCGACTGTGGAAGTGACCAACGAGGCGGTCTTCATACGCAACAACATCATCTACGCGCTGATCTACTCCGCCGTACTGCTGATCCTCGCGGTCATCATCTTCGACCGCCGCGAAGTCTGAAAGGGAGTACAAACGCCATGGCAAACAAGACCAAACGCTATCCCGAGCGCGTACAGCGCAGCCTTGTACCAACGCTGGGCGCCTCCGCCGTGCTGTTGGGGATCGCCGGCTTCCTCCAGAGCAAGATAGACCCGACAGCGGAAAAGTACCACAAGGGGGAAACGAATATCGGGACCGTCAGCAGCGGCATGAACAACGAGTTTATGCTGCTGCCCCTGCTCGGCTTCCGCGAGGCGGCGGCGGGCCTGCTCTGGGTGCGCTGCGACGAGTTCTTCCATAGCGGCGACTACGATGCGATCCTGCCTCTCGTCCGCATCATTACCCTCCTGGACCCGCACGCCGAGAACGTCTATGTGACGGGTGCCTGGCACCTGTCGTATAACTTCACGGATGCCAATGAGCGCTCCGACCGCCGGTATATCGCCCCGGCAATGGCGCTGCTGGATGAGGGGATCGCCAACAACCCGGACATCCCGGACATCAAGTTCGAAAAGGGATGGGAGGAGTACGATAAGGTAAAGAACTTCGCAGTGGCGGAAGAGGCGTTCAAAAGTGCGATTGCCGGCCCGCACGGCGACGGCTCCGGCAACGGAGACGACGCCCCCTACGCGGCCCCGCTCAAGACCCTGCACATCCTGGCCCACACCTACGAGAAGCAGGGACGCATCCCCGAAGCGCTGGCCGAGTGGAAAGCAGCGCAAGATCGCAGCAATAAGATCATCGACGATCTCACCAAAAAGGGCAAAAAGGTCGAATTCGGCGTCATTCAGATGCTGCGGGCGGAACAGCACAATTACGATGAAGCCCTGCAGCGCTATCACAACCGCTATCTGCCGGATCCGAACAAACACTTGCACGACAATGTCAACCCCTCCGATAAGCCCGCCGTGCTCTGGCCCACCGGCACCAATACGCCCGGGCCCTGGGATGTCGCCTTCGTTCCCAAGGTGGAGATCAAGCGGCCCAAGGTGTTCAAGATCAGTGGGCAGTTGAACGCCGCCGACGGCGCGCGCGTGGATGTCCGCATCACGGACTGGGACTATAACGACAAGCCCATCACCGGCGTGCTCTCTTCGTTCAACATCGACATGAGCCAGACGATCCTGGTGGATTCCATTTCCGAGCGCAAGACCAAGTTCGAGCGTGAAATGGACATGAGCAAGGACCCGAAGATGTACAGCTTCAGCCAGCCGTACTATCGCGTCATCCTCTCCTACAACCCGCGCACCACCTCGCCCCACCTGCAGGACCGTTTCGGTTGGAGCGGCGAAGGGATCACCGACAACAACCAGAGCCATGTGGCCTATTTCAACAATCCGGAGTTGCTCGGAACCGCGATGATCGCAGGGCAGGGAGCCACCGGCCCGGTCTGGGATGGCACGACGGTTCCCTGGCGCGACGCCGACGGCAAGCCCCTTGCCAGCCAGCCCTCGCGCTATATCAAAGTGACCTATAAGATCAGCCGGGACCAGATCATGGCTTTGAAGCCGATTACCGACAACGACATCGTGCCCAACTAACCCTAGATCCGGGCTGGCCCCCTCACCCCAGTCCCTCTCCCGCAAGGGGAGAGGGGCTATTTTAGTTCTCCCCTTCTCCCCCAGAGGGGAGAAGGGGTTGGGGGATGAGGGGGTCTATGCGGTCTTCTTGAGGGCCTGATCCAGGTCGGTGAGCAGGTCGTTCACGTCCTCGATGCCGATCGAGAGGCGCACATAGTCGGGCGTCACACCGGTGGCGATCTGCTCCACATCGGTCAGTTGCTGGTGCGTGGTCGAAGCCGGATGGATGGCGAGCGACTTGGCATCCCCGATGTTGGCGAGGAGCGAAAAGATATTCAGGCTGTCAATGAACTTCTTCCCCGCCTCCATACCGCCCTTGAGGCCGAAGCCCAGAATCCCGCCGTACATCCCGCCTTTGTGGTATTTGGAGGCCGTAGCATAGCTCGGATGGTCCGGCAGGCCCGGATAGTTGACCCAGGCGACTTGCGGATGCGTCTGCAGAAACTGCGCCACTTTGAGCGCGTTCTGGCTGTGCCGCTCCATGCGCAGGTGCAGGGTCTCCAGGCCCTGCAAAAAGAGGAAGGCGTTGAAGGGCGAGACGCATGCGCCGATGTCGCGCATCATTTGCAGACGAACCTTGAGGATATAAGCTATCGACCGCAGCGGCTCCGGCAGGTCCATCAGCACCAGGCCATGATAGGAGGGGTCCGGTTCGGTGAATTGCGGAAACTTGCCATTGCTCCAATCGAACTTGCCGCTGTCCACAATGATGCCGCCGATGCTGGTGCCGTGCCCGCCGATGAACTTGGTGGCGGAGTGTACCACGATGTCCGCGCCCCACTTAATCGGATTGACCAGCGCAGGCGAGGGCATCGTGTTGTCTATCATCAGCGGCAGGCCCGCTTCATGGGCCACCTGGGCCACGGCCTCGATGTCGATGGTATCCAGTTTCGGGTTGCCGACCGTCTCCGCGTAGATGAGGCGGGTCTTGGGCGTGATGGCCTTGCGGAAGTTCTCCGGGTCCTTCGGGTCGACAAAATGGACGTTGATTCCCATTTTGGGGAAGGTATAGTGAAACTGGTTGTAGGTCCCGCCGTAGAGCGAGGTCGCGCTCACGAACTCATCGCCCGCGTGGACGATGTTCAGGATCGCCAGCGCCTGGGCGGCCTGGCCGGAGGAGGTGGCCATCGCCCCGGCTCCGCCTTCGAGCAGCGCCATCCGCTTCTCGAATACATCCTGCGTCGGGTTCATCAGGCGGGTGTAGATAAAGCCCAACTCCTGCAAACTGAAGAGATTGGCAGCGTGCTCCGTATCACGGAACACATAGGACGTGGTCTGGTAAATTGGAACCGCACGAGCGGTCGTGGTCGGGTCGGGGATCTGGCCTCCGTGAACGGCCAGGGTATCGAAACGAAGTTGCGTCTCATCAAGCGGCATGGCTTTCTCCTTCAAAGGTCGCGCCGCGTGTCGGGCGCGAAAGTGGCCCCTAGTGTAGCCTTTCCGCACGGGCATGTCAAGAGCTTCCGCCCTGGAATAGGAGCAGGAACCTGGCGTGCCTCCGGCGAATACACCGGTAGTTCAACGAGGAAAGTGAGAGGGCATGATCGCTTCAAAAGAGGAGACGGAAGCCTATCCGGACCTGGAGGCCGACCTGCTGCTGAGGCGGGATTGGCGGCTGTTCGGGGCGCTGACGTTTCTGTTCGCATTCGGGTTTGCGGTCTATAGCGGGGTCTTTCAGAACTATCTGCGAGACGTGCTGCACGCCAGTCCGCTGACGCTGGGCAATCTGGAATCGCTGCGCGAGATCCCCGGCCTGCTGGCCGCCCTCATGGCGGGCACGCTGGTGGCGCTGGCGGAGGCGCGCATCGCCGGGCTGGGCCTGTTCATTACGGCCA
>DATGIG010000017.1:0-5078 GCA_035295825.1 Chthonomonadaceae bacterium | reverse complement strand
AAGGCGATGTACCCCATGGTAAGCCAGAAATGGAAGAAGCGGGCCATCTGGTAGCCGCCGAGCAGCGCCGTCAGCCAGGCGAACTGAGCGGGTTTGTAGATGGCGAGGCCGGTCAGCAGGGAGCCCAGGCCCATCAGGATGATGCTGGTGTAGGCGATCTGCTGTGCGCCGTTGAACTTGCGGCGGGGTGGGGGGACCTTGCTCAGCTTCAGGTCGTAGAGCATGACCTGCAGGGCTTCCCGAAACGAATGGCGGTTCGGCACCAGTGCGCGCCACTCCCCGGAGATTGCCGTGTAGAGGACGTAGAGCAGGCCGTTCAGGAAGAAGAACCACATGAACATAAAGTGCCAGGCCAATCCCTCCGCCAACCGTGCGTTGAGATGGTAGATCGGCGAACTGCCGAACGGGCGCGGATGGTAGAACCAATCGGGGAAAAAGGCGAACAGCGTGCGGCTGCCGAAGCCGATGCGATAGACCTGGTTGGCCCAGTAGATGCACAGGCCGCTCCAGATCATGACAAAGAGGACAGGAAAGTTGATCCAGTGGAACCATCGGATCGCCAGCGGGTGCTTTTTCTCCAGTCGTTTCATGCGCCCTCCTTTCGGGATCGAAGCAGAGTACGTCGCTTCCGACAGTAACAATGCCATAGGACGCGGAAAGGTTCCCGGCTGGCGAAAAAGGGCGCAGCGCCGAGCGGATCAGTCTTCGCCGGCATTCTGGAGCGCCTGCGACACGTTCTCCATCAGATCGGGAGGGAGGTCGATGCGCTGCACCTTGGCCCGCAGCCCCTGAATCAGTTCCGCCTCGAACTTAAAACGATCCGTACACGCGTGGCAGATCTTCAGGTGCTGCGCGACCTTCTTCGTCTCTTCGGGGCTGAGTTCCCGGTCGAGGTAGTCGTCGAGCCGCGCCAGCGCCTCTTTGCAGGTATAGATATTGAGTAGTTTGTAAAGGCTCATCGTCCCTTGTATACCTGGCGAGGGCTAACCCATCGCCTGCTCCCAGAGCGCCTTTTGCAAGAGTTTCCGACTGCGATGCAGCCGGGATCGCACAGTGCCTACCGGGCAGTCCACGATCTCGGCGATGTCCTGATAGCTGAACTCCTCCACAAAGTAGAGCGTCGCCACGATCCGGAACTCCTCCGGCAGGGCGTCAATCGCCGCCGTCACCTTCTCCGTGTCCAGCTTCTCCAGCACGATCTCCGCCGGGTCGCCGCCCTGATGCAAGCCGGCCCGGTGGGCCTGATGGTACAAATAGCTCTCCGGCAGATCCTCGATATTGGCGGTATCCGGCTCGCGCTGCTGCTTGCGGTATTTGTTCAAAAACAGGTTCGTTAGAATACGTAACAACCAGGCTCGGAAATTAGTTCCCCGCTGAAACGAATCAAAGGCGCGAAATGCCTGCAGCGTCGCCTCCTGCACCAGGTCGGAGGCGTCCTCCGGGTTGCGGGTGTAGTGCAATGCCGCGCTGTAGACCGTCTTCATGATCGGCCTCAGCAGCGCCTCGAACTCTTTTTGTCGTGCAGATGTCTCGTTCATTCCATCCTTTTCCCAGAACTCCATACGGGAAGGAATGCATGCCCTGTTCCCCGTGCCGTGCCGCCGCTTCTTCGCCGAAACGCAATGATGGCAAACTCCCACTTGACATCTGCGGCGAACTTGCTAAAATAGGCGCTACACCTTTATCCTCGCAGGACACAATATCACAGGACAGCCGCCCTCTTGCTCTCCTCTGTGCCTCTCTGTGTCCTCTGTGGTGAAATCTGTTTTAGGAGACACCGATGACGCTGCAACCGAAGCCGACCGACGGCGATACAAGCTGGTTTGTCCATGACCGTTTCGGGATGTTCATCCACTGGGGACTGTATGCGCTGCCCGCCCGCCACGAGTGGGTGAAGAGCATGGAGCGGATAGATACCGATACCTATCACAAGTACTTCAAGCACTTCGACCCCGACCTCTATGCGCCCGAACTCTGGGCGGAGGCCGCCGCCAATGCCGGGATGAAGTACTTTGTAGTCACCACCAAGCACCACGAGGGGTTCTGCCTCTGGGATACGCAGTTGACCGACTACAAGGCGACCAACACGCCGTATGGGAAGGATCTGCTTCGCCCGATGGTCGAGGCTTTTCGCGGGCAGGGGCTAAAAGTGGGCTTCTACCACTCCCTGCTGGACTGGCACCATGCCCACTATACCGCCGATGCGCACCATCCCATGCGTGATAACGAGGACTACATCGCCGCCGACAAGGGCCGGGACTTAACGCAGTACGCCGAATACCTGCACGGCCAGTCCCGTGAGCTGCTCACCCAGTTCGGGCAGATCGATATCCTCTGGTATGACTTCTCCGTCGGCCCGACGGCTCGATTTCCCGGCAAGGGCAAGGAGGTGTGGCAGTCGGAGAAGCTCATCCAGCTTGTGCGCTCGCTCCAGCCGAAGATCATCCTCAACGACCGCCTGGAGATAGACCAGGATGTGAAGACGCCGGAGCAGTACCAGCCTCGGGAGTGGCTGCATGTGAATGGGCAGCCCGTCGTCTGGGAGGCGTGCCAGACCTTCAGCGGTTCGTGGGGGTACCATCGGGACGAGGAGAGCTGGAAGAGCGTGGACATGCTGGTGCAGATGCTGATCGATTCGGTCAGCAAAGGCGGGAACCTGCTGCTGAATGTCGGCCCGACGGGGCGCGGGGAGTTCGATGAGCGCGCCCTGGACCGCTTACAGGGCATGGGCACGTGGATGAAGCGCCATAACCGCAGTATCTATGGCTGCACGCAGGCTCCGGACACGTTTGTCTGCCCGCCGGACTGCCGGTATACGTACAACCCGACGACCAACCGGCTCTACCTGCACATCTTTAGCTGGCCCTTCAAGCACCTCCATCTGGTGAACATGGCGCACCACATCGAATATGCCCAACTGCTCAACGATGCCAGCGAGGTTCGGATGCGCACCAGCGTTCCCGAAGTCAGCTACGGCGCGGGCAAGGAGGTGCGCGAGGACACCCTGCTCACGCTGGAACTGCCCATCAAGAAGCCCAACGTCACCGTCCCGGTCGTCGAACTCTTCTTGAAGTGATTTCATGCCTGACGGCCAGGTCTTCGTGTTTACAGGTCAAGGGCGAAGGCCTGGTCGCAACGCGGTAGAATATGGTCCATGACGACCTGCTGAAATCCGAAACTGCGATAGAGCCTGATGGCGGTCTCCAACCGGGACGAGGTTTCCAACTCGATGCGATAGAAGCCTAAACGCCGCGCCTCCTCGATGGCCTCTGACAGCAGGCGCTTCCCCCATCCCTGACCTCGCACCTCGGACGCCAGGTACATTTTGCGCAGTTCTACTACCCCTTTACGGAGCGGCGCGAGGCCGAGGGTGCCCACGATCCTCCCGTCATCTGAAACGACCACCCAGAAGGCCCCGCCGCTGCGGATGTAGGACGTTTCAATGTTTCCTAAATCCGCATCCATTCCGTCCGGTTCCGGTGGCAGGCCGTACTCCTTCAAAATGGAGAATACCAATGCCTCGATGTCTTCCCGATCCGCGTTGGTAGCCATGCGCTTTTGAAAGTCCATTTGTCGTTTCCGCCTCTCTTTTCCCACCTTAATCGGGGTTGTCGAAATATGATGACGCGTGCCATGAAGGCGATCAGACCGATAACTCGCTAAATATGGTGTGCGATAATCCGAACGACGACATCCTGTTCATCAATCTCGTATTCCGTCTCCAGGTGCTCGAAAGACAAAAATCGCCTCTGATCTGTCTATGGTTGCCATTGTCCATTTTCTCAGCAGAGGGCTATCACGTCGGAGAGAGACATTCACACCATAATTGTGTCGTGGATGGCAGGCTCCGCTGCAAGACGCGGTAGAGCCCTATGGACCAACCTGTCTATCCACTGACGATACCAGGTCCAGAAGGACAGCCCGGTCGGATAGCAGTTTTCCCGTCCTTCCCAGATCGTGCCATAGGTGGGGCCGTTTGCCACCAGCCAGCAGAAGATGCCGGACCCTTGATGGCAGAGCGCCAGTGCGCCGGGCATGCCGGGATATTTCTCCGGGTCTCTAAGTTTGTCTATTTCCTCTTCCAAGAGAGCTTCCGTTGAAGTTGTAAAGGGAAAGGGTTGGGCCAGGTCGCAGTCGCATGCGGCCTCTTCCAGGGGCAACAGCCCATAATAGGGTCCCGCCCCGGTGTTGCCCATGAAGAGATTGGAATCGCGTCTTCTCCCGCCATTTCCCGCCTCTTTCAGGAAGAGGCGGTAATCATCCGGCAGCCCGATACGATGCGTTTGCTCAAAGGCTACCAGCTCATTTTCGGTGAGGGGCGATCCCAAGATATACCGATGCAGTTCCGCTCCGAACACGCGGAAGCGCGGATCTTCTCGCTGCATGCGACCCAACAGGGTTTTGAGGTCTTCAATTTCTTTGGAAATCATCGCTATTGGGAATCTCCACACGCAGCAAAGGGTTTAATGTTCATCAGTGGAAACCGCTTCCTTGCAGCGGGAAGTGAGGTCGCGCCCGGCGAGGTAGTTTCCGCTCCACGTTTCGATGGCCTCCAACACGGGTTTGAGCGCGCGACCGGCTTCTGTCAATTCGTAGCTAGTACGCGGCGGCATAGTGGAGTGGATGGTCTTGGTGACCAGCCCGGCATGCTCCAGCAGCGCCAACCGCTGCGAGAGGGTGGTGCTGTTGACGCCGTCCGCCTGGCGGGTCAGTTCATTGAAGCCCAGCGGCCCGTTTAACAGGCGGTGGACGATCAACAACACCCACTTCTCCTGCAACAGCAATACGCCCCGAACCAGGTTGGACGACAGGTCACAGATTTCCGCCGTTTCTGTCGTTTCCTCAGGTGTTTTCATACTTCTTTATATTGGAACTTCGATGTCTAAGTTCCGAAACATAATTTTCCCAAGCACTTGACAAAATATAGTGATATGGAATATACTTCACGTAGTTTTATGGACTGCTCTGGTGAGCGAGAGGAGACGCTTCGGCATCTCCTCTTCCGGCTAGTTTGCCGGAGACAATGGGCGGAATCCGCGCCCATTCAGGCGCTGATGATTTGAGAGGAGAAAGAACGA
>DATGIG010000016.1:0-9979 GCA_035295825.1 Chthonomonadaceae bacterium | reverse complement strand
CAGCGCTTCGCCCGTGTGATCCTGGCCGACGCCTCGAAACTGGTCAACGAGCTGAAACGCCTGGGCATCATCCCCAACACCGCCAATGATCCCGGCAAGTGCTAAATATACCGGAACCATTGACAAATATTCTCTGCAACGGCTAGAATATCGGGACGTTTTCTTGGCTCGGCATAGGGAAGACCCACCCAAAGCCGCGCCAACGGGGCTGCTTCTGCCGCTCTCGTTTGCAGGACGCTGCAAGATGCGCTGCGAAGCCGAGTTCGTTCAGAAGAGCGCCCACCCGTCACCGCGCCTTTCAGCGCGCAGCGCCCATACTATTCGCCTGCCTGTCACAAATACGGATCCTCCAGCGTACAGAGAATTGGCGAAAGGCATACGCTCGCCTGTAGTGTCGCGGGGCGTCATGTTGCGTTTCTGAAGGCAACCCTGACTCAAGGTCTTTGCAATAGGTTTGATGGATTCAGGATACTACTCGGAGACACAACTGCCCGAAAACCCCATTCGGACGGTGATTTGTTGAAGACGAGACTCGAACGCCAAAACCAGAACCTAACCAACCAGGCTATCGTAACTTCCACCCCCCTTGCGCGGCATACCACGCTGACCTCGCATGCCGTCTCGCTGGAGGCGGTGCGCCACGCAATCCGAGAAGCGCAGCGCTATCTGCTGGATCGCCAGGAGCCGGACGGCTACTGGGTCGCCGAATTGGAAGGCGATACCATCCTGGAGAGCGAATATATCCTGCTGCTCCAGTTTTTGGGCCGGCGGGACCCGGCCAAGTTCCGCAAGATCGCCGCGTATATCCGCAACCAGCAGCACCCGGATGGCTACTGGTCCATCTTCCCTGGCGGCCCGCCGGATGTCAGCGCATCGGTTAAAGCCTACTTCGCCTGCAAGCTCGCCGGACATGGCGAGCGCGAGCCCTTTATGCGCCGCGCCCGGCGCGCCATCCTGGCGCAGGGCGGCGTCACCCGCTGCAACACCTTTACCAAGCTCTATCTCTCCATGTTCGGGCAGTACGACTGGCACGGCGTGCCCACCATCCCGCCCGAAGCCGTCCTGATGCCGAAGTGGTTCTACTTCAACATCTACAATATGTCTTCCTGGTCGCGGGCGATCCTGGTGCCGCTGGCTGTGATGAACGCCGCCCGCCCCCGTCGCCCGATCCCCGACGACGCCCATATCGACGAGCTGTTCGTCGGTGGGCGCGACCGCAAGAAGATGGGGTTGGCCTGGGATAAGAAACCGCTCACCTGGCGCAATGTCTTCCTGGTCGTGGACAAACTGCTGAAGCTCTACGACGCCAGCCCGATCAAACCGTTCCGCAAGCGGGCGCTCGATAAGTCGTTGGCCTGGCTGTTGGAGCGCGAGGAGAATAGCGGCGGCCTGGGCGCCATCTTCCCCGCCATGACCCATGCGATCATGGCCTATAAGTGCATGGGGCTGCCGGATAACCACCCGGCCATCTGCAAGGAGCTGGCGGAACTCGCCGCCTTCGATATCGAAGAGGGGGATGTGATCCGCCTGCAGCCCTGCGTCTCGCCCATCTGGGATACCGCCATCGTCCTCAACTCCCTGCTCGACAGCGGCCTGCCCGCCGACAGCGAGGCCATCACATGCGCCGCCGAGTGGCTGATTGGCAAGCAGACGACGCGCAAGGGCGACTGGGCCGTCAACGCGCCCGACCTGGAGCCGGGCGGGTGGTATTTCGAGATGGAGAACGAGTACTACCCGGACGTGGACGACACGATCATGGTGCTGATGGGCCTCTACAAAGCCTACTGTCCGGGCGGCGAGCACTGGACCGAGGCGCCGCCCCACGCCCGCGAGGCGATGCGCAAGGGCGTGGACTGGGTCTTCGGCATGCAGAACAGGGACGGCGGATGGGGCAGTTTCGACAAGGACAACAATAAGACGCTATTCCAGTATGTCCCCTATGCCGATCACAACGCGATGCTGGATCCCAGTTCGGCGGACATCACCGCCCGCACCCTGGAGATGTGCTCCTACTTCAGCCTGGGTCCCAGCGATCCCCGCGTCCGCCGCGCCATAGACTACCTCTATCAAGAGCAGGAGGCCGACGGCTCCTGGTTCGGGCGCTGGGGGGTGAATTATCTCTACGGTACGTGGCAGGCGCTGCGCGGATTGGCGCGCATCGGTGAGGACATGCGGGCCGACCGTATCCAGCGGGCGGTGCGCTGGCTGCACTCCGTACAGAACGAGGATGGAGGCTGGGGCGAGACCTGCGCCTCCTACGAGCCGGGCCACCCGAAGGCGGACGGTCCCTCCACGCCCTCACAGACCTCCTGGGCTTTGATGGGGCTCTTCAATGCGGGCGACCTCGACAGCCCCTTTGTCCAGCGCGGCATGGACTATCTACTCAATAATCAGGACACGAACGGCACCTGGGAAGAGCAGTGGTTCACCGGAACCGGATTCCCCCGTGTTTTCTATCTGCGCTACCACTACTATCGGCACTACTTCCCGCTCTGGGCGATGGCGCAGTACCACACCTTCACGACCGGAGAGGCCCCGGATGGCCCTGCCAACGAGATCGCTGCCGGCGGCCGCTTCGCCAATTTGGAGGTTTAGCACGAGGTTGAAACCTCGTTCTGATATACAAAACCCGCCTGCGCGGGTTCGCCCCCCACCCAGATTCTACGCCTTCATCCGCTTCGCGGCGGCGCAGAGAACACCCAAGAACAGGGGAGGACTTATGGAGCAAGCGGAATTTCTCCAACTATCAACAGGAGGAGTCCGCGAAGGCGGACTTCGCATTTCAGAACGGCGTTTCAACGCCGTCCAAACCAGCCCGCCCGTAAACGAGCGGTCTGCCTCGCAACAAAGCCCGGTGAACCGGGCTGGTTACCTGGAGAATGTTGCAACATTCCTTTGTCGCCAACCTGACGGCGATGCAGCCACATTGTAGGGCAGGGGCTCCGTCCCCTGCCGATCCACAGGTCGTTCACGTCTTGGGCAAGGACGAGGCGTAAACATTGCGTTTCCATATCGCCTTGAAGCGTTTCTGTGCATATACTAACTTAGCCCCCTTCGTATCTAGGGTATAATTTTGCGACGTTAGCCGTATATCAGCAAATTAAGAGAAAGTCGCATGAAGATACTTGTCCTGAGAGTTGAAGGGTTTCGCTCACTTAAAGATGTCGGGTGGCAACCTGGCGATCTGAACATTCTTATCGGACCAAACGGCTCCGGTAAATCCAATCTTCTGCGCCTCCTAGAATTGATCTCTGCCTCCGCCAGAGGCAAGTTACAGGAAACGATTGTAAGATCGGGCGGCATCGATTCGATGTTATGGGATGGAAAAGCGGACAAACTCACTTTTGGCATCAAGGTAGAGGGCGATCCATCCGCTCAGCTTCATACCTACACGATTGAGCTTAGAAGGTTTCAGCGCAATAATTCATATATCATAGACCAAGAACTCCTGGATACCGATGTTCTCGGTCTCGGATCTCGTGAGCAGCGAATTCTGCGTCAGGGAACACATGCCCAAATAGCAGAGCATAAGCAACAGGAAGACTGGACAAAAAGCCCTGTAGTGTTGATTCCGGTCGAAGAATTTCGAGACCAGGAGACCCTGCTTTCGGAGGTGTCCGGTACTTCTATTGCTTCACAAGTCCAGAAACAGATAGCAGCCTTCAGGAAATATCTGGAAAGCTGGACCATTTACAATGATGTACTCGTTCATGCGGATGCTCCCGTTCGTCAGCCTGTCGTAACGCGACTGGAAAAGCAAGTAGCTCCTGATGGTCAAAACCTGATTTCAGTCTTGCACACGTTGTACACTGGCGACCGGAATTTCAAACATGACATCAATGCCGCTATGCAAGCGGCCTTTGGCGATGATTTTGACGAGTTGATCTTTCCGCCTGCTGCCGACCAGCGGATTCAAATGCGCGTGCGGTGGAAAACGTTACAGCGCGAACAGTCAACGGCGGACCTTTCGGATGGAACACTCCGTTTCCTGTTTCTGATGACTGTATTGGCAAATCCAGAACCGCCAGCTTTAATTGCCATTGACGAGCCAGAAACGGGGTTGCATCCTTCCATGCTGCCCATTATTGCAGACTTTGCAGTGAAGGCTTCTCACAGAACTCAGGTGATTTTTACTACGCACTCTGCGGAGTTTCTGGATGCGTTCACGGATGTGAAGCCAACAACGACGGTCGCCCGATGGGAAAATGGCGAAACCTCTCTCCAAATATTGGACGAGGAGAGGCTGGACTATTGGCTGAAAGAGTACACACTAGGCAAACTCTATCGCTCCGGTGAGTTAGAGAATATGGCGGAAGATGCGAAGGAACACTCTGAGACCGCCGCATGAAATTTCTACTGTTCATCGAAGGATACACGGAGCGCAAGGCGGTTCCAGCCTTTTTGAAGCGATGGCTGGATCCGCGCCTGAGTAAACCGGTCGGCATCACGACAGTGCGTTTCGACGGTTGGGCAGAACTCATAAAAGATGTAGCACAAAAAACCGCGATGTATCTGAACAGCCCCAGAGAGAGCAAGGACATTATCGCAGTCATTGCTTTGCTTGACCTGTACGGCCCGAACATTTACCCGGACGACAAAGCATCGGTGAAAGATCGCTATGAGTGGCTTAAGAACGAGATCGAAAAGAAGGTGTCATCACCTCGGTTTCGCCTCTTCTGCGCAGTCCACGAGACTGAAGCCTGGCTTCTGAGCGATCCAAAAGTGTTTCCGACGGATGTCGCAACAACACTTAAGGCAAAAGTGGCACATCCGGAGACCGTCAATTTCAAAACGCCGCCTGCCAAATATCTGGAAAAGCTCTATGAAACCAACCCGGGACGCTATTACGGGAAGGTAGCAGACGGAGCAACCTTGTTCAGAAAACTTGATCCTGAAGTCGCGTATGCAAAATGCCCGTATCTGCGGGCGATGTTGGACGAAATGCTGAAGCTGGCGCAAGAAGCCGGATTGTAGGCATCCCCGCCTCATGACCTACCGGAAGAGGATGAGGCAGACCTGGAAGGAAGAAGAAGGAAGATGCGTTTTCCGATAGGATTTATGATGGCCCAATCGCGCCACCGCTCGAAAATGGAGCGGAGCGGCGAAAAGCGCTATCCGACCGTGCTGATGCTGGAGCCGCTCTACACCTGCAACCTGGCCTGCATCGGCTGCTCGGTCGAGCGCCATACCGGCAAGCTCAAGGACCGCATGTCGCTGGAGACCTGCTTCAAAGCGGCGGAGGAGTGCGGGGCGCCCATCGTCAATATCTGCGGAGGCGAACCGACCCTCTACCCCGAACTCAAGGAGCTGATCGAGGGCCTGATCGCCCGTGGCAAGTACATCATCATGTGTACCAACGCCATCAAGCTGGAGGACAAGGTCTTCGGCAAGATCGCGCCCAGCGACCACCTCTTCCTGATGATCCATCTGGACGGCATGCGTGAGACCCACGACTATGTCTGCAACCGCCCCGGCATCTTCGACAAGGCCATCGAAGCCATCAAGAAAGCGAAGTCGCTGGGCTACTATACCTACCTCAATACCACCGTCTTCAAGGAGACCCAGGTGAGCGAAGTCGAATCGCTCTGCAAGCTGGTGGACGAACTCAAGGCCAACGGCATCCTGATCTCGCCCGGCTATGAGTATGAGAGCGTAGAGCGCGACATCTTCCTGACCAAGGAGCAGATTCACGAAAAGTTCCGCGCCATCCGAGAATTCTCCGGCAAGTACAAGATCAACGCGACCCCGATGTTCCTGGAGTTTGCCGCCGGGCTGCGCGAACTGCCCTGCGCCCCCTGGTCCACGGTCAACTACACCCCGAAGGGCTGGAAGGCCCCGTGCTACCTGGTAGAGGGCGAAGGCTACTTCGAGGACTGGAGCGACTTCTGGGACAAGACCGACTGGGCCTACTGGGAATCCCGCAAGGATCCGAAGTGCCAGAACTGTAAGATGCATTCCGGCTTCGAACATAGCGCCGTCACGGAGGCCATGAAGACCATGAAGGGCACGCTGCAACTCGCCGCCTGGTCGCTGACCAAGTAGGGGCGCAGAGGGCGCAGCAAGCAGCGCCCCTACATCTCGCCCAATCCCATCGGAAGCTCGTAGGGGCAGGCCCCTGTGTCTGCCCTCTTCTAGGCCTCTGTGCCTGCCCAGGGCAACCACGGGGGGTTGCCCCTACAGAGCCGGGTCATAAAGCCCCGGCTGAATTCGAGGCTCTCTTTTGACCGCATTGGTAACGGGCGGAACGGGATTTGTCGGCTGCCATGTGGCGCGGCAACTGGTCGCGCGGGGCGAAGTCCTCCGCGCCCTGGTGCGCCCGAACAGCCGCCGGGACAATCTGGCCTCCCTCGATCCCCGCCAGATCGAGTTTGTGTGCGGCGATCTCACGGATGCCGCCTCGCTCCGGCAGGCCGTGTTCGGATGCGATACCCTCTATCACGTCGCCGCCGACTATCGCCTGTGGGCCAAGGACCCGCAGGAGTTGTACCGTGCGAATGTGGAGGGCACCCGCCAACTCCTGCAGGCGGCTCTGGAGGCGGGCGTGCGGCGTGTGGTCTATACCAGCACCGTCGGCGCGCTGGGCATTCCGCACGACGGCACCTCGGGTACGGAAGAGACGCCCGTTGCCGAAGCCGACATGATCGGGCACTACAAGCGCTCGAAGTTCCTGGCCGAGCAGGAGGCGCGGCAGTTCGTTGCGAAAGGGCTGCCGGTCGTTATCGTCAACCCCAGCACGCCGGTGGGCGAAAACGACATCAAGCCGACGCCGACGGGCCAGATCATCGTCGATTTCCTGAACCGCCGCCTCCCCGCCTACGTGGATACCGGGCTGAACCTGGTGGATGTGCACGATGTGGCGGCGGGCATCCTGCTGGCCGGGGAACGCGGTCGGCCCGGTGAGCGTTATATACTTGGCAATCAGAATCTCACCTTGAAAGCCATGCTGGAGTTGCTCGCCGAAATCACCGGGTTACCTGCTCCGAAGGTGCAGATGCCCTACGGAGTGGCCTGGCTGGCCGTTGGAATCGAGAATGTGATCGCGGAGCGGATCCTGCATCGTCCCCCGGCGCACCCCTTCGAGGGCGTGAAAATGGCGCGTCACAAGATGT
The DNA here is from genome assembly GCA_035295825.1 of Chthonomonadaceae bacterium. Taxonomy (GTDB): domain Bacteria; phylum Armatimonadota; class Chthonomonadetes; order Chthonomonadales; family Chthonomonadaceae; genus DATGIG01. Next base: position 2,870 of record DATGIG010000016.1, on the reverse strand, counting down.
TCTTCGATGCGTCTAAGGCAGTAGATGAACTGGGCTTGCCGCAGTCTCCGGTGAAAGAGGCGCTGGGCCGAGCCGTGGAGTGGTTCCGGGCGCATGGTTATGTAACCGCACGGCGGTAACGCCGAGAGAGGATAGCAAGGTTGGAAAGAGAAGCAAAGCGCAAGGTCATCATGGCGAAAGAGGTCGGGTTCTGCTTCGGCGTCAAACGCGCCATCAATCTGACCAAGCAGGCGCTGGATGAGCGTAAAGATGTCTTTATCCTCGGCGATCTGGTCCATAACAAGCGCGTCACCGACGAACTGGAAGGCAAGGGCCTGCGCAAGGTAGACGACTACCAGACCGAAAAGGGAACCATGGTGATCCGGGCGCATGGCCTGCCCAAGGCCCGCATCCAGGAGGCCAAGGAGCAGGGCCTGGAGGTCGTGGACGCGACCTGCCCCATCGTGCTGCGGGCGCAAGAGGCGGCCCAGACGCTGGAGGAGCGCGGCTGCCAGGTGGTCATCATCGGGGACCGGAACCATGCGGAGATCAAGGGCATCATGGGCGCGTTGGAGCGCCCCGCCCTGGTGATCGACAGCGTGGAGGAGCTGCGCGAGGCCAAAGAGACCTTCAAACTGATGCGGAAGGTAGGCGTCATCTTCCAGACCACCCACGCCCTGGAGCTATGCCATGCCATCGTAAATGAGATGCTGATGATGTGCAAGGAGATCCAGATCATCAATACCATCTGCCGCCCGGTGCAGAACCGGCAGGACGATGCGGTGGAGTTAGCCTTGAAGGTACAGTTGATGATCGTCGTCGGCTCCCGCACCAGCGCCAACACAGTGGAACTGGCCGCACTCTGCCGGCAGTACAATACCAACACTATCCATGTGCAGAATGCCGATGAACTGCCTTACGAGAAGTTCCAGGACTGCGATCTGGTGGGTATCGCATCGGGCCTCTCCACTCCTGAAGACCTGGTGGAAGCCGTGCGCGACAAAGTCCTCTACTACGACGCCGAACCCGCACTGGCGCTGGCCTGACCCTTGCAAGACGATGACGTCTACGCCCTGCGCGTCTGCGTATTGTTTGCGCTTCCGGAGGAGGCCGCCCCCTTTCGGAAGCAGCGTCCCTCTTGCAATTGGATCGTCAGCCTGGGCGTCTCCGGCCCCGGCAGCGGCAATGCCGCCAAGCATGCCGCCCTCCTGCTGGACGATCCCGGCCCCAAGATCAAGTGCCTGATTATCTGCGGCTTCGCAGGCGGATTGTCCCCTGAACTTCGCCCCGGCGACCTGATCCTTGCAGCGCAAGTCCAACACAACTCTCAGCCGATCCTACTCCCCGACTCCACCCTATTCGCTGCCACAGGGTCCGCTCCATCCAAAACGCCCCTCCACAAAGCCTCCCTCCTTACCGTCGGTCACGTCGTCATCCACGCCGCCGAAAAGCGCGCCCTCGTCGCACAAACCCACGCCGAAGCCGTAGATATGGAGACCTACAGCGCCGCAGAAGTGGCCGAAGAGCGCGGCATCCCCTGGCTGGCCCTCCGCGCTGTCACCGACGGCGCAGACGACGACCTACCACTCGATTTCAACGCCCTCACCTCTCCGGACGGCAGCCTCCATCGCGGACGTATCGTCGCCGCCACCCTGGCGCGCCCCTGGAAGATCCCCGCGCTCCTCCGCCTCGGCAAGCGTTCCGCCCTGGCGGCAGGAAATCTGGCCGCCTTCCTCGAATCCCTCCTGCAAAACCTCCCGGACTAAACTTATGAACCACAGAGACACAGAGACACAGAGATCACACAGAGAAAAGCAGAGAGAAGAGATTTATCCACAGATTAACGCAGATTACCGCAGATTAAAAACATCACATCCCTATGCCGACAGGCGAGCAGCCACAGTAAATAGAGGGTTTATACATGGGAAATCTGCGTTAATCTGCGTTAATCTGCGGATCGTTATTCTCTGTGTGGTCTCTGTGTCTCTGTGTCTCTGTGGTTCCAATGTTTCTGCACAGACTCTCACACTGGAGGCGAGCGTGCTGGAGGCGCTGCAGCACAATCCGCAGGCGAAGGCGGCACGCGCGGCGCGGGATGTAGCTCAGGTGGGGGCGGACCGAGAGAAGCCGGTGGCGCGCCCGACGCTGGAGGCGACGGCATCGGGGACGCTGCAGGGACCGCGCGTCACCTTTCCTGGCGTGGACGGCCCGGCGACGGTGCTGCCGGAGGGCGTCGGACGGGTGGATGTGGTGATCGAGCAGCCGCTCTACCGGGCGGGACAGAGGGCGGCAAAGCAGCGTTATACCGCGCAGTCGGCCATTGTGGAGTGGGACTATCGCAAGGCGCTGGCGGAGGTGGCGTTGACGGCACGCAAGGCCTACTTCGATGTGCTGCGGGCTGCATCGGGGCTACGAACGGCGCAAGATGGGCTGGAGGCGGCGCAGCGCTATCGGACGCTGGTGCAGCGCCAGGTCGCGGGAGGATTCGCCAAGCCGGTGGATGCGACGACCGTGGAGGGCCAGGTCGCGGAGGCGCAGTCCGGGGTCATCCAGGCGGAGGGCGGGTTGGCGCTGGCGCGGCAGGCGTTCAACCGGGCGCTGGGTCGCCTCCTGATGACGCCGGTAGAGCTCCAGCCGGTCGAGGCGCTGCCGAATGTCCCCGACAGCCCGGACGCGGCGATTGCCCTGGCGCTGCGCAATCGCCCGGAGTTGGCTGCGCTGGAGCAGAGCCGGACGGCGGCGCGGGCCGGGGTGGCGCTGGCGAAATCGCAGGCACAGCCGGGTCTGAACCTGCGCGGCCAGGTGACGGAGCAGACGCCCAGTGCGTTTGTGCACGAACACTACGCAGCCATCGGGCTGGAGTTGCGCTGGCCGATCCTGGATGCCGGCAA
>DATGIG010000015.1:0-6522 GCA_035295825.1 Chthonomonadaceae bacterium | reverse complement strand
CGGATCGGGCAAGTCGGAAAAGCATTCGATCAGGGTGGGATAGGCCGCAGGCATAGGCAATCTCCAGGAAGGGATGCCTATCCGTTCGGCTTGTTGCCGCCGAGTTCCTGTCTCAACAAGAATTAAGATGCGCCGGCCCTGCGCGAAACCCCTTGACAACGGAAACCCTGAAAAGTATACTGGATTGGTCAAGTTTCCATTTTGACGGAATTCCGGTAATCGGAGGCCAGGTCTCCTCCCACTCCATTCGGTCAGGGCCATCTCTTTATGGGCTTTTTTAACTCCAAATTACGCTATGCACTCTGCGCCGCCGTGGATCTGGCGATGCAATCCCCCATGGAAGCCTGCCAGAGCCGTGAGATCGCGACCCGGCAGCAGATCCCCGGCCCCTACCTCGACCAGATCCTCGCCGCCCTCAAAGGCGCGGGCATTGTCCGGAGCGTTCGCGGCGCGGGCGGCGGCTATAACCTTGCGCGCACTCCGGACCGTATTACCGTAGGCGACGTGGTACGCGCCCTGATGCGTGGGGATCGGCTCTTTTCCAGCCACACGGAGGACGAGCAGGCCGACCTGAACGCCCCCGGCGTCGGCTGGATCGTACGCGACTTCGAGGAGCAGATCGAGACCCTGCTCACACAGCGCCTGAACGCCACCACGCTGGCGGACCTGGTCGCGCGCAAAAATGAACTGGACGATTCGCTCAGCCTGATGCCCGGTATCTAAGGGCGCGTCGCCATGACGGCTCCTATTCCACGGCCCCAATCGGCCTCCCACGAGGGTTTTTATGAAGATCGCACATAACGTCACCGAGTTGATCGGCAATACGCCCCTGGTCCGGCTCAATCGGGTCACCGAAGGGGCAAAGGCGCAGATCGTCGCCAAACTGGAGTACTTCAACCCTCTCTCCAGTGTGAAAGACCGCATCGGGGTTGCGATGATCGAAGCGGCGGAGCGGGATGGGCGGCTCAAACCCGGTATCACGGTCCTGGAGCCGACGAGCGGCAATACCGGCATCGGGCTGGCCTTCGCCTGCGCTGCGAAGGGCTACGCCTGCAAGTTGGTGATGCCGGAGACGATGTCGCACGAGCGCCGCGCGCTCTTGCGGGCGCTGGGAGCGGATCTGGTGCTGACGCCGGGGCCGGAAGCCATGAAGGGCGCCATTCAGAAGGCGGAGGAGATCGCCGCCGCGGAGCCGGGCAAATACTTTATCCCCCAGCAGTTCGACAATCCCGCGAACCCCGAGATCCACCGCAAGACCACCGCCGAGGAGATCTGGCGCGATACCGACGGTCAGTGCGATATCCTGGTGGCGGGCGTTGGGACCGGCGGCACGATCACGGGCGTGGGTGAGGTCATCAAGGCCCGCAAGCCCGCATTTAAGGTCGTTGCGGTCGAGCCTGCCGCCTCTGCGGTCCTCAGCGGCAAGCCGAAAGGCCCCCACCCGATCCAGGGCATCGGGGCTGGCTTCATTCCGAAGAACCTGAATACCCATATCTACGACGAGATCATCACGGTCGAGAACCAGGATGCCATGGAGATGGCGCGCCGCCTGGCAAAGGAGGAGGGCGTGTTCGCCGGCATCTCCTCGGGGGCTGCCGTCTGGGCGGCGCTCCAGGTCGCCCGGCGCGAAGAGAACGCCGGCAAGATGATCGTGGTCATCATCCCTTCGACCGGGGAGCGCTATCTCTCCACGCCCACCTACTCCATCTACGCCGACCAGCCCTGACAGCATGGCCCCCACCCCCGACCCCTCCCCCATTCTGGGAGAGGGGAGATTCCAACCTGGAAGGAATCCGTTATTCGAGGTGGTATGTGTACCACAGGAGGCAATCTTGAAAACGCAACATCGGAATATGGCTCTGGTTCTCTCTCTCTGTACCCTTGCAAGCCAGACTGCCCTGGCTCAGTCGGGCGCTTTCGCTTCCGCTCCCCCATCGCTCCGCGCCTCCTGGCGATCCGATTGTGAGGGGGTCAAAGCGGTCGCCCATGTCAAAGACACCGTCATCAGCGAGGAAGAGTACCTCGACCGTGTGCAGCGCGTCCGCCAGATCCCGCCGAATTCCGGCCTGGATGCGGGCGGTTTCACCCTCCTGAATATGATCCAGGACTGCCTCACGGACCAACTGGCGGTGGAGAAGAAAGCTACCCCCTCCGAAGCGGCTGTTAAACAACTCGCGGGGATCATTCGACGCATGACGCCGGATGTTGAGCAGAGACTACTCACCCAGCAGCTTACCGAAACGGAATTGGAGCATCAGGTTCGGCATCTGCTGGAGGTGACGGCGCTGGGGACCGACGGGGCGAAAGCCGATCCGGTCAAGGTGCAGGCGACCTACGATGAGATGAAGAAGACACCGATCTTTCCGGCCACCTACACCATCCGGATGATGTTCGTGCCGGATGCAACCCAGGCTCAAAAGGTCATCGAGAAGCTGAAAACTACCAGGGATTTTCGTGCGGAGGCGCTGGCTCTGAAGCTGAGCCCAACCGAGACTGCAAATGCGGGACGCGAGCTGATCATGAGCAAAAAAGCGGTTCCGGAAGAGCTGCTCAAGGCGCTGGATGCGCTGGGGAACGGTCCCTTTACTCCGGAGAACGGCCCCTTTACCAGCGCTCCGGTCACAGTTAACCAGAAGACACCCATGAACCAGCCTGCTCCCCGAAATACGCTCTATATCGTTGCGCAATTGATCGGCAAGCAGGCGGAGGAGACGCCTCCGCTGGAGCAGATCCGCCTCTATGTAGAGCAGCGCACTCTACAACAATCCCAGGCCCAGTGGGAGATGCACTCCAAGCAGTTAATCGGCGAATATACCCGCAAAGCCCTGGAGCAGAAACAGATCCAGATTCACATCGAACGCTACCAGACTGCTATAGAGAGCGTGCTTCTGGCGCAGGCCAATCCACCTCCAGCTCCCACTCCCGGCCCGCCTCCCCCTAACCGGGGAGGTTCCATCCTGCGCCTCCCGCCAGGTGAAACCGGCAAACCGGCAGGATCGCCCGCGCCCAATCCGAGCGGGAACAAGTCCAAGCCGCCGCCCTCACTCTGAGATTTTGGAATAGTAGTCGTGGTAGATCTGATAGGAAATAGTACCCAAAATGTTCGGAATAAATCTCTCCTCATCAAAGTCTCTACTGAAGAGATAGGTTCAAAATTCGGGATGACTCATTCACTTTTGCCTGGGAATGGTTCAGATGTGCAGCGGAAGCCGAGGCCAAAGTGTCGGAAATCGGAGGGCATGTGACCTCTGCTGGACGCACGAAAACTAGAGGGCGCATCGTCCTCCCAGGAGCCTCCACGCAAGACGCGCTCTTCGCCCACGGAAGGCCCAGTTGGGTTTACTGCGGGGGCTTGCACGTAGGCGCTTTCGTCGTACCTATCGGCGCACCACTCCCAGACGTTGCCCGCCATGTCGAGGATGCCATAAGGGCTGGTCCCCTGGAGATAATGCCCTACCGCTTCAGGGCCGTCGCGATGTCGTCCCACTGAGTGGACGCACCTGGTAGGGTCCCAGGCATTGCCCCAGGGATAGGCCCGACCATCTGTTCCCCGCGCCGCCTTCTCCCACTCCGCCTCCGTCGGAAGGCGTCCTCTCGCCCATGCGGCATAGGCTTGTGCGTCGTGCCAGCTCACATTCACCATGGGATAGTCATCGTGCATGCCCCACGGAGGGGGAGGGGGCAAGTTGCGATGTGTCTCCCTGCAGAAACGACGGTACTGCGCGACCGTCACCGGAGTTCTGTCTATTTCGTAGGCGTCCAGCGCGATCCCGCGCTGTGGCCGCTCTTCCTCCGGTCCGTCATCATTGCCCATCAGGAATTCCCCTGCGGCAATCTCCACGCGCTCCGCGCCATCTATCGGGTTGCGCCGGATCGGGCCAGAAGCCACAGGCGAAAGCAGGGAGGATGAAGGGGGAGTCGTTGACCGATAGGGTGTCTGGGGTGGCGCTATTAGCGGTTCGGAAGGAAGGGCATCGAGCGGAGAGGGGGTTGGTGTGAGAGGTTCTGATGGGAGCCTATCGAGATAGGAGGGCGTAGTAAACGGCCCCTCGATAGGAAACGCTTGTAGGGGCGCTGCTTGCTGCGCCCTGCCCTGCCCTACAGGCATGCCGGATGGTGGCGCGGATGCCTCGGGAGGAGTTACTGTCATCGCATTACCATGGATGGCGTGGGTGACGGCCGTTTCAAATTCGGGGACTGCGGAGATCGGGCCGGAGCAGCAGGAGGCCAGTTCTGCTGCCAGGGCGACCACGACGGGATCGGGGCTGTGTGCCAGCCGGGCAATGAGCGCAGACATGGAGGGACGGCGATAATCGGCGGCAACGAAGAGGAGGTTCTCGCCCGAATAGAACGTTGCCCAGAGGGATGGCTCCGCCGCCACCGCACGCAAACTCAGATAGATCACCAGGGCGGAGAAGTTGTCGAGCGTCTCGTCGTACTCGGCGGCGGAGCGCTGCGGATGCTGGTAGTGAACATGGCCCAATTCGAGGCTCAGCCGCCCCCGCAGGCCCGGTACGAACATCGCATCGTAGTCCACCAGACGCAACTGACCTCCGGGCGTCACCAGCACATTCCCGTGCTGCAGGTCGCCATGGGCCAGACGATTGCCCCGCAGGCTGTTGACCATCCCCCGCCAGCGAGCTGCCAGTGTCCGTAAAGTCTCGGGCGCGTCCAGATTGCGGGCGATGAAAGTGGGTAAGGTTTCTCCCTCCACCCACTCCATCTTCACCAGCGGGACCGTCTGATCCGGCAGGCGGAGGCCCTCCGGCTGATAGACGAACCCGACCAGCGCAGGAAGCTCCAGCCCCTCCAGATGGCGACTGACCTCCCGGTAGCGCTCCTGCTGATCCGTCACCGGACGTAGAAAGCAGCGCACGGCCCAGCGCCGACCATGCGCCGATACATCGTAGACGCTGGCGAAATTTCCGGAGGCTACGCGCGGCAGTCCCAGCGCATCCGTGGCGATTGAACCCGCCTGCAGTTCCGGATCCAGGAAGCAGCGGGGCGGGTTCTGCACGGCCTCATGGTATTCCGAAGGCGACGGCCAGCGCATAGCTCTTATCCCGGACAGAAGTCGTAGGTCTTGATGGTGATGATGCGCCCATGGTTCAGGAAGACCGAGAGCAGGCTCCAGAACGCCCCCACTCCGTACTCGCCCAGAATAACGCCGAACATGAACGGCATCACCTTCCGGTTCAGCTTATAACCGCCATAGCGGAGGACAAAGTACTTGATGATACTGGAGATGACCAGGCACGACCAGTAGTACTCCGCGCCGAAGTTGAGGGCGATGGCGTAGCCCGCCGGATGGAAGGGCCACCAGAGGAAGCGCATGCGCATCCACATCATCCCCAGCGCCGCCAGCGCCCCGATGCCCACCCAGATCTGCCCCCAGAAGTCCGGCTTCACCGGATCGTTCGCCCAGGACTTCACCTGCTCGAACTGCCCCCAGTTGTGATCGGTCATCACGTTGACGCCCGCGCCATACTGCAGATGCAGCGCCGCCCAGAACGAAGCGAACCCGCCCACGAACATGGCGAACATCATCGCAAAGCCCATCCCCTTCATGTTCACCTGGCCCTGCTGCCCCATCTTCATGGCCTCCAACTGGCAGGGCATCGGGTGGGTACGATAGCCCCGCCCGGTAAACCACCAGAACATGCTCATCATGGTCAGATTGGGCATTCCAATGGCCTGCGTGCCCATAAAGAGCGTCAGGAAGAAGGGGCCGTTCATATTGCCTGCCATCTCGTGTGCGGGCGGGCCAAGCTCGGCGCGGATACGGGTGATCCCGATGGAGAGGATAAAGAAGAATCCGAAGTACATCAGGATGACGCCCAGCGTCATCCCCGCCGCCAGACAGAACCAGGTCAGAAAGACCATGCCCGCCACGATGCCGATCAGAGCCATACGGTAGGTCATGGGCTCGCGACTGTCGTCGAGCGTGGCCCTGCCCGGATGCCAGACCTTCTCCCAGATCTGCGCAAAGTGGCGGCGCGCGGTCCAGAGCGCGACCCCGATGATGGCGAACCAGGCTCCGAACGATTGTTGGTTCAGGTAGGGGAAAGTGCTGAGCCTGCCCGGCTCGACCCCCATCACGGCGGAGAGCACCAGCAACCCCTTCTTGAACAGATAGAAGAACCAGAGCGAGAAGGAGAGGTCCAGCGGGAGGAAGTAGCCCAGCGCGATGATGAACGGATAGAGCGGGAGCGGGAGGTCTCCGATAGCATTCCAGGGGTAGGTGTGAAAGAACTGGCCCAGGTTGTGCGGCTCATAGTCGTGCCGGACGGGAATGAGCGGAAAATTCGGGTTGAGCGTGGCGAGGCCGTTCCAGATGTCCAGCGAAGCACCCAGGAGGATCCCGATCCAGAAGGGACGGTTCTGGAAGAAGGCGAGCGTCCCGCCCTCCTGCGTCATCGCCATCGGCAACTGCACGATGGGGTAGCTCAGCTTCTCGTTCTCCATCCACTGCTTACGGAGGAGGACATTCAGGCAGATCATCACGGTGCCTAGCGCCAGGAT
>DATGIG010000014.1:0-9789 GCA_035295825.1 Chthonomonadaceae bacterium | reverse complement strand
TCTGGTAAAATATGGCCCGAACGACCCCACGCCCGCGCATGGTTATTCCGGCGTGCTCCAGGTGCTGCGCTTCTTTCTCAATCCCCTGGTCATCATTCTTCTGGTCGCCAGCGCCATCTCCGCCAAAATGGGCGATACGGTCAGCGCCTCCCTGATTGCAGGCATGGTTCTGGTCAGTGTGGTGCTGAATTTTGTGCAGACCTATCACTCGCAGCGCGCCGCAGAGAAGCTGCGCGAAGGGGTGGCTCCGACCGCTACCGTGCTACGGGATGGAGAGTGGAGGGAGCTGCGCCGGCACGACATCGTACCCGGCGACATCGTTCGGCTGGCGGCAGGGGACCTTGTGCCGGCGGATACCCGGTTGATCCAGGCCCGCGACCTGCATGTTCAGCAGGCGGCGCTCACCGGCGAGTCCATGCCGGTGGAGAAGGAAGCGAAGCTTCCGGAGGGCGCTCCCGGCGTGCTGACAGAGGCGGATAATCTCACCTTCCTCGGAACCTCGGTCGTCAGCGGGACCGCGACGGCAGTCGTGTTCGCGACCGGGCGTCATACAGCTTTCGGCGACATCGCCACACGCCTGATGACGCGTCCGCCGGAGACGGAGTTCGAACGTGGCACCCGGCAGTTCGGTATGCTCATCATGCAGACCGTCTTCTTCCTGGTGCTGTTCATCATGGTATGCAGCATCTCCCTCAAGCACGATCCGCTGGAGTCGCTCCTCTTCTCCGTTGCCCTCGCGGTGGGATTGACGCCGGAGTTCCTGCCGATGATCATCACGGTAACGCTCGGACAGGGCGCGATCCGGATGGCGCGCAAGAAGGTCATTGTCAAGCACCTGGCGGCCCTGCAAAACTTCGGCAGCATGGACATCCTGTGCAGCGACAAGACGGGCACGCTCACCACCGGAGACATGATCCTGGATCAGCACGTGGATCCCCTCGGCCAGCCGTCGGATCAGACCCTGCTCTATGCCTACCTCAACAGTTTTCACGAAACCGGCATCCGCAGCCCGCTGGATGCCGCCATCCTCGCACACGGAAAGCTGGATATTTCCGCCTATAGCAAACTGGACGAGGTTCCCTTCGATTTCGAGCGGCGACGGCTCTCCATCGTGGTCGCTTACGATGGAGAGCGACGGCTCATCACGAAAGGCGCTCCCGAAGGCATTCTGGCCCAGTGTACGGGCTTCGAGACGGCGGGGCAGCGGCATCCGCTGGACCGTGAGGCGACGCAGCAGTGTCTGACGACGTTTCAAAACTTGAGCGCCGCCGGGTATCGTGTCCTGGCGGTCGCCTACCGCGCGGTACCGCCCCAGGAGGCCTATCGCGCCGAAGACGAGCGGGACCTGACGCTCCTCGGGTTCCTGGCCTTCATCGATCCCCCCCTGGAAGGCGTGTCGGAGGTTGTGGAAGCGTTGAAGCGCAATGGGGTAACCTTGAAGATCCTGACCGGCGACAATGAGTTGGTCACCCGGCATATCTGCGAGCAGGTCGGCCTGGAGAGCGGCAAGATCGTCCTGGGTGAGGAGCTGGACCGGATGACCGATCCGGCGCTGGCCCAGGCCGCCGAAAACGCGACCGTCTTCGCCCGTGTCTCCCCGGCCCAGAAGAACCGGATCCTCATCGCGCTTAAGAGCCGCAAACACGTCGTCGGGTTTCTCGGGGATGGGATCAACGACGCCCCCTCGCTGCATGCCGCGGATGTCGGCATCTCCGTCTCGACTGCCGTGGATGTAGCGAAGGATGCCGCCGAGATCATTCTGATGGAGCGCAGCCTGGAGGTCCTTCAGCATGGCATTCTGGAAGGCCGCAAGGCGTTCGGCAACGTGATGAAGTACCTGCTCATGGGCACCAGCTCCAACTTCGGCAATATGTTCAGCATGGCGGCCGCTTCCCTGTTTCTGCCCTTCTTGCCGATGCTGCCCACGCAGATACTCCTGAACAACTTTATGTACGATCTCTCGCAGGTGACCATCCCGACGGACAATGTGGATGAGAGTTATATCACCCAGCCACGCCGCTGGAATATCGGTGTGATCCGCGCCTTTATGCTCTATATCGGGCCGCTGAGTTCCATCTATGACTTTCTCACCTTCTTCGCGATGCTCAAGATTTTTCACGCCTCCCAGGCGCTCTTTCACACGGGCTGGTTTGTCGAGTCTCTCGCCACACAGACGCTCGTGCTGTTCGTCATCCGCACCACGGGCAATCCGCTCAAAAGCCGCCCCAGCGTCCCGCTGGCAATCACCACCACGCTCATCGTACTCATCGGCATTCTGTTGCCCTACAGCCCGCTGGCCCACACGCTGGGATTCACGCCCTTGCCGCCCGGCTTCTTCGTGTTCCTGTTCCTGGTGATCGGCACCTACTTGCTCCTGGTAGAGGGAGTCAAGCAGTTGCTGGCGCGTCGCATGGCCTTCTAAGAGCACGCGCTTGTGCTTTTGAGGAAAAGTAGGCTACGGGGCTTCCGAGGAAGGCTGCTTCCGATCTTCCATACGCTTCTTGATTCGGGCTTCGGCGCCCTGTTCGGTGGGCTCGTAGAAGGGAGTGCCCTGAATGTCGTCGGGGAGGTACTGCTGCTCCACGTAGTGGTCGGGGAAATCGTGAGGGTAGAGATAGCCTGTTCCGTGGCCCATCGCCTTGCCGCCGGGGTAGTGGCTGTCGCGCAGAGGCTTGGGCACCGGCTTTGTGCCGTGGGTCTTGATCTCTTCCATCGCCCGCCCGATGGCGATGGTGGCGGCGTTGCTCTTGGGCGCGGCAGCCAGGTAGGTGACCGCCTGCGAGAGCGTCAACTGGGCCTCCGGCAGCCCTACGAACATGACGGCCTGGGCGGCGGCGTTCGCAAGGACGATGGCCATCGGATCGGCGTTGCCGATGTCTTCGGAGGCGAGGATGACCAGACGCCGGGCGATGAACTTGATGTCCTCTCCCGCCATCAGCATCTTCGCCAGCCAGTAGAGGGCCGCGTCGGGATCGGAGCCGCGCAGGCTCTTGATAAAGGCGGAGATAGTGTCGTAGTGCTCATCCCCTGTTTTGTCATAGCCCAGTTGGCGGGCCTGCGCCCCCTCCTCCGCAAGCGGCACGGTCAATCGGCGCTCCCCGCTCTCTTCCGGAACGGTCGCCTGCGCTGCGGCTTCCAGCGCCGTCAGGGCGTTGCGGGCGTCCCCGCCCGCCACCTGCGCCAGGAAGTCCAGCGCCTCCGCCTCTGCAGTGATGTGGAGATGGCCCAATCCCCGCTCCGTATCCTCCAGGGCGCGCTCCAGCAAAGCGCGAATGGCTGCATCCGACAGCCGCTCGAACCGAAATAGCCGGGAACGGGAGAGCAGCGGCGCGTTCACCTCGAAGTAGGGGTTCTCCGTCGTCGCGCCGATAAGGACGACGGTTCCATCTTCTACGTGTGGGAGTAGTGCGTCCTGCTGGGACTTATTCCACCTATGGATTTCATCAATGAACAGGATGGTCTTCTGTCCGAGTTTCTTCTTTCGCTCCTTCGCCTGCTCGATCACCTTCCGAATATCCGCCACCCCGCTGGTGACAGCGCTATAGTTCTCGAACTTCGCTTTGGTGGTGCGGGCGATGATCTGGGCCAGCGTGGACTTGCCGCTGCCCGGCGGCCCCCAGAAGATCACCGAGGTGAGGCGGTCCTGCTCGATAGCCCGCCGCAAGAGCGTTCCCGGCCCGACGACACCCTCTTGCCCGGAGAATTCGTCCAGCGTACGCGGACGCATCCGGGCAGCTAAAGGTGCAACAGGATCCAAGTCGGATAGGGAAGACTGCGTGGATTCCTCTGCCGGAAACAGATTGTCAGGTTGTGATGAAGGCATAGGTGTAATTTATTCTAAGCGATTTTCGGGTTCATTCCGAGAGGAGTGCTGCGTCTATCGACTGTTCCAGGGTCAGCTGTCGCCCTTCCGCCAGGGCGGACGCAATATCCGGGTTCGCGCTCTGCGTGGCAGACAGGAAGGTTTCCCACTCTGCACTGCTCTTTGCGGGGAGGGAGAGCCCCATCGTGACGCGCAGCGACTCTGCTGCCCCGTAGAGGCGCGCTGCCCGCACCATCCGATTCTGATTCCTGGCATTCTCCGCAAGCGCCTCGATCGATAAGATGATGCCGCGTCGATCCCCCAGTTGCTGCTGAATTTGCAGACTCTCCTGCAGGTGCCGTTCGGCTTCCTGGTAATTCTGCAGTTCCCAGGCGATATGCGCCAGACTTTGAAGCGAGTTGGCGATCCCGGAGGGATCTTCCAACTGCTGTCGGATCTTCAGACTTTCCTGAAGCAGGGCTTGCGCCCGTGGGGCGTCTTCCTGAGCGAACGCCAGATTGCCCAGATTGTTGAGAGTATACGCCATACCGCGCAGGTCCCCCAGCGCGCGGCGGATTTCCAGACTCTCTTCATAGAGAGTTCGCGCGCGTCCCAGTTCGCCCTGTTCATGCATCGCCCAGCCGAGATGGTGCAGCGAATCGGCGATCCCATGTTTGTCTCCTAGCTGCCGCTCCAGTTCCAGACTCTCTTCATAGAGGGAAGCGGCCTGCGCATAGTCGCGCATCCTGAGAGCGATTATCCCCAGATTATGCAGGGAGACGGAGATCCCATTCAGGTTCTGGCGATCCCGATAGATCGCCAGGGATTCCAGGTGCAGATTTCGCCCGCTCTGCATATCGCCCCGATACTGGATAAAGCGCGCCGCCCCGCTGAGGGCCCTGGCGAGAATCAGGGGATCCGGTAAGGCCCTGGCAGAAGACAGCGCCCGTCCCATCCACTGTTCGCCTTCATCCCAGTGCCCGCGTACGCTCCAATACTGGATGAGCGCCAGGGCCATCTGCACCCCTCTCACCCTGAGGGCTTCCGAATTTAGATCGGAGAAACACCACTCCATGGCGGCGTTCAGGTTTTCGCGTTCGCTCTCCAGACGTGCCAGCCATAGGGCCTGATCGGCGCTGCGCAGGTGAGGCGAGGCGGTCTCCGCCAGCGCCGCGAAAAAATCCGCATGGCGGGCCTGTACCCTCTCCCGTTCTCCGGCAGCCGTCAGGCGCTGGCGGCTGAAGGCGCGCATCGTCTCCAGAAAGCCATAGCGCGGCTCCCCGGTCTCCTGTTCGGTGATTGTGATCAGGGATGCCTCCAGAAGCTGCATCAGCGCCAGGAGCGCATCGGGCTCCTCACAGACCTCCGCAACGGCTTCCGCAGTCCATCCTCCCCGAAAGACGCTCAGACGGGCGAAGAGGCGCTGCAGATCCGGAGTGAGGAGACGATAACTCCAATCCAGCGCGGCGGACAGGCTGCGATGCCGCTCCGGAAGATCGGTATAACGCCCCTCGGGGATGTCCAGCCCGGCCATCAGCCGCTCCAGCATCTGCCGGGGCGGCAGCGTCCGCACCCAGGCTCCCGCCAGTTCCAGCGCCAGAGGATTGCCTTCCAGATGGCGACAGAGTGCGACAATGGAGTGGGCGTTGGTGGGAGTCAGCCCAAAATCCAGCCGCACCGCCTGCGCCCGGTCCAGATAGAGGCGTACGCTGGGAACGGCGGCCAATCGGGCAAGCGTGTGGGGGTCCGATTCGGTCAGCATCTTGTCCGGCAGCGACAGAGGGGTCACCTCGACCAGTCGCTCGCTGCGGAGGCCCAGACGGCGTCGAGACGTGCAGAGCAGCGAGAGGTTCGAGACCTGCTCCAGCAGCGCCCGGACGCTTTGCAGGGGATCGGCGGAGACGGAAGGCGGATGCCCGTCTTCCACGGTAAGCAGATGTTCCCAGTTGTCGAGGACCAGCAGCTCCGGAGGCGTATTGATCCGGTCGCGCTCCTGAAAGTAGGCGATAATCTGTTGCAGGCGATCCGCTCCGGAGACGGGCGGGATCTTCAGCGCTTTCGCGATCTGCCCCACGATCTGGTCGGGCGAGGTCAGTTCGGCCAGGGAGACGAAGGCGCACCAGGCCTGAAACCGATCCACCGCCTGCCGGACAAACTCCAGCGCCAGGCGCGTCTTCCCGATCCCGCCGGGGCCGCTCAGGGTCACCAGACGGAAGGCCGGCTCCGGCAGATCCGGCCCCTCTTCCAGCTCCTTGGCAGGCAGCAACAGCCGCACCAACTGCGCAATCTCCTGTTCTCGCCCAAAGCAGGGAATCAGTACGGCAGGGGTCCAGGAAGAACGGGAGAAAGACGGCGGGAAGGAGGGCGTCTCGCATACGGCGGAGGGCGCCAGGGCAGGCAGGGACCGTTCGAGGCGCGGAGGCACTGGCTCGGCGAACAACGCCTCGAGGGTCCGGCGCGATTCGCGCGAAAGACCAGCCCCAAACTCCTCCTGAAACAGGCGCTCAAAGCGCTTCTCGGCCTCACGGGCCGCAGCCGGACGGCCATTGAGCAGATGCAGCCGAATCAGCCGGCAGTGGACCTCTTCGACGAAGGGTTCGAGAGAGACATGACGCTGCGCAGTCCGCAGCGCGCCCTCCAGATCGCCCAGCGCCTCCTGATCCTGCGCCAGGTGTTGCAGCGCGCCGAAGAGACGTGCCTGGAGACGGTGCATCTCCAGGATCGCCCAGTCCTCATAGATCCCCGGCAACAGATCCCCGCGATAGAGGGCGCGCGCCTCTTCCAGCAGACGCACACGTTCCGCCGTTGCCGCCGTTTTTCCCGCCCGGTCTATCCCCTGCTCAAAGAGGGCCACATCGGTGAGGACGGCTTCCGGGTTGAGACCGATCTGAGTATGGCTGGCGATCAGCACGCTGCCCCGGCGCACTCCCGTCGGCTCCAACTGGCTGCGCAGCGATCCCAGCGTGGTGCTCAGATTGTCCCTGCCTTCCGGCAGATCCAGGTCGGGCCAGAGCAGGTGGGTCAGGTACTCCCGTGCGTGCAGCCCCGGGCGGATCGCCAGAAAGGCAAGAAGCAGGACCGCTTTGCGGCGCGCGATACGGCTGAGGACCTGGTCGTCGCGGACGATCCGGAACGGTCCCAGCATCTCCACGCGGCAGCGGGGATCTACATAAGCAGGCGGCTCTGTATCCGTTTGTCGGGCGTTCGACGTCTCTTCGGAAGCCATGGTACCCCTCGTCCCTGCGGAAGCAGATCAGAACGATTGCATTGTACGCGATCTGACGGTCCGAGACCCGGAAGAATTTTTAAAATAATTCGATCCGCTTCGCTGTCGGAGTGAAGTCGGAAGCGAGTCGGACCCGGCTGTTATCCTGTATTTGTAAACCCGCCTGGCATGTTGCCTGTAAGCGGCCTTACGGGATGATACCCGTTTTCACGAGGAAAGGAGAGTTCGACAATGAAACCCATGTTCCAGACCAGCCACCGCAACAACATCATCCGGCCGACTGTTTTTGCTCTCTCGCTCGGCAGCCTGACGCTGCTGGGACTGCTGGCGACAGGCTGCAGCAGCGGCAGCGCCTCTGTCACCACCACCGCGGCCTCGACCGTGCGTGCGATCACTAATTTCTCCACGATCGACGGCCCCGGCGGAGGTAATACGACGATCAACGGCATCAGCCCCACCGGAGCGGCAGTCGGCTTCACCACCAATAATGGCGTCAATGCCAACTTCCTGTTCAGACAAGATTATGTTTGCCTGAGTGCATAGGGGAATCCTGTCTGGTTTGAAAGGCATTGGATCTGACATCAATAAGGAAATTCCAAGGAAAATCTCATGAAAAATCATTCCCTCCTGTTTCGTTCGTACCTTGCTGTGATGGTCTCTACAGGAATGCTCTCTCTGGCTGCTCCGACGACCGAAGCGCAGACAGGCAACACGGCTACCGGCACGAATGCCCTGAATTCCGTCACCACAGGCAGCTACAACACGGCGAATGGCTACCAGACCCTCTTCGACAACAAAACCGGGGGCAACAATACCGCCGTCGGCTTTAAAGCCCTTTTCAGCGCCACCGGAGACAACAATACCGCCCTTGGCGCTACGGCGCTCTTCTTTAACACCACTGGGACCGCCAATACGGCTACCGGCGTGAACGCTCTCTTCACCAACACTATCGGAAACTCCAATGTCGCCGATGGCTTCGATGCCCTCCTATCCAATACGACGGGCAGTTTCAACACCGCCCTGGGAACCAATGCCCTCTATTCCAACACCTCGGGCACCAACAACGCGGCGAGCGGGTATCAGGCGCTCTACAACAATACCACCGGAGTTTCCAATCAAGCCGGTGGGTACCTGGCTCTCTTTACAAATGTGGACGGCAGTTTCAATACCGCGAATGGAGCGCAGAGCCTCTACCACAACACCAGCGGCAGCTATAACACGGCGAATGGAGCCCAATCGCTCTTCGCCAACATCACCGGAGCCAACAATGTCGCGAACGGATTTCAGGCGCTCTCCTTCAATACCATCGGCAATTTCAACACGGCCAACGGGTATCAGACGCTCTACAACAATACCACGGGCAACTACAACACCGGCAACGGGTCCAGCGCGCTCTATCTCAACTCGACCGGCAATTTCAATACGGCCAACGGCAGCAATGCCCTGGGGTCCAACACCACGGGAAGCAATAATACCGCAAACGGGTTCGCGGCCCTCTACAGCAACAGCACCGGGACCACCAATACGGCCAACGGGGTCTACGCTCTGTTTTACAACACGACAGGAAGCGGCAACACCGCGGATGGAGTGAACGCCCTCTACTTCAATACCACCGGCAGCGGCAACATGGCAAATAGCTCCTACGCCCTCTACAAAAACACCACCGGTAGCTATAATATGGCGAGCGGCTATGCCTCCCTATACAATAACACCATAGGTATCAGTAATACCGCCTACGGCTACGAAACCCTCTACACCAATGTAAAGGGCAACTGGAACACCGCCTACGGTCTCAATGCCCTCAAATCGCTGAATGGGGACGGGGGATCGAACGCGGAGACCGCAGGCAACTTCAACATCGCCCTCGGCTATGGCGCAGGGCAGAATATCACCACCGGCAGCAACAATATCGCCATAGGAAACACGGGAAATATGGCGGACAACGGCGTCATTCGCATCGGAATGCCGGGAGTCCAGGGAGCGACCTACATCGCGGGCGTCAACGGCATGACTTCCAGCCAGGGAGTTCCTATCTACATCAACGCCAACGGTCAACTCGGTACCATCACCTCTTCACGTCGGTTCAAGTTCGACATCCATAGCCTGGGAGCGACCAGCGACAAACTCATGGACCTGCGTCCCGTCTCGTTCCGATATAAAGAAGCGGCTTCGGACGGTTCGCACCCCCTTCAATTCGGCCTCATCGCAGAGGAAGTGGCGAAGGTCTACCCGGACATGGTGCAGTACGATAAGGAAGGCAAGCCCTTCACGGTCTACTATCATCTGCTCACCCCCTTGATGCTCAACGAACTTCAGCAGGCCCATCAGCGCGCGGAGAGGCAGGAGAGGGAGATCAGCAGCCTCAATGCCCGGCTGCAAAATCAGAGTACCTTGGTGGCCGGATTGCTTCAGTCCCAGCAGCAGTCAGGCGGGATGCTGCGCATGTCGCTATGCGCAGCCTTCCTCGGCGCGCTCGCGCTTCTTCTCCGTTCCTGGTATAACCCGCTGCCTCGTTTCGCTTCCAGGGGAGAAGCGCCTGTGCCTGCCTCGAAGTGATAGGCTTTTCCGTCAGTCAAAGTTCTCTACCATGACTGATAATTCCTCCGGCTAAGAAGAATGGGGGTGTGACTCACGATTATGCGGCCATCGCAGCCCGGCGGGCAATCGCCACGAAGTCCGTTTGTTGCGACGTACACCAGGTCGCTCTCAAATGCAGCATGGCTTCTGCCCCTTTGCTACTCCAGCGCATCCCTGCCCCCTT
>DATGIG010000013.1:0-2755 GCA_035295825.1 Chthonomonadaceae bacterium | reverse complement strand
CGAACGTTGCGCGTCAGGCAACGCCAAGAGGTAAGCAAGATGAAGTATCGTATCCCGCTGGGGATCTCCCTTTGGGTATGTGCGACGCACGGAGGCGTCGCAACGACGGCGAAAGCGCAGGGTTGGGTGAAGACACTGCCGCCGGATCTGGTCACGCTCGATTGCGGGAAGCGCAACCCGGTCTTCACGGTGGGCCAACCGATCACGTTTCTGATCCGAGGCAGCTCCGCGACGCACTACGAGGTGCGGGACTACTGGGGCGAGAGCGTCGATAAGGGGAGGGCCGGCAGCGCCCTGATGTTGAAGCCGGAGCCGCCCGGCTGGTATAAACTGGCTCTTTACGGAGATACGGTGCGCCCGCCGTGGGGAGACGCGGTCGGCGGCACGACCTTCGTGGTCTTTCGCAACGACCCGCATTTCCCTCCCCTGCCGCCGAAGGGCGTCCCCGGCGGCTCCTATCCCTCCATGGACGAACCGATGCGCGGAGTGACCGGCATGGGGCCGCAGCGTCTGTTCGTTCGGGACTGCAGCAAGCCGGACGAGTCGATCGCCCTGCTGGAGGCCGATATCGCCCTCGATAAGCAGTACTATCTGCCCTACGACCCGTACCGTAAGCGCGTCCTGATGATCGCCTTTCCCGGCGGCACGAAAGATCTGGCGGGCGTACGCAAGATCGTCGAACACTTCCAGAAAGAGGTGCGTTACTGGGAACCGCGCAACGAGCCGAACTTCGGCAGCAGCGGCGCCGACTTCGCGCTGAAAGAGATGAAGCCGTTCTACGAGACAGTGAAGAGCGTCGATCCGAGCCTGAAAGTGATGGGACCGGGCACGGTCTCCATCGGGCCGCAACTGCAGCCCTGGATCGAAGATTTCCTGAAGGCGGGCGGCGCGAAGTATATCGACGCCTTCTCGTTCCACGCCTACAACACGGTCAATGGCGATCTCTGGTTGGCGCGGACAGGGCTGGATTCCCTGAATGCGCTGCTGGCCAAATACGGCGCGGACAAGCTGGAGAAGTGGCAGACGGAGCAGGGCTACTTCGCGGCGATGTACGGCGCGTATCTGCCGGGGCATCAGGGGCGCTGGACCATGCTGGAGATGATGGTGTACGAGCAGTACGGCATTCCGAAGGAACATAATCATCTCTGGTACGACAAAAGCCACGGTTTCTGGGACATGCCCACCTGGTGGGAGAACGACGACGGCAGTCTGAATCCGGCGGCGGCCCTGATGCGGGTCTGGTCGGAAGAGCTCTATGGAACGCAGTTCGCGCGCAAGTTCGACTTTGGCGCTCCAGGCAACGCCCTTTACCTTGGGAGCCTGTTCCAGGGACCGGGTAAGCAGGTCGCGGCCTTTATGAGCGCGGGCAGCACGGATGGAAAGGTGGAACTCCGGGTGAAGGGCGGCGAGAAGCTGCATCTGGTCTCCGCCTTCGGCGTCGAGCGCGACCTGCCGGTAACAGGGGGACTGGCTACCCTGCCCGTGCCGGAGACCCCGGTCTATGTCGAACTGGCGAAGGGGCAGAGCATCGCCGTCGTTCCGACCGACTGGGGCGCGGATCTGGCGCTCGCTTCGGGCGTGACGGCAACCTCCTCCGGGTCGAGCAATGCCGGTATCCATAAGATCATCAACGGCGAACTCGAGAACTGGTACTGGACGCAGAAAGGGGATACCCACCCCTGGATGGACGATACGAAGGGCTTTCCGGCCTGGGTGGAGATCCGATTGCCGAAGCCGGAGACCGTGGCGCGGGTCGTGGTGTATGCTTCGCCTCCCTGGCAGTGGCAGGGCTCGCTGCTGGACTATGAGTTGCAGGCGGAGATCGGCGGTCAGTGGAAGACCCTGGAGCATGTGCAGGAGCCGGCGCGCACTTTTACCGTACTCACGCCGGTCACCAAAACGACTGTCGACAGCTACTATAGCGACCGCTGGATCTTCCAGCATCATTTTCCTCCGATCACCACACAGAAGATCCGATTGCTGGTCCACGACGTCACTTTCGGCGGCGGCGCGACCGAAGCGGTGGCGAAGGCGGGCGGGCAGACCGGCCCGCATCAGGTCGTGCTGCGCGAGGTGGAGATCTACGGCCGCTGAGGCTCTCATCCCCCACACTATGGGAGAGGGGCAATCTCTACTGAGTCTCCCCTCTCCTCCCGCGTAGCGGGTTTTCAGGAGAGGGGCCGGGGGTGAGGTCAGGGCCAGAGAGGGCTGCGACGCAAAAAAAAGCCTGTTCCCATGTTTCAGGAACAGGCTGAAAGGAAGAGTCGATTCGTGGAGAGAGAAAAGTCAAGACGCGAACCCATGAATTAATGGTGACAGGAATCCGATCCTCCAAAACTGCTGATGTACTCCACCTGGGAACTCACCGTATGGTGTCCCGTAGCCAGCAGGCCAACCTCGATCGCGGAGAGCAGCAACGCCGTTACGATGGCAAACAGCGCCAGCAAGCGATTCAGGCGCAGGGGCGGCAGAGGTTGCTGCTGTTTGCCGGGAGAGGGCGTCGGGTGCGCTCCCATGTCGGCTGAGATCGCCTGCTGCAACCGCATGCGCGCGCTCATCAGACCGCCTGTGGCGGCGTTCTCCTCCTGCAGGACCGCGTGCAGCGTGGTGACCAGCGGGGCCAGGTCGTCGGCGTCATGGCCGTTCCGGGCGGCAGGATCGCACCCCCAGACCGATGCCGGGTCTTCTCCGTGTTTTAGCCGTGAGATCTGCTCCCAGAGCATCTCCCCAGTTTCATTCTCGTTGCGTGGCATCT
>DATGIG010000012.1:0-5408 GCA_035295825.1 Chthonomonadaceae bacterium | reverse complement strand
ATACGGCCTATCACCTGGGCCAGATCAATTACGTCCTGCTGTTGGCAGAGGACCATTATTGACCATTGCCCTTCAGTTTAACGTTCTGGCGTGCGTTCCGTATTAGAATGCACTATGAACACACCGATTATCAAACGCGCTCAGCGCGAGGAACAACGCCGGATGCAAGCCGCAGATCTGTTTGAAGCCGATCTCTCCAATGCCGAGATCGCCCGTCGCTTGCATGTCAGCCGCATGAGTGTCAGCCACTGGTATCAGACCTGGAAGGAGCAGGGAAAAGACGGTCTGAAAGCAGGACATCCCGGCCAACAATCGCGTTTGAGCCCTGAGCAACGGCATCAGGTGGTGGAAGCCTTGCTGCAAGGTCCGCATGCGCATGGCTTCGAGACCGAGTTGTGGACGCTGGCTCGCATCACTCAGGTAATCCAGAAGGTGACAGGAGTGTCCTATCATCCGGGTCATGTCTGGTATCTGCTACAGAAGTTGGACTGGTCTTGCCAGAAACCCCAACCCTCCCCCAAGGAACGCGATGAGGCCGAGATTGAGCGCTGGCGCGCCCACGATTGGCCCCGCATAAAAAGGGGGCACAAAAGCGAGGGGCCAAGTTAGCCCTTCTCGACGAGGGCGGGTTCTCCCTCAAACCCAGCGTCCGAAGAACCTGGGCACCGCGCGGTCAGACGCCGATCTTGAAGCACCACTTCAATTGCAAACGGCTCCATGCCATTGGAACTCTGGTCTGTGAACCCGACGGAAGCGAACCCGATCTGCTGCTGCATTTGCAGCCAAGGAGCATCAAAGAAGATGCCGTAATCGCCTATCTGGAGGCGCTGCATCGGCAAGTGCCTGGGTTGATTGTGCTGCTGTGGGATCATCTGCAGGCGCATAAGAGCCAGAAAGTGGCGGACTATCTGGCACGCAATCGGGACTGGCTGCAGGTGGAATGGTTTCCTTTCTATGCGTCGGATTTGAACCCGATGGAATACTTCTGGTCGGCCATCAAGGGCAAACCCTTGGCCAACTTAGCCCCGGATCGTCTGGATCAGTTACAGCGTGCGATTGAGCGGGCGCATCGGCGGACACGGGGGCAACCGCATCTGCTGCATGAATTCCTGATCGCTTCCAAGCTCTACGAGCCGGATTTGATCGTTAAGACAGAGGGCGAAAGTCAATAGTCCACATTGGAGAGAAGCGCATTCAGTGTGGCGCGTACACCGGGGCGCGGTTCCTGCAAAATCCACTCGGCCTGAAGCGTCAGCCCTGGAATGGTCGCCAAAGTAATGGGACCGGAAGTCACTGTCGTCGTTTCATAACTCGCGTCCTGCCGGTGAAGCAGGTGGATCTCCTGTTTGCGCAGGTGGATAAAGATCAGTTCGGGAACACCGAGACGGTGATAGTCGGCTTCTAATGCGCGTAAGTCGGCAGGGCGGTCGTTAGGAGAGACGATCTCGATAATCAGGTCGGGCGCGCCATAGACGGCTTTCTGTTGGACAATGCCTATCCGCTCCTGCCGGACAAAGAGCAGATCCGGCATCCGCCCTCCAAAGTTATCGGCCTGAACCATAATGCGGGAACTCAACATGCGCCCCAATCCCCGCTCTTCCACATAGGGTCCGATAATTTGATAGAGCCAGCCCGAACATAGCTCATGATCCAACTGTACCATGGCTTTCTCCACAATAACGCCGTCCACAAGCTCCACGTTCTGCCCGTTTGCCATCTCCACGAAGCGCTCAAAAGGGATCGGGTGTTCGGCGATGCGAACGACACGCCCCTCCACGATCTCTTCGGTTTCCATCAGTAGGTTCGCCATCTCTTGCTCCTTCGAGTGCCCTGAAACCATTATAGCATAGGTGTTGAACGGAGATAGCCTGCAAAGCAACAAGACAGAGAGGAAAGTTAGGTTGGGTCAGGCGATCCGGCAGGGCGTGCTTTCGACCACGAGGAGGAAGAAGAGGCAATGTCACATGGCCTCGGCCAGCGCAAATGAGATGGCCTGCTCCAGCGTCATCGCGCGCCCCCGCGCCCAGGCGGCGGTGAAGGCGGCCTCAGCCAGATCTTGACGCACCGCAGCCACCGCGCGCGCTTGCTCTTCTCGCTCATCCGGTGACAGGGGCGAACCGATCTCCCCTCGAAGCGCCTCTGCCGCCCCCCACAATGCAGCGGCCTGCTCCCTTTTGTCCCCTTTGACGGCAAGGCCGGCGAATGCCTCCAGTGTGCCAGCGATGCCAAGCCTGTCTCCGATCTCCCTCGCAATGACCAGGCTCTCTTGATAATAGGTGCGGGCGGACGTATAGTCACCCTGACAATAGGCCACAGTCCCCAGATTGTTAAGCGAGGAGGGGATGTTCCCCCGGTCGCCCATCTCGCGCTTAAGGGTCAGGCTCGCCTCATAATGGGCCCGTGCAGAGGCGTAATCGCCCAGAAAATAGGCCGTATTCCCCAGGTTGTTAAGAGAGATGGCAATCCCGTTCCGATCACCATTCTCCCTGTGGATAGCCAGCCCCTCCTCCTGATAAGCCCGTGAGGATGCAAAGTCGCCCTGATAAAAGGCCACAATCCCCAGATTGTTGAGCGAGGCCGCAATACCGCCCCGATCCCCCATCTCCCTTCGGATGGCCAGGCTCTCTTCATGATAGGCCAGCGCGGAGGAATAGTCACCCCGCTTCTCGGCTGTGTTCCCCAGATTCTGGAGCGCGAAAGCGACGCCGTTCCGGTTTCCGATCTCGCGATAGTCGGCCCACCCCGCTTCATGATAGCTCCTTGCGGCGCCGTAGTCCCCCTGCATCCAGGCGAGTATCCCCGCCTCGCTGCGCACCTTCGCCCGCTCCTGAGACGGCTCCTCTCCCGCCACCGCTCTCAGAGCCCGTGCACACCACTCCCGCCCCTCCGTCAGATATCCGCGCATCCGCCAGTACCTCGCCAGCGCCCCACAAAGCCGCAATCCTTCTCCCGATTCCGGCCCCGACAGGCTCCACTCCAGGCCCGCGCGCAGGTTCTCATGCTCCGCCTCCAACCACCGCAGCCACTCCCCCTGATCCGTACCCATCAGGTGCGGTTCCGCCGCCTCCGCAAACCCCAGGAACCAATCCCGATGCCTCGCCCGTATCCCCTCCGCCTCGCCCGTTTCTACCAACCTCTCCCCGGCATACTCTTTCACTGTCTCCAGCAGACGATACCGGGCGCTCTCTCCCCGTTCCTCGTACACGACCAGACTCTTGTCCACCAGCGAAAACAACAGATCCAGCATCTCCCAGTCCTGGATCTCCCCACCGGCGCACACCCGCTCCGCAGCCTCCAGGGTCCAACCATCCGCAAATACCGACAGCCGTCCCAGCAACCCCTTCTCCGGATCGCTCAGCAGCGCATAGCTCCAGTCCATCAACGCACGCAGCGTCTGCTGATGCGGCAACGCCCCGCGATTCCCACCCGTCAATAGCTTGAAACGATCCCCCAGGCGAGACGCGATCTGGTCCACCGACATTGCCCGAACCCGTGCCGCAGCCAGCTCCAGCGCCAAAGGCAACCCGTCCAGCCTCCGACAGATCGTAGCCACCGCAGCAGCATTCCCCTCCGTTAGAACGAACATAGGATTGGTCAGCGCCGCACGATCCACAAAGAGCTTTACCGCCTCAAACTCATTCAACTCCCCCACAGACATCTGCCTTCCGGCCTCCGGCAGCGACAGAGCCGGAACACGATAAAGGTTCTCCCCACCCACGTTCAGAGCCGACCGGCTCGTGGCCAGCAGCTTTACATACGGACACGAGCGCAACAGGCGGGTGGCCAGCCCCGAGCAGGCCTCCTGCAGATGCTCACAGTTGTCCAGCACCAGCAGGAGCCTCTTGTCGGAGAGCCCCTCGATGAGGGTCTGAAGCAGGTTCTGGCCGGACTGTTCTTTGATATGGAGCGCGCCTGCCACCGCCTGAGCCAGCAGGCCGGGATCGGCGAGCGGAGCCAACTCCACCAACCACACCCCATCCGGGTAATCGATGAGCATCTCGGTGGCAGCCTGCAGGGCCAGCCGGGTCTTGCCGCTGCCTCCCGCTCCCAGGAGGGTGAGAAGGCGGGCGGAGGTGAGGCGCGCTTTGATCTCGGTCAGCTCCCTCCCCCTGCCCACAAGAGAGGTAAGGGAGATGGGCAGGTTGTGCGGAGGAAGGACAACGGGGGCAAGGGCGGGAGCCGCGACCGGATGGCGAGCCGGCTCGGAGACCATCCCCCGTAAGACGAGCAGGGCCTGCACGCTCTGCACCAGGCGGGCAAGATGGGGTTCGAGGGGACCCGAAGTGGCGTCGAGCCAGTGATTGACACTGATGAGATACTCCATGGGCTTGCTCAGCGGCACATCCTCGATGCGAAAGGCGAGCAGTCCCAACTGTTTGCTGACGGCGCGCTCGATCTCTCGCAGGACCTGTGGGGACGTGTTGGAGGCGGCGGAGTAGAGCAGGACCATGAGCTGGCTGGCATTGATGCCATCGATGATGGCTTCGCTCCAGGTCTGTCCGGGGCGGATGTTCCTGGGAGCGATCCAACAGGAGCGCCCTGCCTCTTCCAGGGCCATGCAGAGGGCGTTGGCGGTGAGAACGTCGCGGCTGGAATAGCTGATAAAGATGTCTGATGTCATGACTTTACTTTCCGGCAGCCGCAAAGGAAGGATGAACTTGGAAAATGGATTACATGGCACAGCTTTCCACCTGCGTTATGGAAACTCTTCGCCAACCTGCTTTCTAATTCCTCCTGATTTTAGCCGCCGTCAAAATCCAGGACTGGACTATATCGCTATATCTATCATCCTGACCGATACTCCTGTCTTGACGTCCCTCGGGTTGTTGGCGTATACTTCCTTCAGGAGAACACCGCCATGCCGGAGGGCACGCCCGACAAGATGAGCAAGTCTATCAAATACGTTGCGATGGTCATGCTGTTGCTGCTCATGGGCAATCCCTGCCGGAGCGATACGCCGCCCGAAGTCGTGGCCCAAGGGAAGCGGGCCACAGCGTTGCTCGAGATCAAATCGAAAAAGACCACCGGAACCGCATTCTGTATCTCGGCTGCCGGGTATTTCGTTACCAGTTATCATCTCCTCCAGGAGGCCTCCCCAGAAAACCCGACGCTGGTTCTGGATCCCGGTGAAAAACATCCGCGGATACTGGAGGCGACGGTCGTGCGTACGGATAAAGACGCCGACCTGGCCCTGCTCCGTGTCGAAGAGAAAAAAGCCCTGACGCCGCTAGAACTCGGAGATAGTGACAATCTCATCGAAACCCAATCCGTCATTGCGTTCGGTTATCCTTTCGGCAGAGACCTGGCGACCGGCAAGGACGATCTCCCAGAGGTTACCGTCAACCTGGGGCAAATCACCGCCCTGCGTAAGTCGCAGGGCCTTCTGCAGCACATTCAACTGGATGCCA
>DATGIG010000011.1:0-4904 GCA_035295825.1 Chthonomonadaceae bacterium | reverse complement strand
CAGTCGCCGAAGGGAGCGGACACGTTCCAGTCCTCGCTGGATGTCGCCAGCCCGCCGCCGTTCTCGCGCGCTTCCATGCTCTCGGTGCGCTTCCCCCACTCCGACTGGAATGCGGGATCGAGCAAATCCGGCGGCGACTTTATGAGCGACATTCGCCGCAGCGGCGCGAAAGCGCAGTGGGATGTGGTGGTGAACCTGCCGCAGGATCAGCAGGACTATACGCTGGCCTGGAGCGGCGGCGCCACCCTGCCGCATGGGACCCGGCTCACCTTAACCGATCCCACCAATGGGACCAGCAAGCTGATGAACAGCACCTCCAGCTACGCCTTCCGCGCCGCCAAGGGCGAGCTGAGCCGCAAGTTCACCATCGTCGCGGAGCCGCACACCGCAAGTTCCCTGTTTCTGAGGAATGTCTTCGCAACCACGCCGCCTCTGAGAGGGCGCGCTGCCGCCTCCACGATGACGATCTCTTATGAACTCTCCGTGCCTGCGGAGACGACCATGTTGATCCGGCAGAACGGACGCATCGTGCGGCACCTCTCCTCCGCCGGTCGCGCCGCAACCGCAGGCGTCAACCAGATGGTGTGGGACCTGAAGGACGACAGAGGGCTTGGTATGCCCGGAGGAATCTATACGTTGGAAGTAACGGCCCGCACACCGGAGGGAGAGCAGACCCGCACCGTCGTGCCGATCACCTTTACGCGCTAACTCGCCCCCACCCCCGGCCCCTCCCCATACATGGGAGAGGGGAACTTACGGGTGGAAGGTTGGGTTAGGAACTCTCATTTTCCAACCCCCCGGGAACCCATGAACGGAGATACTGATGCAAATTCGCATGGATAATAAGAGGATCATCGCCCTGCTGGCGATACTCGGCCTGGCCGCAGCCCTGGCGGGCTGCGGCGGAGGCGGGGGAGGCGGTGGAGGAGGCGGTACGCCGGTCACCGTGACCGGAACGGTGCTGCGCGCCGAGACGAACTCCCCGACGGATACCCCGGCCACCGTCACCTTTGTTGGAGGCCCCACGATCACGGCCAATGCCGACGGCACCTTCACCGTCAGCAACGTCTCGTCCAACATCACTTCGGCCACGATCTCGGCGACCGGTGAGCTCAACCGCACCATTACGATCAAGCTCCAGCCGAATGTCACAAACAATCTGGGCAATATCTATATCGTGGATTCGACCTCGGCCTATACGGCGAAAGTCACTGGCCGTGTCGTCACCACGGTCAATAACCAGCCGAAGCCAGTCGGCGGCGCGACGGTCACCATCGCCAATGTGACCACCACCACTGCCACAGACGGCACGTTCGAGCTGGATAACCTGCCGGTCGGTCTGGGCAGCGCCACCGGAACTTATGGTCAGGTCGTGGCGACAGGCTTCGTCAACAAGCCGATCACCGACGCCAACCTGGGCTTCGCCCTGGTAGCGGGCGCCAATCCTATCGGCGACCTGCTCATCACTCAGCCCTCCGGCTCTATCCCGCCCCCACCCTACACGATCACGGGGATCGTCAAAGTGAGCGGCGTGGTGCAGCCGAGCACGGCGGTCACGCTCTCTCAGAACGGCAATACACTGGGCAGCACGACCACCGACGCCAACGGCGCTTACTTCTTCTGGGTCGTGCCGGGAACGTATACCATCACAGCATCTCACGCCAGTGTCGCCAACCAGCAGGAGAACGTAACGCTGAGTTCGCTGAGCACTCCCATCACAGCGCCCACCATGAACCTGCAATAAACCGGGGAATAGGCAGTAGAGATTCCTCTCTACTGCCTTAACAGTTCCAAGGTCCTCTCCATCGGTTCGGGGAGAGGCACTTCAAAGGCGAGGCGCTCCCCGCTGCGCGGATGGTCGAAAGCCAATGCGTATGCGTGGAGCGCCTGTCCATGGAGGGCTTCGATAGCCTGTTCCAGGGCGGCGCGCCGTTCGGTGGAAAAAGCGTGGGCGGGGATTTTGCGCTGCCCGCCATAGAGCGGGTCGCCGACCAGAGGGTGGTGGATGTAGGCGCAGTGGACGCGGATCTGGTGGGTGCGCCCGGTCTGGAGGGTCGCTTCCAGGAGGGCAAATACCCCGGCGAAGGTTTCGCGCACCGTCAGGTCCGTCTGCGCGGAGCGGGCGGTATGGCGGGGATCGGTGAGGACCGCCATCTTCTTGCGGTCGGTGGGGTGGCGTCCGATGGGGGCGTCCACATGGGCCTGCTGGAACGTGGGAACGCCCCAAGCCAGCGCCAGATAGCGCCGGATCGCCGTCTTTGCCTGGATCTGGGCCTGCAGGGCGCGATGGGCCGCGTCGTTCTTTGCCACCACCAACAGACCGCCCGTATCCTTGTCGAGGCGATGCACTATGCCGGGGCGCAGTTCGCCGCCGATACCGGAGAGATCGTCGGCATGCGCCAGCACCGCATTGACCAGCGTGCCGCTCTCCGCGCCGGGCGCCGGATGCACCACCATACCCCGCGCTTTGTTGATGACCAGCAGGTCCTGATCCTCATAAACAATAGAGAGCGGGATGGCTTCGGGCTGCACCGAGGCGCCTTGAGGCTCCGGTCGCAGCGCACGCACCAGATCGCCGGCGCGCAGGCGATAGTTCGCCTTCCCCCGCCGGCCGTTCACCCGCACTCCGGCCCCATGCTCCACGTCGTGCTCGATGAGGCGCTGGGCCTCGGCGCGTGTCGCCCCCGGCAGCGCGCCGGCCAGAAACACGTCCAGGCGTATCCCGGCGCTCTCCGGTGCGATACGCCACTCCGCTTCGACGCTAGCCTCTTCCAGGCTCTCTTCCTCGAATGGCTCCGCCGCCTCGTGCTCCTGCACGCTTCACCTCTCCCTTCAGGAGGGCGCAGCAAATTCGCGTTAGAATAGCGCATTGGGGCTGAAATTCGCGAAATAAGCGAATTTGGGCTGCACCAAGTGCGACCTTATTCCAGGCGCGACCTTATTGCTCCCCTACATGCTGCGCCCTCCTGCGCCCCTACAATCTCATGCGAGGAGATTGGCGCATCCAATGCCATACGCCCTTTCTATTGCAAACTATAACTTGACTTGCAATTTTTCCGAAAAAATGTGCAACAAGGGGCTGATCTTGCGTCTAATATAGTGTAAGGCCACACAAATCAGGACACGGGCGTCCGACCGCCGAAAGCCACGAGGCTTCCTGACGATGACGCTCGCGCCTGTTTGTAGGGCGGAGGTTCGCCTTGCGATGCCTCCCCTTCTGTATGGCGCGGCACTTGGGTTTGATTATCGAGCCAAGCGAAAGTTTCACAAACTGGCGGCACGCAGCCAGAACAGAAGGATTACCCGTAATGAAATCAGGTTTTACCGCCCTGCGCACACGCCCCCGTCTGCGCCTGGCCCTCGTCTGCACGACGCTCTCTCTGATCGCGCTCCTGAGCGCAGAGGGCGCTTACGTGTGCTCATCCGCGCAAGCTATCGGCTACACCCCACGCATGACCACGCAGCAGGTATCCGAACAGACCATGGCTCTCTGCGCCCGCTTCAGCAACTCCGCGCACCTGCTGCACGAGCCGGAGTTTAAGGAAGAGTTGTTTCCCTATTTCCCCCATGGCCATGGCCATCGGTTTATATGGTTGACGACTTGCGAGGCCGACGGAAAGCGCTACTATATCCAGTTTAACGACCTCACGGGCAATCTGATCGGCCTGACCCCGGTTACCGGGCTGATAACGCATCTCGCCTCATCAAGGACGGCCACACCCGTCAAGACGCCTGCCGAAGCCGCCTCCCTGGCGGTCAGTCGCATTTCCGAACTGCGCCTGGTCCCGCCCGGAACGCGTATCGCGCTGGCCGCCGACCCGCAACTGATCGCACAAGGAGGGGCCTGGGAGACACTCTGGCGCGCGCACCCGCCAGCCCATGCACGTCCGTATGATGTCCGGCTGGTGCTTGCGCGGAGCGGAGGCGCGCCGGTCGTCGCGCTCAATCGGCGCGAATTGACCCAGTATCCTATCGACTGACCTTATAGGATCATGAGGCATCCTATATTTTGACCGGGGATTGAAAATCCCCGTCTAGAGGGCCTTCGGCCAACCGTCCTTCGGACGGAAAAGCATCCCAACGTTGGGATGCGTCTGAATGGGCGCTCGACCGAAGGCTACCTAGACGGGCACATTGTGTCCGGTCATCTCATAATTCGAGAGGATACATGAACTCTGCCTCAAACATATGCGCTCCTTCTACGCTCGCATTCAGAGCTCGTCGCTCCCCTGCTAAAATGCCGTTCCATGCATGTTGACATGGCCACAGTAGAGGCAGTGATTGTGGCGTTTGCTGTAGGGCCGACCGCAAACCTCACACACTATCGGCTGCGGGGCGGGCGCGTGTCCGTCCAATTTGCCGTCGCGCAGGTCTATCTCTGTCATCTTCGCCAACATTTCATCCTCCGTGATGCCCAGCCTGGCTTGTAGTAGCTCGAAAAGCGCCATATTTGCCAGTGTTAGCTTATTGACCTGCCATCGCAACTCCGTGACAACGGCCTCCGTACTCTCCGCCATGGACCTGCTTACCGCCGCATCCCGCGCCACGGAGCTATTCATCATTCTTGTAAAGGCGCTCATCCTTACCTCCTTATCGTTTTACAGTCTTCAAATCCTGGCTCTTCGCCTTTCGTTGATTCATTAATCGACGCACTCGGGACAAATTGCCGCGAGTGGTTTGTGTCCGTTGGTGATTTGGCCCTAGCGTTTTATCATAGATCGCCAATGCCCGAACATAAAGTGATTTTGCCTGAGCATACCGACTTTGAGCCTCGTA
Organism: Chthonomonadaceae bacterium; assembly: GCA_035295825.1. Taxonomy (GTDB): domain Bacteria; phylum Armatimonadota; class Chthonomonadetes; order Chthonomonadales; family Chthonomonadaceae; genus DATGIG01. The sequence goes on along the minus strand of DATGIG010000011.1, from coordinate 128 downwards.
AAGCCCAGCCAAATTGTTAAGGCTTTGGGCTGTGTCTGGGTGTACTTCTCCCAACACTTTCTCTCGAATAGCCAACGCACGAACCAACAACGGTTCAGCCTGAGCGTCAAGCCCGCGACTGTAGTAGA
>DATGIG010000010.1:0-8051 GCA_035295825.1 Chthonomonadaceae bacterium | reverse complement strand
GATGGAAGAACGCGAACGCAGCACGAGGGTATCACCACCTTGTCGCAGAAGGAGACGCACGGCAACATTCGCATTTCGGGTAGCGCCAGCAAGCCCGTCATAACCGGTATCGGCAAGACAGCCTCTCCCGAGGCGCTGATGATGGATCTTTGAAATAGCGGGGTATAGGACCCGGAAAGACCACTGTCAGCCAAATTGCCGGTTTTACGGCGGAGGGTCTGCTCAGGCGCAAGTTCGTCGATTCCTATGGAACAAACACTCAGCGCGTCTATCGCGCATGGGAGTCCGCATATACTGGCGAAACATAGCGTAGGGAGAAACGGTCGGCCCGTTGCTCGCACGCCACATTGCAAGCCTGGCGGAATGAGGAGTGCCAGCTAGACCATGAAACAAGCGAAACCGTCCACGCCACCGGAAAAGTGGGAGGAACCGGAGGAGGCCGCACCGCCGCAAGGCAGCGCGGAAGCCATCTCGTATATCACCCGCTTGACCCGGCAGCGTCTGCTCTCTTTTGAGGAGGAGGTCGAACTCTCGGCTCGGATCAAGCGCGGCGACAATCGTGCCAAAGATCGCCTGGTCGAAGCAAATATGCGCCTGGTCATTAACATCGCCAAGAACTACCATAATCCTCTCATCCTGTTCGAAGACCTGGTGCAGGAGGGCGCCATCGGATTGATGACGGCGGCCGAACGCTACGATCCCGCCAAGGGCTATCGGTTCAGCACCTACGCCACCCACTGGATCAAACAGGCGATCAGCCGGGCCATTGACAACAAGGCCAAGGCGATCCGTATCCCGGCGCACGTCTCGGAGACGCTCCGTAAGTTGGATAAGATGCGCGCGCTGATGCTGCGCGAGCAGGGGGAAGAACCCAGCGCCGAGCAACTGGGACAGCGATTGGGGATGTCGGCGCGGAAAGTCAATGCCCTGTTACAGGCCAATATGGAGCCTGTGTCCCTGGATATGCTGGTCGGAGATGAAGAGAACACCACCCTGGCCTCACTGCTCTTCGACCGAACAGCCATCAATCCACAGGAGGTGGTTCTGAGCGCCGAGATGCAGCAGCAGCTCGACGCCCTGCTCTCGATCCTGACCCCCCGCGAGCGTGAGATCATGCGCAAGCGGCTCGGTTTCGAGGACGACTCGGCGCAGGTGCTTCAGGAGATCGGGGAGACCATGCATATCTCCCGCGAACGGGTCCGGCAGATCGAGGTCCAGGCGCTGCGCAAGTTGAAATTCGCAGCCAAGCGCCGCGATCTCTTCAACTACCTTAGCGAATAAACTCCGGATGCCGTACCGGCTATCCAATCTGCAGCACAGAAAGCCCCTTCCGAAAGAGGGGGCTTTTTTATTCCGAATCTTTCGCCGTTTTCAAGGAGGATCCCTTCCCTTAAGTAATCGGTTGTATATTTTTTTCATGTACTATTGCCGATAGATAGAACCGATACTTACGGAGAGCCGGATGAGCCTAAAAACCAGATTGGCGCTAAATGCCTTATTTGTTGCTATCAGCATTGTTGCGATAGCTGTTATCGGCCTGTGCAGTCTTTTTGCCATTCAAGCCAATATCAATCAGTTAACCAGACATTCTACCCCACTGCAGGTAAAGACGCTCAAATTGCAACGGGCATTAGAACGTGTCTCCTCCACGTTTATCCGTCTGGCTTCGTCGCAAAACGCGAAAGAAGCCCGACAGAATTCAATCGCTCTGAGTGAGGAAATCGCGACCGCACACCGGTTGGACAGCGAAATCAATCGTCTCAATTCCAATAATGTCGGATTGGATGTCCCGCGCATCCAGGAGCTACAACAGACCGTTTCACAGGCGGTCCAGGAGAAAATAACCTCCGTCCAACTCTACCATACCGAGGCTGAGACCGTTCGCTGTACGCTTCGGGAAACCGAACAGATTCTCGCTGGGATACACGCTCAGGTCACCACCATGGATGGCGAGGCTGCCGATGTCCTGCACCTCTCTCAACAATCCAATCTTCAACTGAATAGCTCCGTCAAGCGAGCGCTCAATCTTCAACTATTGCTCAAGGAGTTCAAAACGTATCTGGCAGAGATCGAGGCGACACATAGCAAATACCATCTAACCCCGTTCAATGATAAAATCAAGGCAACCTCCGATGCAATCCAGAACCTGACGACGGATGGAGGCGATCCCTCCCTCTTTGTGGAGATCCAGGTGCGGATGGCAAAGCTTTTTGAACAGATGACCCAGGAGCAGGTGGGATTGCTCGCGCTCCGCGCTCAGGCGCTTGGTGATCCTCGGGCGGAAGCCGAATACAGGAGGGTAAAAGGCAGCATTCTCATCGAACTCGATAAACTGGATATTCAGCTTGGCGAATTGGTAGATCCGATGGAACTGCAATTGATGAAGAGCCGTCAGGCGGAGGACCACGCGTTTCAACTCCAAAGTTATACTGGTGAGGTGGTCAACGAGGCTGCCACTATCGAGATGGAGGTGAAGGAACTCAATACGCAAGTATGCCTGGTGATGCAGAGCATAAACCTGAAAGACCTGGATAGGGATACCGCTGGGCTTGGGGTGATCCAACAAAATATCAATGCGGACCTGCAGGCGCTACACACCTTACTTGAGGCGAAGGGGGAATCCCAAGACATGGGTGCGATCCACCTCGCCATCCGGCAGGCGAATGCTTCGGCAGACCGCGTCGTGGCTGCAAAGCGACAGATGATGGCATCGGATGCTTTGATGCAACAGATCACCGAGCGGGTCATGGCGCTGGCATTAGAGCAGACGCAGAGCGGGGACCTGCGCTTGAACAGTGTCGAACGGAATCAGGACGCCATGGTAGCCTCGGTAGATACGCGTGTTCGAGTCAGTCTATCCTGGATGGTGGTGATCTCAGTTCTCGTGGTCGTATTCGCCATAGGCGTTAGCATACAGTTGCTTTTGGGGATCACCCGGCCACTCAAAAACCTGGCAGACACGGTCAATACCATTGCCAAAGCAGGAGATTTCTCGCAGCGTGTGACCATCCGGGTCAAGGATGAAATGGGTAGGACGCTCGAAGCGTTTAACGGTCTGATGGCTACGCTCGAAAAGAGCCAGGCCGATCTGAGCGAAGCGGAAGTCCAACTGGTCCAATCCGCCAAGCTCGCCTCCCTCGGCACCCTCTCCGCAGGCGTCGCACACGAACTCAACCAGCCCATCGCTATTATCCGTGGTCTCTCCCAACAACTCCAGCAGGAACCCGGCCTCTCCGAGGATGTGCTCGCCGACCTCGACATCATCGAGGGGCAGACCGGCCGAATGACCAAGATCGTCAAACACCTGCGCACTTTCTGCCGCGCCGGAGGAGCCGATTTTGCGCCCGTAGACGTCAACCAGGTCGTTCACGACTGCTTCCTGCTGGTCGGACAGCAACTGCGCACCCACAATGTCACTGCAGAGCTTCACCTGTGTGAAGAGGCTCCCCCGGTAATGGCCGATGCCAACGAACTCGAACAGGTCTTCCTCAACCTCATCACCAACGCCCGCGACGCGATGGAGGGACGCCCCGACGCGACCATCACAATCCGCTCCTGGGTGGAGGGGGGGCGGTTTGTGTTGGAGTTCCGGGATAATGGGACCGGGGTTCCCGATACCGTAGTCGGCCGTATCTTCGATCCGTTCTTCACGACGAAAGATCCGGGGAAGGGGACAGGATTGGGGCTGTCGATCAGCCATACGATCCTGAAGCGGCATCAGGGGGACATCCAGGTCTACAACGACCATGGCGCTGTCTTCACCATCACTCTGCCCCTCGCAGAAGTACAAGAGATTCCAAAAGCCGCATAGCACTTTCCTGTACATGTATGGAATAAGACAATCGTCACCTTCGTCTCTCTGGTGAACTGATTTTCTCGATGAAACATGACTAAGGATGGTTAATCCCGTTTCGACAGCGTTTTGGCCTGAAATGGCAGGGCCATGGTCCTGATATCCTGGAGGGGCTGCTCGGGCTGGGATTGAAAGAGGATAGTATGGGTAAGGTATTGCTTGCGGACGATGAGGATGCGTTGCGTCTTTTGATGGGGAGGCAGTTACGGAGAGCCGGACACGAAGTTACCCTGGCGGAAGACGGCATGGTTGCGGCGGAACTGCTGACCACGCAGACGTTCGATGTCGTGGTTTCCGATATGAAGATGCCTCGCCTGGATGGGATGGGCCTGTTGGCGCGCGCGAAGGAGTTGGCTCCGGATACGGAGTTTATCATCCTTACCGGGCACGGCAACATGGAAAACGCCATCGAAGCCTTCAAAACGGGCAACGTCTTCGACTATCTTCTCAAACCCCTGGACGATATTCAGGAGTTGGACGGCGTGGTGGCGCGGGCGCTGGAGCGCCGCTATCTGCGCAATGAGAACATCCGCCTGGTCTCCGAATTGGAGCAACAGCTTCAGGAACTGGAGGATGCGCGGAACCAACTGGCGCAACTGGCGGAGCATGACGGCCTGACCAACCTCCTGAATCATCGCACGATCCATGCCCGGCTTGAACAACTGCTCAAGAATGCGCCGGACGCCTCCTTGAGCGTGATGATGCTCGACATGGATCGCTTCAAGCAACTGAACGATACCTATGGACATCCCGTTGGGGATCAGGCTCTGCGGCATATCGCCCGGACCCTGTGCGCTGTTTGCGATGAGCACGCGCTGCTGGGCCGATGCGGCGGCGATGAGTTTATGGTGGTGTTGCCGAACCATACCGCGGCGCAGGCGCGTGATCTTGCCGAGTGCGCCAAGCAGCATATTTCCCAATTCCCTTTTCGCAATCCGGAAGGGACCGCCTTGCCTCTGCAGCTCTGTTTTGGGATCTCGGACGTCGCCAGCGCCGGATACTCCGCCGTCAGCCTGGTCGCCGCTGCCGACGCGGCGCTCTATGAGGGCAAACAGCGGGGAGGAGACGCCGTCACGCTGCACCTGGTCACGGCGGAGGAGGACCGCCGCGAGCAGTCGAGTTTCGATGTTCTCGACGGCCTGGTGAACGCGATCGACCTGAAAGACAAGTATACACGCAAGCACTCCGAACACATGACCGGGTTCGCCCTGCAACTGGCGCAGGCGATGAACTGCTCCGAGGAGACCTATAACATCGTGCGCGTCGCCGGGCTGCTGCATGATGTGGGCAAAATCGGCGTCCCCGATTCGATCCTGCGCAAGCCGGGCAAACTCAGCGAAGAGGAGTACGAGATCATGAAGAACCACGTGACCCTCTCTTCGCTCATCATCCATGGAATCCCCCATCTCTCCGACATTCTGGATGCCGTCGCCAATCACCATGAGCGGTGGGATGGCAAGGGCTATCCCAGGGGCCTGGCGGGAGAACAGATCCCGCTCCTTGGTCGGATCATGGCCATCGCGGACGCCTTTTCCGCCATGACGCTGGATCGCCCCTATCGCGCCGGGATGGATCCCGAAGTCGCCCTGGGGGAGATCGAAAAGGGCGCCGGGGCGCAATTCGATCCCAATCTGGTGCCTATCTTTGTCTCCACAGTCCGCGCCGGTCTGTCAGCTTCTCCTCAGGAACTCCGCAAAGCGGCATAGAGGCTCTGTAGGGTAGCGAATTCATGTTCAGGGAGGAAGAGAATGACCAGGATGTCTCTCCATAGCAAAATCACGTTAACGGCGCTGTGCGTCGTGGCGCTCTCTAGCTGCCAGTTCCCGGCACATGCCGATGGCAGGACATCCTCGGCAGACACGGAACTGTTGCTGGCGGGCGATACGGTGGTGACCGCGTCCAAGAAGGCGCAAAAGGCCAGCGATGTCCCCGCCGCCGTCACCGTCATCACCGAAGAAGACATCCGCGCTTCCGGGGCCGTCACCATCCTAGACCTGCTGCGCTCCGTGCCCGGTGTGGATGTGATGGAGATGAACCGAGGGGTTGCAAATGTCTCCATCCGCGGCTTTAATGGCCAGTATGCCAACAAACTGCTGGTGATGGTGGATGGGCGCTCCATCTATCAGGACATCTACGGGAATATCTTGTGGAGCGCCAACCCCTTGCTGATCTCCCGCATCAAGCGCATCGAGATCGTGCGAGGGCCGGGGTCGGCGCTCTATGGGGCCAACGCCTTCAATGGCGTCATCAACATCATCACCAAAACCCCTGCCGAGATGGCCAAAGATCCTGCCAAGACCTCGGTGCGCAGCCTGGTGGGCGAGCAGAACAGTACCCTCACGGAGATCCAGACGACGGCCGGAAAGGCGCGCGATTGGTCCTACTCGCTGGGCGCAGGCTACAATCGGACGGACGGCTTCGGGGGCCGGCAGCCCGGCCAGGTGCGCGACAGCTACACTGTCCCCGTCCTCACCTTCGACGCCGAGAAGCGGCTGAAGCGGGGCAACCTCTGGCTGGCGGCAGGAAACTCGGAAGCGATCTCGGATTACAATGGGGGCCTCTCGCTTCAGGATGGAGCCTGGCACACCAGTTATGTCAGCCTGACCTATAGTGAGGATAAGGTCAAGAACCCGATCATGGCGCGGGTCTTCGGCAACTTCTTTTATCTGGATGAGCCAGGCCGGCGCGACGCCTCTTCCCAGACTTATGACTTTGAGGCGCAGCAGTCGCGCGATCTCTCCAGACAACATAGCCTGGTCTATGGCCTCAGCTACCGCCAGATCCAGGCCTTCACCTTTGTTACCGGTTCGAACCAGCAAGATCTGTTTGCCCTGTATGGACAGGATGACTTCCATCTGGCCCGACAGACCCATCTGTTTGCCGGAGTGCGCCTGGACGATCACTCGGTCTATGGGGTTACCTTCACCCCGCGCGTGAGCCTGGTGCACCACCTGTCGCAGAAGCAGTCCCTACGCCTCTCTTACGGCACCTCCTTCCGCGATCCCAGCATTGTGGACACCTATCTGAACTATCAGTACCCCATCGCTCCCGGCGTGGTGGGAACCGCGACCGGAAATCCCGCGTTGAAGCCGGAGAAGGTGACCAGTTATGAGTTGGGCTATCGCAAAGAGATCCCCGGCGGGCATCTCGGCGTGAACCTCTTCTACAACCAGATCACGGATCTGATTACGACGACGGCGACGGCGTTCGCGCCCTCTCCTCCCTTTCCGCCAGGCATCGCCACCGCGACAAGCTATATCAATGGAGGGGGGGCGACGGCGGTCGGGCTGGAGTTAGAGAGCGAGTTTCGCATTGCCAGGGGGGTGCGCGGCCTGTTCAACTACTCTTATCAGGATGTGGAGGGCAGCGACGGCGAGCGTGTGGACCTGTCTCCCCAGCATAAGTTCAACGTAGGCGTTCAGGCCAACCTCTCTTCGCATATCGAGTCCTACCTCGGAGTGCACTTCGTCGGCGCTTCGGTTTTCCACGATACCACCGTTCTGCCGATCCATGCCTATGCGCGGGTGGACGCACGGCTGGGATACCGCTTCGGTACGAAGAGCCGTCCCTGGACCATCTCTGCGGTGGCGATCAACCTATTCGACGACAAGCACCTGGAGTTTCCCATGGGGACCTCCGCAGGAACCGCTACGGAGAGTACGCCCCAGCGCCGCACCCTCTACCTGATGGTCACCGGGAAACTTTAGCCCGATCCTGATGGTCAGCCGAGGCAACGTGCCGGAGCGCCCTTGCTTGAACATGGCGCACGCTAGCCGCGCCGCAATCGAATCATGGAGATTGATTGAGATTGATGGCCGGAGAGCCGCCGGACCCAATGCCTGGAGTTCCTATAGAGACAACCCAGCAGCGGCGTACGGTCTATCTGATGTTCGACGGAAAGTTCTGATGCCACGGATTCCCGCAGACCGCATTAAGGGGCGTTGGGAGCGGCATGGAGGACCGAGAGGGGATAGGTGACCAGCAGGCGGTCGTCGCAGTAGATGGCGGCATTGTAGACGCCGGGGCGCGCGAAGGGCATGGCTCGCAGGTTTAGGCCGATCTGCAGCGTAGCGAAGCCGGAGGTCTGCAGTCCCGCATCCACCGAACTCCAGTTGCAGGGCAGGGGGGGCGAATCGAAGATACGTTCCCCCTCCGGCCCGGTAAAGCGCATCCGCAATTCGCGCGGGCGCGATGTCTG
>DATGIG010000009.1:0-12943 GCA_035295825.1 Chthonomonadaceae bacterium | reverse complement strand
CTTGGCAAACCGGTCACCGCCATCACGGCGTGTTGGACACAGGTTGCGAACGCTCGGCAACTCGGGTCGCTCATATGGTAGTAGGTGCTGGTGCCGGATGCGGTGTTCACCCGCTCATTCGAATCGTTATGGATGCTGATGAATAGGTCCGCGCCAATGTCGTTCGCCAACCCCGGACGCGCATCCAATCCGACGTCCGCATCGTGGTCACGCGTCATCACCACCCGGGCCCCGCAGGCTTCCAACGCCGTTCGCAATTTCAGGGCAATCGCCAGCGTGACATCCTTCTCATAGATGGTATAGACGCCATTATGTCCTGTCGCCCCGGTGGCGCTCCCTCCATGTCCGGCATCCACCACGATCGTTTTGTCGGCCAGGACGCCATAGGCGTTGCGCGGCAAGCGCAGCTCCAGCGTACAGTGATCCGGGGTGGTCGATATTGTAAACCCTGCGATCCGCGTCATGTCCAGGGTGAGCCGGGTCGTCGGTCGGTTCCCCTCCACCGATGCCGCCGTGATCTTATGCACCAACGGATGCATCACGTCCCGCTCGCCGTTATCGTTTTCTGGCAGGCTCAGCCGGGTGTTGGCCAGATCCATCACCATCTGTGTCGTACCGGGAATATAGTGGATGGAGACCCCAGGTTTGCCGCTGGTCGCCAACTCGACCCGGCATAGCTTGTCATCTACCGGCACAAACGCCAGATCATGGACCTCAACCGGCATCCCCTCCCGCTTTACCGCATCTCCGCGCGATGGGGCCTTTTCCCGTAGTACGAGCTGGCTCTCCGCTGTGAAGTCCGTGTCGGTCTTATCGCTCACGGTTAACGTGACGTCGGGATCGGTCGGAAGGTTTCGCGGGATCGCTGTACTCGGGGTCCTATTCGAGGCGCTTGGGGTTCGATTCGATGCCACCCTCCCGGATGGATGGGTATCGCCACTGTTATGCATATCGGGCTTCAAAGCCGCTGTCGGCCCCGAACCGTTGATTTTACCGGGAGCTTGAACGCGATCCGGGGCAGGAACCGTACTGATGGCGACCTTCACCGGAGGCGTGGAGGCGGATTTTTTGCCATCGGGTTTCACCGACGCCGATTTGGAAGGAGGATTGGACGAGACGTGGGCTACTGCCGGTGCAGGCTTTCCCTTGATGTCATTCAGGGAGGCGGTGATCGCACGGCTGGAATTCGCTGCCAGATCGCCGGCTTTCAGAAAATTGCCTTCGGAAAGCTCTACAACCACCCGCGCGACATCCACGCTGTTTTGCGCCGTTCGCAGCCGAAGTACGCGGCGCTCTCCGGACGGCAACGGCGATGCTTTGAACTTTTCGGAGACGAATGCGCCCACACAATCCACATAGCCCCGAACCGGCTTGCCCTCCATGAGCGTGCGCGCATGGAACGGTACGGGAAAACTCGTAGTGATATGGATCTGACCGGCTGCAAACCGTGCTTCGGTCACCCGCGCCAGCAGATAGACCGTATCGCCGGGTCGCGCATCCTCATCATCGTCATCCTTGCCGGGCGCATCGGGCCGAAGGACCACGCCGTCCACCAACTCGGCAACCCTGGAGAGCGCCAGCATTCCCTTCCCTTTCGGGCGCGCCAGTGCGATCTCCTTTCGCTTGGTCGCATGGGGCAATGTCACGAGGATCGTATCTCCCTTAGCCGATACCTTGCTCTCGATCCCCAGCGTCTTAAGGACTTCCGGCGAGACATAGGTCTCTTCGCCGTTGGAAATCGCCACGGCTTTTCCTGAAACCTCTTTCCCGGCAATCTTGAGATGGACGGGTTTGAACTTCTCCTCGGCTTGCACGTGCGAGGCCGTGATACAGACCATCAAGGAGAACCAGAGGGGAAGGAAGGTTAAGAACGAACGGAGAACGAAATGTGGTGAACGCATACGAGCCATCAGGCTGATCGGGGCACAATCCGGTTGTTGCACGGCGCAGACCTCCCTTTGCCTAAATCTTGCGGGACGCTGAGGAGATAATGGTTCATCGACGAGGCGGAAAATGTAACAGGAGCGTTGGTTATCGTTCGCTATTCCAGTAACGATCAACCGGACACCCTGTGACAGCTATTATAGCCGGTTTTGAGAGAAATGTCCATACATGGACATAATTGTTGGTAATAGTTGGTCTTATTGGCGGGTATAATCCGCTCTCCGGGTCGTTGCTATCGGGTACAATCGTCACATAGAGGAGACAGCCACCATGATCCAGCCACCATCTTCCCCCATTCTCATCCTGCTCTGGGGAGTTCTGCTGACGATGCTCGGGTTAGGAAACGCCCTTGCGCAGTCCCTGCCTCGGTTCGACTTCACCAACGCAGACGCTGTGCGCGAATGGAAGCCGACACACGATATCGCCGCCATCGTGGCGACCCCAGAGGGAATGCGGATCGAGATCAACGGCAGCGACCCCTACAGCTTCGGACCCGAGCGCAACTATCCGGCGGATACCCCCCTCTGGTTGCACATCCGGCTCAAGTCCGATCAGGGTGGCACAGGTCAAATCTTCTACTTCCGTAACGGAGCGGGTCCCACGGAGGAGAACTCCGCCCGCTTCCCTGTCCGTGCCAATAAATGGGATGAGGTTCAAGTGCCGCTTCCTGCGCTCGGCCCCAACTTCCACCTCCGCTTCGATCCACCCGGAGAGCACGACGCCTGCTTAGTCGCCTCGATCTCATTCGAATCACGCATTCTCCTCCCCGAACCTACCTTTCCCGCCTTTGAACCTCCGAGTAGAACACATACTATCGACACCCAATCCGGAGAATTGTTACTACACCACGACAGGGATCATGGCGGAAATTTCGTTCTGGAGGTAGCGGGGCAACCATTTGCCGTCGGGAACGGCCAGACATGCATCGGATACGTCCTGAATGGCAAGGTCAAATACGTTACTTTCAGCAATCGAGAGCTGATCGAACTTCCTAACCGGAACGACCATGCCGTACAGAGCAAACAGACCGGGATGGATGAGGATGGCGCAACCTGGACGCTGCTGCAGAGTATCACACCCGCGAAAACCGCGAACGCCTTCGCCATCGAGACCCAGGTTTCGGTGGATCGCGAGCGGAGCGTCGTTTATCTACCGCTCTTTCTCGTGCATCCCGGCGTGGGCAGTTTTGGAGAGAACAAGGAGCATTCCCTCCTCGCCGGATTGGAGTATCTGGACAAGAATGAGATGTCGAGTTCCGAAGCCGATATCATCGGTCCGGGATCGAAGCGGCAGACACCCGACTCGGCCAAACTCACCTTTCCACTGATGGTCGTTCAAAACAATGACCGCTGGCTCGCGCTCTCCTGGGAGATGGCTCCGAATATCACGGCCCTGTTCGATTCGCCGGATCGGATCTATCGCTCCGGCGGCCATGTGATGGGCCTGCTCTTTCCCGGCAGCGACGGCTCAAACCGCATTGAGGGCAACTTACTGCCATATAAAGGAGAGACGCTTGCGCCGAACAAGCCGGTTATTCTCCATGTAACCCTCTTCGGCGGGCGCGGCAAGAGCGTCGTTCCGGCGATGCAGCAGTATGTCACCATGAATGGGCTGCCTCCGGTCCCCAATCCTGGCCGGACATTCGAGCAGTATCTCGCCCTCTCCGCACACGGCTGGCTGGACAGCAGCATCCGCGAAGGGGATCGCTACCGTCATGCCTTCGTTCCCGGCGGCAGTTTTATGCCCCAGGCCATTGCGGATGGCCCCTACTTCATGGACTGGATGGCAGTGCATACGCAGGATGATGCCCTTCGGAAACAGCTGACGGAAGCGGCAAAGGCTGCACTCACCCTCGTCAAGCCCTCGGACCGCAACTATGCAGGCGTCTCGCATGTCCACTACCCGTCTCCCGCCCTCTTCTATGGGGATGTTGAAGAGAGCGTGCTGAACGCACGAGAACAGGCGCGATCCCTCCTCACACGCTTCGAGAAGGACGGCTCTATCCCCTTCCGTAAATCTCCGGAGGGCCTCGATTATGGCAAGACGCACTTCGCCCCTGACGCCAACGGCCTCACCGCTCAGGTCGTCGCCTCACTGTTGGAAAACGCCGCCTACTGCGGCGACCAGGAACTGATCCATCAGGCGTTAGACCGCCTCCGCGCGCTCGATAAGTTCGCTGACTCCACACCAAGAGGAGCGCAAACCTGGGAAGTACCGCTTCATACCCCCGACATCCTGGCCTCCGCCCACCTTATCAAAGCCTATAACCTGGGCTATGAACTCACCGGTGATACGCACTTTCTGGATATGGCGAAGTACTGGGCCTGGACCGGAGTTCCATTCGTCTACCTCGTCAATCCTACCGGACAACCTGTCGGCCTCTACGCCACCACGCCGGTATATGGCGCGACGCAATGGGTCTCCCCCAACTGGATGGGCTTGCCGGTACAGTGGTGCGGTTTGGTCTACTCCGACGCGCTCTACCGATTGCACCGCAATGATCCAACTGGCCCATGGAAACAGATTGCCGATGGCATCACCGCCTCCGGTATCCAGCAGACCTATGGAGATACGGAACCAGCAAACTTACGCGGTCTGCTTCCCGACTCCTTCAACTTGCGCCCACAGACGCGCAATTTCGCCGCCATCAATCCCGGAACCGTCTTTGCCAACGCCATCCACTATTATAACGAACCCGAACTCTACGATTACCACTGCTTTGTGAAATCCGGGATCACCGTCCACGCCCCCTGTTCCATTGTCAATCCCGTCGAGAAAGAACGAACCCTCTCCTTCTCTATCAAACCATGGGATACTGCCGGCGCGGCGCGTATCGCATCACATACACACTACATCTTGATCGTCGGTGTGCAGGGGATCCCCAGAGTAACGATCAATGGAACAGAACTCCCAGCGGCTGCCTATCTCACGCCTCTAGGGGTGCTCATCCTTCCGCTGGAATCGGCAGCAACAATCGAAATCACCCTGCCATAAACGTCATTCCAGTTACCGCCAGGCTTGCCAGGCGCGCCACTGATGCTCCAGCGTCGCCATACTACGTTGGACGGCCTCCCGATGGGTAAGCGCATAGTATCCGCCCACAAACAGCGCCACACCGACCAGGAGAGACACCACAGTCACGGCATGGTCCGGCAGATGCCCGATGCTAACGGAAGCGGCAAATAGGATCGCAAAGAGCAATCCCGCGCTCACGAAGGCACGAATACGATGCCCGACGCCCCATAGGACCGCCAGAAGACACTCTGAAATCATCAGGGCCGTGTGCCAGCCCGCAGCCCGGTTCCAATAGGCGAGGAAGGCTGGGGTCAGTGTAAGCAGTAGTCCCCCCCACCAGAAGAGGCCGGCGCCTGCCTGCTGCTTGTGGCTGGCTCGATGTCCCAGTGACACCAGATACAGACCGACCGGCAAGAGGTAGAGGTCCAACAGCGAGGTCTCCCAGCCGATGCGGCTGTAGAGCAGCCACATCCAGGCCGCGAGCAGGTTCCAGGTCCCAACATGCAGGCAGATCTCTCCCAGTTCCAGTATCCACAGCCCGAACCAGACGACGCCTCCGCACGCCAGGGTCAGGATCGTCCAGAGGCTCTCAGCACTCCCGTACATGCTCATTACAACGGCAAGCAGGACGCTTAAGAGCGCGATCCCTCCCGCAAGGATCAATAAGGGGTTCGCCAATCCCTCACGCTCCGGACGGATGCCGACGATCCATCCCACGGCCATCCAGAACAGTCCGGCCTGTATCACCAGAAAGGCAAAGTGCGGCCAGCTAAGAGTGACCTGTGCAGACGCCCCCTCCAGCGCGGACGTCATGGTCAGCAGATGGTGGATGTAGGCGAACGTCAGGGTTGTCGCTGCAACGCCGACGATTTGCGGCGTACGTCGATAGGCCACGAGCAGCGCATAAGCGACCCCGTATAGCCCCAACGTCAGCGTCACGACCCATGTGGAAGCCGGTCTCAATGTAAGCAAGAAACCATCCCCATTCCCGACAGACCAGAGCAGAGCCAATCCTGAGAGCGCCAACGCCGTCCGCCGCATGGGTTGACCGAACAGGGCGTTATCCTTTTCCCGATAACGCGTGCCACCCCCATAGAGCGTCATCAGGACGGGAAGCATGAGCAGTGCATGCCATTGGAGCTGAGGATGCCAGAGCAGGGTGACACCCCGGAGATAGACGCCACAGAGTGAAAGCGCCGCAGCATAGGAGAATTCGTTTGTCTCGCTCCAGCGCGTGGTCATGAACCAGGCGGAGGCTAACCCCAATCCTCCAACGATCCAGAGCGCATCCGCTATCGATCTGTCATAACCGGTTAACGGATGCAGCGCTTGCAGCACGGCCATCAGCGCATAGCCTCCGAAGGCAGGGATCCACGAGAGCCGAGCAACCATGACCTTGCCCATACGTCGTGCCAACAGCAGGAAGACGAGGGAGGAGAGCAGAGTAAATGTTGTCCAGATCGTGGCGACAAATGGCGCCTCTGCGGCGTGTACCGTCGTTATCATGCCAGCCATGCCGGTCACGAGCAGCAGGGCAGCCCCGAGCAACTCCCGCTGGGTCCGATAGGCATCCCATGCGAAGAGGGCGAAAATGAGCGCGAGCACCCCCTGACAGATGAACCATGTCGGCGCAGTGGCGGGAATGGCCGTGCAAGCCACTTCGGTGATGATAACCCCACCGCCGAGAGCGATGGCCAACCCACCATTTGCAAGCGTCTCGCCCCAGAGATCATTCTGTCTTCGATCCAGTCCCTGACCGATCCCCCACCAGATCCAGCCCAGCGCTGCCAGCGAGCATCCCCAGGCCTGGAGAGAAGCGCTTGTCCAGTGTTCGGCTCCTCGGTTCAGCCCGCACACTGCTCCAACCATAAGAGCGGTTGTCAACTGCATCGCCGCTAAGGAGAGGATACGCATCCCATCCCAGCCGGGAGTACGGCGAGTAGCTGCGATCAGATACAACGCCGGAAGGAGGGGCAGGAGGGAGAGCGCCAGATGGCGCGGATCGCTACCTGTGAGAAAGGCAAGACTGCGTTCCCCCAATGCCAGCAGTACCGCCACAAAGCCGCAGCCTCGAAAGGCATCGCCCCATTCGGAATAAGAGAAGACAGCCGCATCCCTCGATGCAGGCAGGGCCGCGAAACGGAGCGCTATTCCGTAGAGCAGACTACCATAGAGTGTCAACGTAAGCGCAAAGGCAAACGAGGGAGCGTCTGCCCAGATCAACCCTCGCACCAGCGCAGCGCCTCCTGTAGCCAGTGCGGCAAACACAAACACCGACTGTCTCTCCCATCGGGCAAATCCCAGGAGAAAGGCGGCGCATAACGCGCACAACACGGTGGCATGCATTGTCTCCGACGTCGCCGTTCCCCCAGCATGGACACCTAATCGAGACAGTAATTCTATCCATACCAGTAGTGTTGCGGCGCATACTTCTCCCTCCGCCAAACGCCGCCAGACTTTTGCAAGGTCTGCCGTCTTCCCCGTGCTCCGTGCGCCGTTGTACCACGAGAGCGCTGAGCCGATTGCTCCCACTGCCAACAACACATCCCCAAAGCCCGTCTCGACGAACTGTCGCCACTCTCCCAACCACATCAAGCCGCTCGCCAACATGAGCCCGCCCGAAACCGGTACCATCCTCGGCTCCTGAAGTATTTGGGCGGTGATGCCATACAATCCGGCAGCGAGCAGTGTGAGCAACGCGTACTCCCCGATCTGGACCCGCTCCTGAAGGGCAATATCTACTGCACAGAGCAAGACCAGCGACAGAACCGAGAGATGCGCCCAGAGTGTCCAAGCATAAATCCAACCCTTCTGTTCTGATATGCTATTCCCTGTCGCCTCGTCGGCAGGCGCAGCCTGCGTCGACACACTCCGGCGCGTCAGATAGTGCGCCCTTCCGATACACAAACCCGCGACCAACAGATAGGCTAACCCGAAAAGGGGCAATGGCAGCACTCTAAAATCGTCAGCAAACAGGATCCACTGGCGCACCAGTTGCAGTCCGGCGAAGAGGCTCGTCAGTACACCGATCAAAGCGAGATGCAAATACGGCACACGCTTCTCACGCAACAGCATCCAGACGGCAACCCCGGTGGCCGTGCCTGCAGCCAGGCAAAACATCGGCTTCGCGGACAGTACCATCCCATTCAGCCAGTACCGATGTATCGCCACAAGGTCAAAGGCAGTCAACGCGGCAACCAGGGCATGGTAGACAAAGGCGGCCCAGGGGTTCTCCTGCCGCGTACGCTGCCCGAATGCCCAGAACATCCAGGTCAAAAGCAATGGGACCAGGGGAACCAATTTGATGGCGACTGCGCCTACCGCTTCCCAGGCGATCATGCTACGCAGTGCGGTCAATACCAGGATCGCCGCGAGAACGAAGAGCGTCTGAATTGCATACCTTTGTAGATAGTTCCGGAGGCCGGAGGGTACGGGAGTAAGTGGCTTTCCTGGCGGGCTCGATCCGGCGGATGACACATTTGAAGCGCCTACTCCGAGAGGAGCCGGGGGCGTAACGCCCATCGCCGAGGCGTACTGTGACGGCAGGGGAGGCACCCAGGGAGGAGCCTGTGGCGTTGGAGACCTACTCGCGTCTGATGCCGTGGAAGGGGATGCAGCAGGCGGCGTCCATGTGTTCAGCAGGCTTTGACGTCGCTCATTCGTCTCCTTCGCGAGTTGTAATGCCTGAGGGATGGACACCAAGCCGCGCGACTGCCAATTGGTTAGGCGATGCAGCAGATAGACCAGATGGCCCAACTCCGCCCGCGTCGCTTCCTCCGGGTTCGGCAACTCGATCCCGCAATGGACGCACACGCGTTGCCAGTCGTTATTGGTTTTACCGCATATCGGGCACTGTCGTTGCGGCATCTCGCCGCCGTTGTCCGGCAGATGGTTCTGGGCTATGTTCTGCATGGTCGCTCCTTCCTCTCAGAGCACATCGAGACATCTTTACCCTACGGGAGGATAGTTTCCTCCATTTTACATGCAGAAGGCCCAAGCGACATGGGCCGAAAGTCCCCAATTTTCCGGCCCTTAGTCCTATTCAAACGGTCTAATGGCAAAGTCGGAGAGCGTGAGGGTGCTGTTGCGCATCTCTCCGGTCGCCACAAAGGAGATCAATGTTTCGCAGGCGACCGCAACAGCCAGCATCGCCAGATTGCGAGCCAACGGATAGTCGCACATATCGTCCAGTGCTGCGGAAGGAACCCGATAAACCTCATTCCAGAGGATCTCGGCATAATCCGAAGCAAGGCCGACATGCAGGCATGTCAGCCCATTGCGCTCGCAGGTCTCTTTGACAGCCTGCCGCGAACCGCTGTTATCGAAGGTGTCCAGAACAACACCGCTGCCCGAGAGCAGTTTGCCTGCATTCTCCGAGGTCAGTGTGTCACAGCGTGCATCCACCGTTACTCCCAATGCCCGATAGAGCGCATTGGCCATCATCTTCGCCTTGAACGCGCCGATGTCTGTGCGATAGTAGGGCTGTGTGGAGAGGTTGCGCTCTTCCACTCGATCTCTGTCAATGACACGCAGATGCGCGAAGCCCTGGCGCGCCAGGCTCTCGCAAAGATTAGCCCCGAGCGCGCCTGCACCGCAGATCGTAACAGGAAGCGCGTTCAGCTTGCCCATCAAGGCGCCCGAACGATACAGCGTCTCATGATAGAACGCGCCGGAGCGGTTCATGATCCTCTTCACCTCCTCTAATAACGGTCCCGCTTTTCGATGACGCCGACCAGCGATTGCAGATCGAAATCGCGGTCCTGGTCGCTCAAACAGATCCCGGAACTGATAACCGTCAGGTCGCGCTTACAGATCGCGGAGGTATGGCGCTGTCCATTCCTGGTAGACCAATCCACCAGCCAGTACTCGCCTCGGTCACGAAATTCCGCCAGGTTTCCTCCCCCTACTTGCAGCGCCTTCCGTAGCCGTGTGGCGTCCTGCTGCCGCTGTTGGTGCAGCCGCTCAGCCGCCTGGCGTCGCTCCCTTTCGGCGCGCTCCGCCTCCCGGCGCAGCCGTAGTGTCTCAAAACCGTCTTCCGCACTTGCGACCAGCCCATAGACGGCGCGCATCTCCGGGGTCAGTCCAGGAAATTGGACCTCCTCTGGCAAGACGAGGCGGCGCAACGCCTCCTGGAGTTTTTCGGTTTGTATCGGATCGGCGCGGCGATCACACATCTCGAACCACCAGGCGCCCCCACCTCCACGCGCCACAATCGGCTCAAACGGCGCGCCCTCCGTCACCAGATGCACCACGAGTGGCTTTGCGGATCCCAATCTCTGGCGCGCATCCGACTCATTGATCGGGTAGGCCAACCAGGTCAGATCCTGCAACGCATACGCCAGACGCAGCCGTAGCGCAGGGAGGGGGTTCAGGTACTCCATCACCAGCGGCAAACCAGCCTCTTCCACCATCTCGGCAACTCCACCCTCTCGTGGCTGAAACAGGCCCCACCCGGCAAAATCGGCGGGGCGTGGGCGAAACGTCTTCACCAACCCTGCAATCCTGGCCCGTACCTGGCCTCCCTGTACACAGGGCGCGAGGAACCGGGAGTTCTGGAATTGCGCCTCTTGCTGTGCGATAGTGTCCATGATTTTCAAAATATTCTTGTTCATCTTCCTTTACCCAAAACGGCTGCCGCTCCCTAAGCGAAGGCAGCGCCTCACCCAGGAGCGAACAGCCGCTTGCATCCTCCTACCGATCCGTGCGGACCGGCAGAGGGGTCTCCATGATCTCCAACAGCAACTCCAACCGTGACGGGCGCGTCAGGAGCGGGACCAGGTTCGGCAGGCCATAGTAGTCTCCCGCGAACGTGAACGTTTCCAACGGGATCTGTCGTGCCTGCAACTGGCGCTCCACGTGGTCGGTCGCCTGGCCTACCTTCACCAGGACGACGCTCGGAGCGCTGCCCAGATCCTTCCGGTAGGCCTCATAGGCATCCACGAAGTAGGGAGACGTGTTCTCTCCCTCGTCCGTCACGATGATGATCTGCTCCACGCGCTGGCGCTTCAGGCGCATGGCTTCCAGCGGTGCGCCGATACTGGTGCTCCCGTTCGCTTTCACGCCCTGGAACGCCCGCTCCCAGTGGGTCAGCTCCTTACCGCTCGCCTGCAGCGGATAGGGCATCGAGTCGAAGGCGTAGACCACCAATCCCGCTGTCGAAATGCCGGCTACCAGCGCCGCCACCCGCTTGCCCAGTTCGATGGCATCTTCCAGCGAGCTGGACTTATCCACGAACAGCGCGGTAGCGCGTGTGATCGTGCCGCGCTTCTTGATCTGTGCGTTGGTCACCTGCCGCAGCTTCTCCGTCGTCTCCGCATCCAGCGCGACCGCCTCGCTCGCAACCTGCGCCTTGAGCGCCGACACGCGACCATGCTTGGCGGCTTCTGCGAGTTTGCCGTCAATAAGCGCCTTCAGGTCGGCATGATCCAGTGCGCCGCGGGCCTTCAGCGCCCCCAGGTTGTTGATGACCTCCTGAGGCGACATGGCGTTTACCAGCGCCACCAGCACGACCGGCGTGATCCTCTTGATCGTGCCGACAGCCACCGTGAAGGGCAGATCGTGCGTGACGATCAGCCGCGCCTGCTCTTCCGGCGTCTTCGCCTGCGCAACCAGCTTCAGGACCGCAGCCAGGCTATTCGGCGGCGCCTCCGCCTTGAAGAGGATCTTATCGGCGCGTCCGCCCGGCTTGATATGCAGGGTCGCGTAGAGGTGCTTCATCGCATCGCGTCCTCGCAGCGCAGCCCGGTCGAAGCGGTGCGCATCTCGCTCACGCAAAGTGAGATAGCGCCGCACCGCAGTCCGTGTGGAGCGTGGGACTTTGCCCACCTGCTGCTTCATGAAGTCGACCACGCGAGCGACCTGATACGGCGGCAGATCCTGCAGCAGCACATAGCCGGCGTCGCGATGCTCCGGCAGCGCGCTCACCAGCAGGTTACCCAGGAAGACCTCTTTATGGTCGCGCACATCGCCATTGCGATGGTACCAGACGGCCAGGTGCGCATAGAAGAGCGGGTCCAGCTCTCTCATCTCCTTATGCACCTCCGCGACCTTCTCCAACTGTCGGTGCGGGGTGGTCAACAGACTATTCAACATCTCCAGGCGGAGATCCCGTTCAAAGGCGCGCATCGGTGGCACCTCCTCCAAAAAAAGAACCGCCTCGCGCAAGTCGGGAAAGCGGTTGGGTGCATACACAGGAATTGAACCTGCAGTTTTTGGTCTTAAGCCAAATGTCCTACCATTGGACTAGTATGTAAGCTTTCCCCATCAGGGCGCGAGGCGGATTCTTAATTGTCACAATGCGTTTATCAGCCGTAGACGGCTTCCGGGCGGACGATCAGGTTGCCCTCTCGGGTCCGATCCACCACATAGGTCCGCAAACGGTCCGGGTGGACATCCAGGCGCTGCGCCAACTTCTGCTTGACCTCGGCGTCGTTGGCGCGCGCCGTCAGTCGCAACTGGCTCTCCGCGAAATCCACCGAACGGCCTTCAAATCGTACATGGACCATCGAATGCTCCTCCTTGTGTGTCCTGCCCACAATGACAGGGACCGATTTTGGAAAGTTGCAACCGGCGCAAAAAATCTATAAATCGGACTAAAAAAACACCCTTGACTTTCCGAGGGGCGTGGTGTACAATACAGTGCTTCGCCCGAGAGCCTCTTCGTTAGGATCGGGACGAAAACGAACCTTGAAAATCACATAGGACGTTTTATGTGGACTCTGTAGTTTTGAACGTCTTGTGGTCAGAGTGACTTCGGATTTCTAACTTCATGTTAGAACCAATCGAGCGAGGATTTCAAACGACTGGTTTAACCAGTTAAATCACCACGAGGGCTTGCTCTTGTGGTTTCACATCAGCATTCTGATGGAGAGTTTGATCCTGGCTCAGGACGAACGCTTGCGGCGTGCCTAAGAAATGCAAGTCGAGCGGGGAGCAATCCCAGCGGCGAACGGTCGCGTAACACGTAAGCAACCTGCCCCAGAGA
>DATGIG010000008.1:0-2893 GCA_035295825.1 Chthonomonadaceae bacterium | reverse complement strand
CTGCTCGCCTTGAGAATGCGCTCCAGCAGCGCCTCCGGCTTTTGGGTGGGATAGTTTAACCGCTCATGGGAGGCCTGGTTGATAATATCCAGGTTCCAATAGTCCACCGCATAAGAGCCTGCGCGCTGGTAGTGGCGATAGACCAGTTCCGGGTGGGTCTTCTCCCACTCCGGCGAAATATCCCGCGCCGATTGGATCGGGCTTCCCACGATCCCACGCCCCATCAGGCGATAGCGCCCTTTCTCATCCTCATACTTGTACTTCGCGGTGGTGACATCGGAATGCGGCTGGAGCACGGCGTCGGCATGGAAGCAGAAGCGGTCGGGATGCCTGGTGTAGAAGAGGATATTGTCGTGCTTTCGGTTCCAGCGCTTCATGGAATTGATGGCCTCCCGGTAGCACCACGCGATCTCGTTCTGGAAACATCCCACGCCAAAGACCTCATCCAGAACGGCTTTTGCGTAGTGTCCCACCCGCCAATCCAGGTGGATATAGAGCGAGCCATCTTCGGCGAGGAGTTCCCGCAGGAGGATAGCGGTCTCAGAGAACCACTTCAGGTAGAGATCGAGGCCCTTGCCCCAGGTGTCCCGATACGCTTTCTGGGCAATGATGCTCGGCTCTTTCATCGTCATGGCGTCGGGGTTGGGAAGGGGGGTGGAGAACGAGAAATCCGTGCCGGTGTCGAAGGGCGGGTCGATGTAAATGAGGGCGATCTTGCCTGCGAACTCCGGCAACAGGGAGGGAAGAACGTACTGCTTATCGCCCCAGATCAGGCGATTGCGCCATTCGGCGGGATCGGAATCCAGAGCGCGTTGCCCCTGCGGCATGGCCTGGTGGAATATCTCGACGGTCTGAAACGGGAGGGCGGTCTTGATGGGAGGAACGCGCTTGCCGTGGACGTCGTACTTGCCTTCCCAGATTAGTTCCATGCGCCAGGCCCTTTCTAACGATCCACAGATTGACGCAGATTACCGCAGATTAAAAACACGATCAACCTATCTCTACCTTACCTGAATGCAGCGGGCGATGTAAAGAGGAGTATAGGGAATGTATTTGTTCGGGACAAGAGGAACGGAGGCGGCGTATGCGCAATATGGAGGCGTCAGGTATTCAAGAACCGGAAGGGAGAGAACGGAGTGGGGACAGCAACCATGCAGGCGGCGGTCTATCGTGGCGAGGGGCGCGTCGAAGTGGAGACCGTGGGGGTGCCGACCCTCGGACGGGGCGAGGTTTTGGTAAAGGTCGGGGCGTGCGGTGTATGTGGCACCGATCTCAAGAAGATCCATTACGGCCTGGTTCCCCCGCCGCGCATCTTCGGGCATGAGACGGCGGGGACGCTGGTGGCCCTGGGGCCGGAGGTGACCGGCTGGAGAGTGGGCGACCGGGTGGCCGTGAACCACCATGTGCCGTGCCTGTCGTCGGACTGCTTCTTCTGCCGCCGCCGCGCCTTCTCGCAGTGCCCGGTCTACAAAAAGACGGGCACGACCGCCGGGTTCGAGCCGGCTGGCGGCGGGTTCGCGGAGTATGTGCGCGTGATGGACTGGTGTGTGGAGCGCGGTATGGTGCGCCTTCCCGAGCATGTGACCTTTGAGGAGGCCAGCTTTATCGAGCCGCTCAACACCTGCCTCAAAGGGGTGCGCATGGCCGATGTGAAGGAGGGCGATACGGTCCTGGTGATCGGGCAGGGGCCGATTGGCCTCCTCTTTACGCAGTTGGCGCGCCTGGCGGGCGCGCACGTCGTCGCCACCGACCTGCACGACTACCGCCTGGAGGTGGCCCGCGAACTGGGTGCGCAGGTTGCCCTGAAGCCCAAGCCGGAGGAGGTGCGGAGCGCGGTGCGCACGCTCTCCGAGGGGCGTGGGGCCGACCTCGCTATTGTCGCCGTGCCCAGTACTGTAGTCGTTGCCGACGCGTTCGCGGTCCTCCGGCCTGCGGGCCGTGTGCTGCTCTTTGCGCAGACCCGGCTCGATGATCCCCTCACGGTGGACGCAGGCGCGATCTGTATGCAGGAGAAGGCGCTCCTCGGCTCTTATAGCAGCGACATCACCCTGCAGGACGAGGCGGCGGAGCTTATCTTCTCGCGCCGTATCCGCGTCGCACCGCTCATTACGCACCGCTTCCCGCTCAATTCGATTGCCGATGCCCTTGAAATCGCCTCTCACCCCCGCGACAAGTCTCTCAAAATTCTGGTAACATCGGAAGCAGCATCGCTATAGAAGAAGGAGTATCATGATGACAGTCAGCCCTCTGGCAGGTAAGCGACCGCCCGATTCCCTGCTTATTGATGTCGCCAGACTGCAAGACCAGTACTATACGGTTCAGCCCGATCCCTCCGACCCGCGCCAGCGCGTCGCCTTCGGCACCTCCGGGCATCGCGGTTCGGCTCAGGACGGGTCGTTCAATGAGGCGCATATCCTCGCCATCACCCAGGCCATTGTCGAGTACCGACGGGAGAACAAAATCGCCGGGCCGCTCTATATCGGCAAGGATAGCCATGCCCTTTCGGACCCCGCCCAGCGGACGGCTCTCGAAGTGCTGGCGGCCAACGACGTGCACGTCTTTATGGCGGCGGGCGATGGGATCACCCCGACCCCGGCGATCTCGCACGCCATCCTGAAGTGGAACCTGGGCCGTGCCTCCGACACGGCGGATGGCATCGTCATCACTCCCTCGCACAATCCCCCCGCCGATGGGGGCTTTAAGTACAATCCGCCCTCTGCCGGGCCTGCCGATACCGATATTACCGGCTGGATCGAGAAGCGGGCCAATGCGCTGCTCCAGGACCAGAACCGCGAGGTCAAACGCCTGCCTTATATCTCGGCGCTGCAGGCCCCGACGGTACATGCCTACGACTTTATCACGCCCTATGTCGCCGATCTGGAGCATGTGATCG
>DATGIG010000007.1:0-7363 GCA_035295825.1 Chthonomonadaceae bacterium | reverse complement strand
CAATTGCATGAGCGATTCGGCAGGCGTCTCATGTAAGTTCAAAAAGAGCGTTTCCCAGGTTGGGACAAATGCCTGCAATTCCTGCGGCAAGTCCATGAGTGTCTGCAGGGTTGGCAGTTGGGTCCATTTTTTTCTTCCGGTATAGAAAACCACCGGAAGGATGGGATTCAGCTTGACCGTTTTCTTGGCGGCTTTGGCGGACTGTACTTGCCCTTCCCATACCTGTACCATATAGGAGAGCAGTCGAAACGCCATGGTTCGGTCTGGTTTGGATTGCTGTTCCAATAGCACATAGATCCAGACGAAACCGCGTCCGCGCTGGAACGGGAC
Source organism: Chthonomonadaceae bacterium (assembly GCA_035295825.1). GTDB lineage: Bacteria > Armatimonadota > Chthonomonadetes > Chthonomonadales > Chthonomonadaceae > DATGIG01. Next base: position 7,033 of record DATGIG010000007.1, on the reverse strand, counting down.
TTTGTAGAGGAGATCGGCTTCTTGCTTCTGAAGGTCATCCGGTATGAAGGAGCGGTTCTGGCGTTCTGCCAGACTGAAATCGAGTTTGTCTACCAGGTGCGCGGCGACAAGTTTGAGCAGCCCGCGCAGGTTCTGCGGCAAGTCCAACAGCCAGATGGTTCCTCGGTCTGCAAACTCACGAACGGGTGGCTCTGTCTCCTCCGGCATCTTCCCTTTCTCCTTCGCGACATTTTGCCATACTCCGGTTGGAAATGCAACTTAACCCCTCTTCCCTCTTCCCTTCCCGCTCGTTCCTCGCCAGGGGACCGGGGGGTTAGGTCATTCCGTACGAACCACACACCTGAACCCATTGTTGGAGTCCGTGAACGGTTTGTAAGGCCTAACGCGGAAGGCGCAGCGGAAGTAGTCAGGCGTGATGCTACTCCAAGATCCGCTTCGCAGCACGTGGTAATCGTGGGTTGCGTCATATTTGTCTTCACACCACTGCCAGACGTTGCCCGCCATGTCCAGGACGCCGTAAGGGCTCGCTCCCCGCGGATATTGGCCCACCGTCTCTGGGTTGTCTCGGTGTCGGCCCACCGAGTTGACACATTTGCTCCCGTCCCACTTGTTGTCCCAAGGATACTTCTGCCTCTCCGCTCCACGCGCTGCCTTCTCCCATTCCTTCTCTGTTGGAAGATGCACCTTCATGCCGCCTTGAGAGGCCCACTTACAATAGTCTTGCGCGTCGTCCCAACTCACGTTCACGATCGGATCATTGTTCCGCCAACCCCATGGCGGCGTTTGCGGTTTCCTATGTTCAGGATTTGCAGCGAGAAACTGAAAATACTGCTTTACGGTCACCGGATATTTGTAGATATAGTAGCTTTCCGTGCTTGCTGTACGGCGCGGATTGTTGCGCTGCGGATGGTTGCGCTTACTTGTGAGAAAGTCCTTGATCGCATCATCATCGTCTCCCATCAGAAAGGAACCAGCAGGGATCAGGATCATCTCGGCACCGTCCTGCGTGTTGGTTTTGGTGTGGGGCGGTTGGGAGGACATAGGCGAACCTGCACTTCCATTACCTCCCGATTCTGTAAGTATAGTAACCCCAACGTAGTTTGCATCTTTCTGCAGATAGCGGATGGCACCCAGCACTACCTTACGCCATAGCGGATTCCATTTACTCCGGGGTGGTGTAAGCCGCCGTGATGCCGCCGTCCACCAGGAACGTGGTCCCGGTGACGAAGGAGGCTTCGTCGGAGGCCAGGAACAGGGCGGCGTTCGCGATCTCCTTCGCCTCGCCGAAGCGGCCCATGGGGATATGCACCAGGCGGCGCTGCCGGCGCGCCTCCGTGTTCAAGTACTTCATCAGCAGTTCTGTGCGCAGCGGGCCGGGGCAGAGCGCGTTCACCCGGATATTCTGGCGTGCATGGATGGCGGCCAGTTCGCGCGTCATGGCGAGCACCGCCCCCTTGCTGCTGGTGTAGGCGAGTTGCGGGGTGGCCGCGCCCAGGACCGCTACAAAAGACGCCGTATTGATGATGGAGCCGCCGCCCGCCCGGTGCAGCGCGGGAATGCCGTACTTGCAGCCCAGAAAGACGCCACGCACGTTGATCGCCATCGTCAGGTCCCAGACCGATTCCTCGGTGTGAATGGCGTCGTCGTCATCGATATGGGAGATGCCCGCATTGTTGAACAGAATATCCAATCTGCCGAACTGCGCCTCGGCCATGGCGACCATGTTGGCCGCCTCGGAGCCCTGAGAGACATCGGCGTGTACGTAGATCGCCTCTCCGCCGGCGGCCTGTACCTGAGCTACGGTCTCTTCGCCTCCGGCGTCGTTGACATCCACCACGACGATCTTCGCCCCCTCCTGGGCAAAGCGCAGTGCCGATTCGCGCCCTATTCCCGATCCGGCCCCGGTGATGAGGGCCACTTTATCCTGTAGTCGCATCATTCTCCTCTATTTTAGATCCGCTCGAAGAAGCGGCTCTTCTCCCAGTCGGTAACGACTTCGTCGAACTTACGTTGCTCCGTGCGCAGGAAGTGGAGGTAGTGCTCCACGACATCCGTGCCGAACGCCCTGCGGGCCATCTCGCTGCCCTCCAGCGCGGCGATGCTGTCGCGCAGGCTGCCGGGGATATGCGGCAGGTTCTGCGCCTGGTAGACATCGCCGGTGAAGGGCGGAGGCGGCTCGATATGCGCGCGAATGCCCTCCAGCCCGGCGGCGAGGACGGCGGCATAGACCAGATAGGGGTTGGCGTCCGCGCCGGGAATGCGGCACTCCACCCGGAGGGAGGGGCCGTGCCCCACCACCCGGAAACCGGCGGTCCGGTTGTCCGCGCTCCAGGCGATCCCGGTCGGCGCAAACGAACCGGCCTGGAACCGCTTGTAGGAGGCGACATAGGGCGCGAAGAGGGCGGTCAGTTCGTAGCTATGGGTCATCAGGCCGCCCAGAAACCAGCGAAAGGCGTCACTGCCATGCACGGAGCCGAGCGGGGTATCGCCTGCAAAGCGGTTCTGGTTGCCCTCCAGGTCCCACAGACTGACATGGACATGCAGGCCCGACCCGGCCGTCTTCTCGTCCCACTTCGCCATAAAGGTGACCGCCCGCTCCTGCAGGTGGGCGATCTCCCTGGCCCCGTGCTTGCAGAGCGTCGCGCGGTCCGCCTGGGTGAGGGCGTCGCAATAGCGGAGATTGATCTCCTGCTGCCCCGGCCCCCACTCGCCCTTGGTGGATTCGATGGGCACGCCGCTGCCGTCCAGCCCCAGCCGGATGGCGCGCAGCAGCCCCTCCTCGCGGGTGCCCTGGAAGATGTGGTAGTCCTCCATATAGGCGGACGCTGTCTGCAGCCCCCGGTAGCCCTTGGCGCGCGCGGTATCGTAGGTCTCGTTGAAGACGTACATCTCCAACTCGGTACCGCCCATCACCGTGAACCCGGCGCTCTGGGCATGCTCCAACTGTCGCTGGAGCATACGGCGCGGCGCGACTTCGACCGGCTGGTCGCCGGGTTCGGTCAGCAAGTTGCACAGCACCAGGGCGGTGCCGGGCAGCCAGCTAGTCTGGCGCAATGTGCTCAGGTCGGGCACGGCATGCAGGTCGCCGTAACCGGCCTCCCAACTGGCGAAACGGTAGCCGGGGACGGGGTCCATCTCCATGTCGCAGGCGAGCAGGTAGTCGCAGACATGCGTGCCTCCCTCGGCGACATGGTCCAGGAAATAGCGTGCGGCCATGCGCTTGCCCAGCAGGCGGCCATACAGATCCGGAAAGGTCGTTAAGACGGTATCGATCTGCCCGTGCGCCACGGCGGCGGCCAGGGCATTGAGGGTGAGCATACCGGGGATAGGTTTTGGGGTCATTCGCTCGTCACTCCGCTGCAATGAAGACGCTCTTGAGTTCGCTGAAGTGCTCCAGGGCGTTCGGGCCCAGTTCGCGCCCGACGCCGCTCTGCTTAAAGCCGCCGAAGGGCATCTCCAGGTGGACGCTGCTGCTGGAGTTCACCGAGATGACGCCGGCCTCCATGCGGCGCACCACGCGGAGCGCACGCGCCACGTCGCGGGTCCAGAGCGAGCCGCTCAGGCCGTAGGGCGTCCCATTGGCGAGGTGAACCGCCTCCTCTTCGGTGCCGAAGGGCATAATCGAGACCACCGGCCCGAAGATCTCTTTCTGGGCGATGGTCATACCGGGCGTAACGTCGGCGAAGACCGTAGGCTCATAGTAGCAGCCCCGCGCAAACGCCTCGCCGTCCGGGGCTTTCCCGCCCAGACACAGCTTCGCACCCTGCGCGACGCCCTGCCGCACATAGCCCTCCACCCGCTCGCGCTGGACCAGGGAGGCCAGCGGACCGATCTCGGTGGCTTCGTCCTGCGGGTCGCCGATCTTCACCTTCCGGCTGTTCTCCACAAACCGCTCCACAAACTCGGCATAGACGCTGCGCTCGACCAGGTAGCGGCTGCGGGCGCAGCAGTCCTGGCCGGTATTGTCGTAGACGCTCATCACGGAGGCCGCTGCCTTCTCCAGGTCGGCATCGGCGAAGACGACGGAGGGGGATTTGCCGCCCAGCTCCAGCGAGACGCGCTTGATGTCATCGGCTGCCATGCGCATGATCTGCGCCCCGGTTGCGGTGGAACCGGTGAAGGAGATTTTGCGCACCTCGGGATTGCGCACAAGGGCCGCGCCCGCGACCAGCCCCAGGCCGGGGATCACATTGACCACGCCCGCCGGAATGCCCGCCTCCAGGGCCAGTTCGCCCAGGCGTAGTGCGGTGAGGGGGGTCCATTCGGCGGGCTTGATGACGACCGTATTGCCCATCGCCAGCGCCGGGGCGAGCTTCCAGGCCAGGATCACCAGCGGGAAGTTCCAGGGGACGATCAGGCCGCAAACGCCAAGGGGTTCGCGGAAGGTAAGGCCGGTCCCGCGCGCCGAGAGCGGGACGGTCTGCCCACCGGCAATGGGGATCAGGCCCGCATAGTACTCATAGACGCGGGCCGAATAGCCGACTTCCCCGCGCGCTCCGGAGATCGGCTTGCCGACATTGCGGCTCTCCAGTTGCGCCAACTCTTCGGCATGCGCGCGGATCACCTCTGCCAGACGCCGCAGCGCCGCCGCCCGCTCTCCGGGGCCGAAAGCGCCCCACGCGCCCACAAACGCACATCGCGCCGACTGCACGGCAGCCTCGACATCGGCTAGCCCCGCCTGCGCTACCTCCGCCAGGATCTCTCCATTTGCCGGGTTGTATACCGGAGCCGATGTCCCTTCCGACGCAGGCACACGCTGCCCACCGATCCAGAGCCTTTCGACCGACGCTTCCCTCTCCGCCATGCAGGCGCTCCTCCAATCGTGCATAGATCTATTTTCCATCGGTTAGTTCGCCGGATGCCGGGCCGTTTCCTGCCTGAGAGGATTCCAGCCATTTTTGCCGAATCCGAAATCTGAAAAAATCCGGTAAATCGGCACACAAAATCCCTCAACTCTAATACACGGCTAATGCACCCCGGATAGAATGTCTTTATCCGAACGGTCGGGGTATAGGCGTCACGGTTTTAGTGTGGAGCGATAGTGCACTTCAGGAGAAAATCGCCGACACCCTCCGGTTTCTTTGGTACAATGGAAATAATAAGTGCGATCTGCCCTGCGCGGATGGTAAGAGGGGATCCCGCGTGTTAATACAGCCCTGGGAAATACAACTATTGAGCGCGCTGGTCTTACGGAGGGGGGAGGAGTGCATCACGCACTTTCCCACCGAGAAGGCCGGGCTATTGCTGGCGCATTTGGCCGCCTATCCTCTCGCGGTCCACACGCGCGAGGATCTGGTGGAGCGCTTCTGGCCCGACAGCGACCCGGCGAACGGACGCGTCAGCCTGCGCCAGGCGCTCGCCTCGCTGCGCCGTATGTTGGAGCCGCCCGATGTGCCGGAAGGCGCGGTACTCCTCGCCGACCGCGCCCAGGTGCGCCTGAACCCGGAAGCCGTGCACACGGATCTGGCCCTCTGGGATCGTATGCGGGCGCTGGCGAGCCAGGCGAGCACCCCCTCGGAGCGTCTCCACTGGCTGGAAGAGGCGATCCGAAGCTATGGCGGCGACTTCCTGCCGGGGGCCTATATGGAGTGGGTGCTGACGGAGCGTCAGCATCGGCAGGAGCAGTATCAGGAGACCCTGCTATCCCTCATAGACACCCAGGTGGAGTGTGGGGATACGGAGGGCGCCATTGCCGCCGCCCAACTTCTGCTGCGCACCGATCCCTTACAGGAGGAGGCGCACGAACGCCTGATGCGCCTCTTTGCCTCCCAGGGCAAACTCGGTCTGGCGCGCCGCCAGTACCAGAAACTCTGCCGCCTGCTGCGGGACGAACTCAACCTCGCCCCCGACCCGAAGGTCCAGGCGCTCTATGCCGATCTGGAGCGGATATCGCGCAGGCACGCCGGAGGAGGCGTATCGGCTCCGGCCCTCGATGCTGTCCAGCCCTCCTCGCTGTCCGCCGTGTCGTTGCCCGCTTTGCCGATGGCTCCAACGCCGGAGCAGGAGGCGCTGCCCCGCCTTCCGTTGCGCCTCACCCGGTTCTTTGGCCGCGAGGACGAACTGAGGCTGTTGTGCGCCTGGCTGGAGGACCCGGAGGTGCGGCTGATGACCTTAACGGGGATCGGAGGCGTGGGCAAGACGCGCCTGGCGCTGCAAGCCGCGCAGCAAAGAACTCGGTTCGGGGCGGCCATCACCTTTATCCCGTTGAGCGATACCCAGGATCCCAACCTGCTCCTCCCCGTCATTTTGCAGACCCTGGGCATGCCTGCAGTCGCCTCGTCCGATCCGCTGGCGCGTCTTGGTGCGGTATTGGGTTCCGAGCCGCATCTGCTTATTCTGGATAATTTCGAGCAGATCGCGGAGCAGGCTGCGGAGACGGTCTGGCGGCTGCTGGAGCAGATTCCTTCGATTGCCTGCCTGGTCACTTCCCGACAGGCGCTGAACCTGCCGGGCGAATACGAATTGGCCCTGGCTCCGCTGCCCGTTCCGGACACGCGCCTGCTGCCGCAAGAACTGATTGCCAACCCCACCGTGCAAATGCTGGTGGATCGCATGCGCGCGCGACGTCCGGATTTTCAAGTAACACCCGCGAACGCCGTGGCGGTGGCGACGCTCTGCGCACATCTGGAAGGCATTCCCCTCGCCGTAGAATTAGCCGCGGGCTGGGCGCGCGATCTGACGATCAGCCAGATGCAGGAGCGTCTGGCGCATCGCTTCGACCTGCTCGTTTCCCGCCAGCATGGGGTGCCGCCGCGCCATCAATCGCTTCGGGCCGCCGTCGAATCGAGCTATCAACTCCTGACGCCGTCGCTGCAGCGGTTCTTCCTGCGACTCTCGGTGTTTCGAGGGGGCTGGCGGGAGGAGATGGCGGAGGTCGCCTGGGAGACGGAGGCGGGCGGGAGCGAGGCGGCGCGTGCCGAAGGGTTGAGAACGTTGCGCGAACACTCGCTGATCACGGTGCAGGAGGTGGGAGAGCGTGTCCGCTATGGAATGCTGGAGACGCTGCGCGCCTTCGGGCAGGAGATGCTGGCTG
>DATGIG010000006.1:0-3420 GCA_035295825.1 Chthonomonadaceae bacterium | reverse complement strand
CCCTGACCAACTCTGTGTGATGTAGCGGAAGAAAGCTCTTTCGATGGTAAAGAGGTAGGGACCAATCTGCATCTGGTTTTCTGCCGGCACGGTCTTCTCCTTATTGTTCGGAAGCTGCGGGGGATTGTGTTTCTGCGTTTTCATGTCCTCGACGACGGCGACCGCCCTCCTTCCAGAAGGTCGAATCTGTCCAGCGTTCGGTGATGTTTCCCGGCACATGGTTGAGGCGGATCTGCTCGAACTGCGCCGCGCTGGTGAGGACCTGCTCAGGGCGCTGTACGCTCCGGATCAGCACGTCAGCTTCCGGAGGATAGCAGGCCAGCGGCGCGGAGGATTCCAGTGGAAGCTCCTCCGGAAGCCTTGTAATGGGCGCATTGGTCGGCAGGGCGGCGGACTGGTAGCGCAGGTCCATCGACCAGCGGATTCCCTCCGTCGTGTTGGGAGTGCTGCAGTGGGGAGAGAGGTTGGTGAGCAGGAGCACGCCTCCGCGACGGACAGGCACGGTAACCACCTCGCCCTGTGGAAGGTCTTGCTCCACGATCTCCAGGTAGTGGTTGGGGCCGGGGCCGTGCGGGACCACCGCGCCGCGATGCCCATACCGCAGCACCTGGAGGCAGCCGTTCTGCTCATCCGCGTCCACCAGCGGGATCCAGCAGGTGAGGATGAGCGACTTGTCACAGTAAGGCTCGAAATAGCCGGAATCCTGATGCCACGGCACCACGCCGGGACCGTAGTTAGGCAACTTGGGACGCAGTCGGTAGACGCTCGAAGCGATCAACTCCGGCCCACACAGCGACTCGGCCACATCCAGGAGCGGTTCATAGCGGATCAAGTCGAAGAACACCGGGATTGCCAGCGCGCCGTCCGTAATCGTGCGGATCACCGAGGTGTTTTCCGCGGTGATTTTAGTTAGACGCCTGGTGAACGGCTCCTCAGCATACGTGGACGAGAGCTTGCCGCTCGCAAACAATTCGTTCGCAAGCCGGTCGATGATCTCGGTGATGCCTTCTTCCAGCGAGGTGATCATAGCTGGATCAATGAGATCGTCCACCACCAGATACCCCTCATCATGAAACTGCGCGATCTGATCGGGCGTCAAGCCTCGCGATATGGTTTGCATCCAGATTTCTCCTTTGAAGTCTATCCTGAGCCAGAGGTTTCGATCTCGGCGAGGGTTTTCTCCAGTGGGGGACCGAGGCGCTCCAGGCCGGTTTCGGTGACGAGGTAGTCGTCCTCGATGCGGATGCCGATGCCCTCCGACGGAATGTAGAGACCCGGCTCGATGGTGATGACGTTGCCGGGGGCTAAGGGCAGTTCACGGTCGCCCAGGTCGTGAACGTCCAGGCCGAGATGGTGGCTCAGGCCGTGCGGCATAAAGACATCGAGGGTCTGCTCCTTACCGGAACTGTCCACGCCATGGAGCGGGGAGTCCTTGAAGAAGGCTTTGCAGCGGTCGGTGAGGTCCAGAAGGGTGTCCTGACCAGGACGGTAGCCGGAGATAGCCCGCTCGTGCGCATCCAGGACGAGAGCATAGAGTTCGCGCTGGCGGGGCGAGAACGTGCCACCGACGGGATAGGTGCGGGTGATATCACCGGTGTAGTGGCCGAACCGCGCGCCGATGTCCACGACGACCGCATCCCCGGCGCGGAGTGGCTGATCGTTGTCCTCGTAGTGGAGGACGGATCCATTGATGCCGCCGCCGACGATGGAGGCGAACCCCAGGTGCGCGCCGCGATTGCGAAATGCTGCGTAGATAGCGGCCTCGACCTCGTGTTCATGGGTGACGCTGTGTGTGGTAATGAGCTTGCGCGCCGCGCGCTGTCCCTCCTGCGTGATGGCGATGGCCTGGCGTAACCGCTCCTGTTCGGCGGGCGACTTGACCATGCGAAGGCGCGCCAGCGCCAGGGTCAGATCGCGGAACTGTACAATAGGAGCGAGGTTCTGCAGGCGCTGCATCAGGGCGTGGGCGGGCGTAAGCCGGGCGTTCTCACCGAAGGGAGCGAGGGTGTAGACGATAGGATTCCGTCCGATCCATGCCTGCAGCGCGCCCCATAAGCCGCCGGCTTCCAGGACTCTGGCGATGCCGGTCGCCGTCTGTGTCTCCTCGCCGGGGCCGAGCTTCGGGCCGGTCCAGGTCTCCGTGGTCGCATTCCTGGCGGGCAGGTAGAGAACTTCACGCACCTCCGGGGCCAGGTCTTTGTTGCCGGCGCGGGCCGAAATGCCCTCCGGTAGCAGCACCAGGAACGCGCCGGGCGTCTCCACTCCGGTCAGATACCAGAAGGCGGTGTTCTGCCGGAAGTTGACCGGTTTCACCACCTCGTCTTCGGTCGAGCCACGCAGCAGAATGATCCCATCCGGGCAAGTGGCGCGCAACGCATCCCGCCGGGCGCGAAACTCTTCGGGAGCGAAACCGTCCAGAGGCTTCGGGGGCGCGGCGATAAAAGCCGTGCTGGAAGAGGGCGACGTTTCAAAAGCTGGAGTTGGCATGGCGTTCTCCTACTATTTTTTGTACAGAGTGACCTGTACAGGATAGGTGGCGTTGTTGCAAACCAGGCTGACGTTCTCCTCCTGACCGCGCCGCATAATGACCTCATCCCGGTCGCCGAGGGCGTTGCGCACCTGGCATCTTCCGGCGCCGGTCACACGCGCTTTACCCATCCCCATGTGTTTGACGGTCGCCAGTTCGCCGGTGGGCAGCGAGGGATAGCGCTCTTTTTTGAGCAGAACGCCTTTGCGGTCCGGCTTCGAGTCCGGGCCATAAATGACGGCCTCCTCGCCACGGTGAAGCGTTACAGGCTCCTTCTCGATCTCCATCTGGATGGGACGGATATAGAGGAACGCCAGAACGCCCAATGCCGCCAACACGACGATGCCCAGCACGATGGCGATCCATGTGCCGTCGTCCTCCTGGGGTTTGGGCTGGGGTTGGGGAGACGGATTATTCACTACGGGCGCTGTCGTGCCCCCGGTGTTCGGCGGCGGAGCGGGCCTGGCGGGCGCGGGGATCTGGGAGCGCTCCGCGCCGAACTCCGTCGCTGTCAGGGGTGAGGGCGCGTAGAGGCGGACGTAGATCGGCCAGGTGGTCCCATTCTTGACGTAGTTTACGGCGAAACTTCGGTATTCGTTGGATAGGCCGTGATCCTTCAGAGCCTTGTTGTATTCGGCGGCAGAGGATTGCATAAAGAGCGGATAGTTCGAGACACTGGTTGGCGTGGCGGAGCCGTCCACATCCCCGAGAACGACGATCAAAAAGTCGTGGTCCTGGCCGCCAACAATGTTGGTGAGCGCATATTGGATCGCCCGCTCGTTGTCGTGCCCGCCGGTATAGAGGTTGTGGTTGGGATCGTACTCCGAGATCGCTTTGTCCGGGATATAGCCCGCCACCTTATTTTCGTCGGCGGCAAGACTGCCGTCGCTCTC
>DATGIG010000005.1:0-6295 GCA_035295825.1 Chthonomonadaceae bacterium | reverse complement strand
GAAGACTGACATTGCCTAAGCCAGAGGAAGACCCCCCCTTTTTTCTTTCCCAGCAGTCTTTTTCCCTGAAGAAATTAACGGCATGCGCCGATAATGTGAGATAACCGGCTCTACGGTTTCACGAGGAACCTCTACGGCCTCCCTTTCACTGCCCTGTAACTTCTGCATATCGAATCTATCAACGGATCGAGGACAAAATGCAGCATCCGAGTGATCCCATCCTCCAGCCTCTTGTCGGAGCAGCAATTTCAACAGGCTCGACAGCGAAACACAAACTGTTGGTACGGGCGGATTCTCCTACGTATCCCTCCGTGCGCCTTCTTGCCTGCCTCGCCGAGATCCTCGTATTGACCGGGCTCTACTATGGGGCAGCCCGGCTGGGATTGCTGCTGGCCTTTCGCCAGACCAATGACTCGCCGGTCTGCACGCCTACCGGCCTCGCTTTCGCCGCGATCCTGTTGCGTGGTTATCGTGTCTGGCCCGGCATTCTGCTGGGAGCCTTTCTAGCCAACGCTGCGGTATTCCACGCCAATCACGCTGCGGATACCGGAACAATCGCCGCGATGTCCGCAGCCATTGCCGTAGGGAACACCCTGGAGGCCGTGCTGGGCGCCTGGCTCCTACAGCGCTGCGTGGGAGACCGAAGGCCCCTGGAGCGGGCGGAGGATGTGGTTAAGTTTCTCTTTGTGACCGCCTTGATGTGTCTGACCAGCAGCGCGATCGGGGTGACCACCCTGCTGCTAAGCGGCATTATTCCACGCGCGGTTGTGGGCACCATCTGGTTTACCTGGTGGTTGGGCGATGTGATGGGGGCGCTCGTTGTGACACCGCTCCTCTTGACCGCGCCCTTCTCGCGCTCCGTGTACCGGTCTTCCCGCACGCTGTGGGAGGCGGCGCTCTTTTTGGCGCTGCTCATTGGCACGGGCGAGATCATTTTCGGAGGGGGGAGCCATGTCGGCACGCGCCACGATGCGCTCGCCTTTACGCTCATTCCCTACGTGATATGGGCCGCATTCCGCTTCGGCCAACAGGGAGTTACGCTGGCAACGGCCAGTGTGACCGGAATGGCGGTCTGGGGCACCATTCACGGCTATGGTCCCTTTGTGAATCCCAACGTTAACGAATCGCTGCTGTTGCTGCAGATCTTCGTAGGGATCGTGACCGTTACCGGATGGATGTTGGCGGCAACGCTCACGGAACGCAAGCGGGCGGAAGAGGCATTGCATAGGGCGCATGTTGAGTTGGAAAGACGCGCCGTCGAACTGGAAGCCGCCAATAAGGAGTTGGAGGGCTTCGCCTATTCGGTCTCGCACGATCTGCGTGCGCCGTTGCGGGCCAGCGACGGTTTCTCGCGTATCCTGCTGGAAGCGTATGCGCCGCAGTTATCGCCCGAAGTGCAGCGGTATCTGGGGCTGGTACGCAGCAACACCCAGCAGATGGGCCAACTGGTGGATGACTTGCTCCGGTTCTCGCGTTTAAGCCGCCAGGCGCTGGAGAGGCGTTCGATAGCGATGACGAACCTGGTGCGCCAGTGCCTGGATGATTTAGCCTTGGAACAAGAGGGACGACAGGTTCAAATTATTTTGGGAGATATGCCGGTTTGTCAGGCCGACCAGGCTCTGCTCAAGCAGGTGTTGCTTAACCTGCTCTCCAACGCGCTCAAGTACACCCGGCAACGCGAAGAGGCGGTGATCGAAATCGGCGCTCAAACCGGCGGCGAGACCTCCGGAGCATGCATCTATTTTGTAAAGGATAACGGCGTCGGCTTCAATATGAAGTATGCCCATAAACTCTTCGGCGTCTTCCAGCGCTTGCACCGCGCCGAGGAGTACGAAGGCACCGGCGTAGGACTCGCCATCGTGCAGCGGATCCTCTCCCGTCACGGCGGTCGTGTCTGGGCGGATGCCGAAGTGGGAAAAGGCGCGACCTTTTTCTTTACCCTGGAAGGAGCCAACCCATCATGATCGCCCCTGCGGAAGTCCTGCTGGTTGAAGACAACCCCAACGATTACATCGTCAAACCGGTGGATTTCGACCAATTCGTCGAAGCCGTGCGCAAATTAGGGTGTTATTGGCTGCGCTTCAACCCACCGCCAAAGCTGGAGGGATAAGGATGGCGACACGGCTGCGTATTCTTATTCTCGAAGACATCCCCTCCGATGTGGAGCTTCTGCTCCATGAATTACGCCTGGCCGGGTTCGCTCCGGAGTGGCAGTGCGTGACGACCGAATCGGAATACCTGGCCGCTCTGGCCGCCCCCCCGGATGTCATCCTCGCCGACTATAGCCTGCCCCAGTTCGATGCCCGGAGTGCGCTCTGTCTGCTGCACGAGCGGGAGATGGATATTCCCTTCCTTGTCGTATCGGGCGTTGTCGGCGATGAGGAGGCGGTCTCTATCCTGAAGCTGGGAGCGGCGGACTATCTGTTGAAGGATCGGCTGGCGCGTCTGGGGCAGGCGGTAGCGCAAGCGCTGGAGCAGAAGCGTCTGCGTGACGAGAAACAACGGACCGAGGAGGCGCTTCAGCACGCCTACGAGGAACTCGAAACGAGTGTGCAGGAGAGGACTGCCGCGCTACAAGCCTCCGAGGCGCAGTTGCGCCTCGTTCTGGAGGCGGCGCCCGCGAGCATCGTCTATGTGGATCAGGAGCAGCACTACCGGTTCTGCAATCAGCGCTACGCCAAGAACTTCGACCTCAATCCGAGAGATATGGTTGACAAACACGTCCAGGAAGTCCTGGGTGTAAAAAACTATCAACAGATCCGTCCGCATATTGAGCAGGCCCTTGCCGGACAGTTGGTTGCCTTTGAAGTCGAAGTCTCCTTTCCCAGGATCGGAAAACGCTATCTGAATGTTGTCTACGCCCCGGATAGAGATCCGAATGGCCTCGTACGGGGGTTTGTAGGGATGGTGAGTGATACCACCGAGCGCAAGGAGGCCGAAAAAATGCGGGCGCATCTGGCGGAGATCGTCCACTCCTCCGCGGATGCCATTGTGAGCAAAGACTTGCAGGGGATCATTACCTCGTGGAACCCTGCGGCGGAGCAGATCTACGGGTATACCGCCGAGGAGATGATCGGCCAGTCCAAGTCCCGTATCATTCCTCCGGACCTACCGGAGGAGCTGCCGACCATTCTGAATAAGATTCGCGCGGGCGAACGCATCGAGCACTATGAGACCGTTCGCCTGCGTAAGGGTGGAACGCGCGTGAATGTGTCCATCACGGTTTCGCCGATCCGGGATGGCTCGGGGCAGATTATCGGTGCGTCCAATATCGCCCGTGATATTACCGAGCGGAAGTTGGCCGAGGCGGAGCGTGAGCGGCTGTTGTACGAGGTGGAAAAGCAGCGCGCCAGACTGCAAGTCGTCCTGGAGAACACGCCTGGAGGCGTCGCGATTCTGGAAGGGCCGGAGCATCGGTATACCATGGTGAACCCGGCGCATGGCGTCATTTCCAGAGGGAAGGGAGACCTGGTCGGGCGGACGGTCGCCGAGGTCTGGTCGGAGGCGCGCGGCCATGAAGCCCAACAGTTGCTCGACCGGGTATTTACCTCGGGCGAGCCGGTGCATTACACCGAAATGCGGATGGAACTGGAACGCGACCAGGGGCGGGAAGAGGCTTTCTTCAATCTGGATTACCTTCCGCTGCGGGATGAGAAAGGGCAGGTATTCGGCATCCTGCTCTTCGCCAATGAGATTACGGAACTGGTCCAGAGCCGCAAGCGCGCGCAAGCGTTGGCAGCCACCCTCCAGGAGATGAACGCAGAGCTTGCGGCGAGCGAAACGCTTTTTCGAGCCATCTTCGAGTTGGCGGCGGTGGGAATCGCACGGGTCGCACCGGATGGGAGTTGGCTGGATGTGAACCACAAGTTGTGTGAGATCGTGGGCTACACGCGAGAAGAGATGCTCGCAAAAACCTTCCAGGATATTACCCACCCGGAGGATCTGAACACCGACCTTGCCTATATCCGCCAGATGCTGGCAGGCGAAATCCAGAGCTATTCGGTGGAGAAGCGCTTTTTCCATAAGGACGGCTCCATCGTCTGGATCAACCTGACGGTAACACTCGTTCGGGAATCCGGCCAGCCTAAGTACTTCATCTCCGTTGTGGAGGACATCACAGCAAACAAGCGAGCAGAGGAGGCCTTGCGCCGTAGTGAAGCCTACACGCGCGCTATCGTCAATGTAGCCCTGGACGGCATCGCCACCATCAATGAGCAAGGAGTGATCGAGAGCTTCAACCTGGCGGCGGCGCACACCTTCGGTTACGAGCCCGAGGAGGTCATTGGGCAGAACATAAAGATCCTGATGCCGGAACCCTATCACTCGGAACACGACGCCTACCTGCATAACTACCTGACTACCGGCCAGAAGGAGATCATCGGCATCGGGCGCGAGGTACGAGGGCGGAAGAAGGACGGTACGATCTTTCCTATCGAACTCGCCGTCAGCGAAGTGGCTCTGGAAAACCGGCGCGTGTTTGTCGGCACGCTGCGCGATATCACCCAGCGCAAACGCGCCGAGGAAGCGCTGCTTCAGGCGCAGGCGCTCCTGGAGGAGCGCGTTCTGGAAAGAACCGCCGAACTCCAGCGCTCCAACGCGGACCTGCAGCAGTTCGCTTACGTGGCCTCGCACGACCTGCAGGAACCTCTTCGGATGGTCACCAGCTTTATGCAACTTCTGGAGAAGAAGTACAAAGGACAACTGGACGAACAGGCGCATGTGTGGATAGGTTATGCCGTGGACGGCGCATCACGGATGCAGAAACTCATCAATGATCTGCTCGTCTATTCGCGCGTTGGAACGCACGGCAAAGAGTTCCGTAGATGCGATGTAAATGAGGTATTATATACTGCGTTGCAGAATTTGCAATTAACGCTCTCAGAGAACAACGCGGAAATTACTTTCGATGCTCTGCCGATAATACAGGGAGATGGATTGCAGTTGGTTTCGCTCTTCCAGAACCTGATCGGCAATGCTATCAAATATCACAGCGATCTCCCCCCTCGCATTCATATCACCGCAAGCCGGGAAGGCCAGGAGTGGCTCTTCTCCGTTCGCGATAATGGTATCGGGATCGCACCGCAGTTCTCGGAACGTATCTTCATCATCTTTCAGCGCCTGCACAATAGGAATGCCTACCCCGGCACCGGCATCGGTCTGGCCCTCTGTAAGCGAATCGTGGAGCGCCATGGAGGCCGTATCTGGGTCGAGTCGGAATCGGGGCAGGGAGCGACCTTCTTCTTTGTGCTGCCCGCAAAGCATAAGGAGACTGGGCGTGAAAAGACAGGGTACGAATCGACCGGTGGAGATCCTGCTCGTGGAGGATAATCCCGGCGATGTGGAATTGACTATCGAAGCCCTCAAAGAGGGCAAAGTCAGCAATCACCTCAGCGCGGTGGGGGATGGCATCGAAGCGCTGGCATTTTTGCGCCAGGAGGAGCCTTATCGGGATGCACCGCGCCCGGATCTCATTCTGCTCGATCTCAACCTGCCCCGTAAAGATGGGCGCGAAACCCTGGCAGAGATCAAACAGAATCCGGATCTCTGTGACATACCGGTAGTGATCTTGAGTACCTCGGAGGCCGAAAGAGATATCATGGAGAGCTACAAACTCCATGCCAACTGCTACATTCAAAAGCCGGTGGACCTGGATCAGTTCATAGCGATCATGAGGTCCATCGAAGACTTCTGGTTTAGGGTGGTGAAACTGCCGCCCCATTAGCGCCTTTAGGCTTGGACTAGCCCTTCTGATGGGGCTAAGGAAATACAGGATCCTGGCAATAATACCAATATAGAACTGTTCTGTCGCGCCGCAGGACGAGGTTGGAGGTTGCAATGAGCGACAGAGCATCTCATTCTCCCATTCAAATACTGCTGGTAGACGATAACCCCGGCGATGTGGCGCTTACTACTCAGGCGCTCCAGGAAAGCAGTATTCCCAGTCATCTGATGGTAGCGGAAGATGGCATCGAGGCCTTAGCTCTCTTGCGTCGAGAGGGAGCGTATCAGGACGCCCCACGCCCCGATCTCATCCTGCTCGACCTCAATCTTCCCCGTAAAGATGGGCGCGAAACCCTGGCAGAGATCGCGCAGGACCCGGAACTAAGCCATATCCCTGTGGTTATCATCACCGTTTCCCAGACGGAACGCAGCCTGCTGGATGCCTATAACCTCGCTCCGAACTGCTATTTTGTCAAGCCGGTTGATTTTGAGGGCTTCCTTGCCGTTGTCAAATCGCTGGATGCTCTGGCAGCACAGGGTCGGCCTGTCCCCCTCATCCAGGAAAACCCTCCTG
>DATGIG010000004.1:0-7863 GCA_035295825.1 Chthonomonadaceae bacterium | reverse complement strand
AACTGAATATCAACGATAGATTTGATCTGCTCCTGGCTCAGGCTCTGGAAGAGAATGATCTCATCCACGCGGTTGAGGAACTCCGGACGGAAGTGCTGTTGCACCGCCTCCATGACCCGCTGACGCATCAAGGTCGGGTCGGAGAGCGCGAGTTCCTGGATGGCATAGCTGCCGATGTTACTGGTCATGATGACCACCGTGTTCCGAAAGTCCACCGTGCGCCCCTGCCCATCCGTCAGGCGGCCATCGTCGAGCAGTTGCAGCAGCACGTTGAACACATCGGGATGCGCCTTCTCGATCTCATCGAAGAGCAGGACGCTATACGGACGGCGACGCACCGCTTCCGTCAACTGACCGCCCTCATCGTAACCCACATAGCCGGGAGGCGCACCCAACAGGCGGGCCACCGTGTGCTTCTCCATATACTCGCTCATGTCGATCCGGACCATGGCTCGCTCGTCATCGAAGAGGAACTCGGCCAATGCTCGCGCCAGTTCCGTCTTACCTACGCCGGTCGGCCCCAGGAAGATAAAGGAGCCGATGGGCCGGTTTGGGTCCGAGAGCCCGGAGCGTGAGCGACGCACGGCGTTGGCAACGGCGGTGACAGCCTCCTCCTGCCCCACGACCCGTGCATGGAGCCGCTCCTCCATATGCAAGAGCTTTTGCATCTCCCCTTCCAGCATGCGGCTGACCGGAATGCCCGTCCACTTGGAGACAATCTCCGCGATGTCGTCCGCCGTCACCTCTTCCTGGAGCATCGGCTGGCCCTCGCCCTGCATCTCCGTCAACTCCTTCTGCTCCTCCTCCAGCCGTCGGTTCAAGGTGTGCATGGTGCCATAGCGGAGTTCCGCCGCTTTTGCCAGGTCGCCGACGCGTTCGGCGGCTTCCGCCTGCAGGCGCGTCTGCTCGATCTCCTGCTTGGTCTTGCTCAGCTTCTCGATAACGCGCTTCTCATTCTCCCAGCGGGCCTTGAGCTGGCTGCTCTCTTCGCGCAGGTCGCTCAACTCCTGTTCGAGCTTTGCCAGCCGCTCCTGGCTCTGCGGGTCGGTCTCTTTCTTCAAGGCGACCCGCTCGATCTCCAACTGCCGGATACGCCGCTCCACGGTATCGATCTCGGCGGGCATGGAATCGATCTCAATGCGGAGACGGCTCGCCGCCTCATCCACCAGGTCAATGGCCTTGTCCGGCAGGAAGCGGTCGGTAATATAGCGGTTGGAGAGCACCGCCGCCGCGACGAGCGCCCCGTCTGTGATCCGGATGCCGTGATGGACCTCGTACTTCTCTTTCAGGCCGCGCAGGATCCCGATGGTGTCCTCGACGCTGGGCTCGCCCACCAGGATCGGCTGGAACCGACGCTCCAGGGCGGCGTCCTTTTCGATGTGCTTGCGGTACTCGTCCAGGGTCGTCGCGCCGACGCAGCGCAACTCCCCACGCGCCAGCATGGGCTTGAGCAGGTTGGAGGCATCCATCGCGCCCTCAGCGGCTCCCGCGCCCACCAGCGTGTGCATCTCATCGATAAAGAGGATGACCTGCCCCTCGCTCTCGGTGATGTCCTTCAGAACTGCCTTGAGGCGGTCTTCAAACTCGCCCCGATACTTTGCGCCCGCCACCAGCGCGCCCAGATCGAGCGCAACCACCCGCTTATCCTTGAGGCCCTCCGGCACGTCCCCCTCGACGATGCGCTGCGCCAGACCTTCGACGATGGCGGTCTTTCCCACGCCGGGCTCGCCGATGAGCACCGGATTGTTTTTGGTGCGGCGGGAGAGCACCTGGATCACACGGCGGATCTCCTCGTCGCGCCCGATCACCGGGTCCAGCTTCTGTTTGCGGGCCGTCTCCGTGAGATCCCGGCCATAGCGATCCAGCGCGTTGTACTTCTCTTCGGGGTTCTGGTCGGTGACCCGCTGGCTGCCACGGACATCTTTGAGCGCCTGCAGGATCTTATCCTGCGTCACTCCCTGCGCCTTCAGCAGGCGTCCGGCGGCGCCGGTATTGTCAGCGACGATCCCCAATATGAGATGCTCCGTGCTGACATACTCATCCTTCATCCGCTCTGCTTCGGTAAAGGCCACATTCAACACCGTGCGGAGGCGGGGTGAGAGCGTCGAGCCAAGATCGGCAGATCCGGATACCTTGGGGAGCTTCTGGATCTCCGCCTGAACCTGCTGCGCCAACAGTCCGACATTGACACCCAGCTTCTGCAGGATGGGAACGGTCACGCCCTCGGTCTGTTCCAGCAGGGCCAGAAGGAGATGTTCGACATCCATCTGTACATTCTGGCTCCGCTCCGCAATGCTACGCGCCTCCTGTACCGCCTCCTGCGCCTTGATCGTCAATTTGTCCATTCGCATCGTACTTCACCTCACAATTCTACGGCGAACCAGCGCTCACCGTAGGGAAAATCTCGGCAATATAGCGTTGACACTATCATACCTCTTTAGCGTTATATTGTCAAGTCATGAGCGAAAGTTCCCTGTTCGGTCCATTTTTGTCTTTTTCTGAAATCTGGCCTCGGGTAGTCGTGCAGGAGAACGCACCCCCGCTGTCGAACTGATTGCCACCATGATCTCTCGCAGAGGCATTAAGCACTTGATGTTCTACCGACGGGCGCTCCGCCCCATCTTGTTCCGGCAGGATCCGGAAAAGGCGCACGAACGCACAATCGAGATGTTGGCGACACTCGACGGCTTCTCCGGTGCGCCCCACCCATTTACGCACCCGAAACTCCAACAGGAACTCGCCGGATTGGAGTTTCCTAACCCCGTCGGATTGGCTGCCGGTTGTGATAAGAACGCCCGCGCCGTGATGGTCTGGCCCCGGTTCGGTTTCGGCTTTGTTGAGGTGGGGACCATCACGGCACAGCCCCAACCCGGCAATCCCCGGCCCCGCCTCTTCCGCGTCCCGGAGTACGACGCCCTCGTCAACCGGCTCGGCTTCAACAGCGAGGGGTCGGAGGTCGTGGCAAAACGCCTGTCGCACCTGCGCCAACGTGCGCGGGCACTGAGTGTCCCGCTCGCCGTCAATATCGGTAAGACCAAGCTCGTCACCGGCGACGATGCGGTCCTGGAGGACTACCGTACCGGTTTCCGCCGCCTGGCCCCCTACGCCGACCTGATCGTGGTCAATGTCTCATCGCCCAATACGCCCGGCCTACGCCAATGGCAGCAGAAGGAGAAGCTCACCCCCCTGCTCGCTATGCTCATGGAGGAGGCTTCGGCCCTTTCCGAACGATCCGGCAAGCGCCTCCCCCTCTTTGTCAAGATCTCGCCGGACATGGCGGACGCCGATATGTTCGACGTGGCAGAGGTGGCGCAATCCCTCGGCCTGGCCGGCATTATCGCCACCAACACGACCATTGCCCGTGAAGGCAGAGTAGCCGGAGTTACCCATGAGGGCGGCCTCAGCGGCAAGCCTTTACGAGAGCGTGCGACGGAGGTAATCAGGCTCCTCTTCCGCCATACAGAGGGCCGATTGCCGCTTATCGGAGTAGGCGGCATCTTTACCGCCGAAGATGCCTACGCCCGTATCCGCGCCGGCGCTTCGTTGGTACAACTCTATTCCGGAATGATTTATGAGGGTCCCTACCTCGCCCGGCGGATCAACACAGGGCTGATCCGCCTGATGGAGCGGGATGGAGTGCAGCATCTAGCTGAGATCATCGGCGTGGATGCCGACGGTAAGTCAGGAGCTGCCCACTGAACCCGCTCACCCTCGGCGCGCTGGAACTCCTGGCGCTTACGCTGCTGAGCGCGGCGCTGGGGCGGCGGCTCCTGCGCTGGCTGCATATCTCCCTGCCCGATACGCTCGAACGTGGCATCCTCGCGACTGGGCTGGGCCTGGGAGCGCTCCAGATCCTTCCCTTCGCGCTCTTTGCCACCGCACAGGGCACTCCCCTCCTGTTTCGCCTCACCTTCGGGCTGCTGGCACTTCTGCTTCTGCCTGACATAATCGCGGTGCTCCGCAGCGTCTGGCGCAACCTCGGTTCGCTCCGCAGAGCCTCAGGCTGGCAATATCTGGTGGCGGCGGCCTGGATCGGAATGCTGCTCGCCATCTATCTCCGGGCCGTCTGCCCTCCCACAGACGGCGACCCTCTCTCCTACCACATCACTGTCGCTATCCGCTATCTGAATGCTCACCGCTTTGTCTATCTGCCCACGCTCACCTACACCAACTGGCCGGTGGGCGAGCAGATGCTCTTCGCCCTGCTGCTCGGTCTGCATCGCGAATCCCCCGTCGCCATCGTCCAGTTCCTCTTCGGGATCCTGGGTTTCGGAGTTGTCTATCTGTTCGGGCGGAGGCTGGGCGGCCCCTTTACCGGCACCCTCGCCGTCGTCCTCCTCATGGCCTATGACAACTACCTCACCCAGATGTGCATGGCCTACATAGACGTCGGATTGACCACCTTCACACTTCTGGCTACCTATGCGCTCTATCGTTCGCTCTCTTTTGCAGCCCCGGACAGGAACAGCAGCGCCTCAGACGCCGCTCCAAAACCCGAAATCCGTGAGCCGGACCCTGAGCGAAACTCCTCGGAGCAGAGCCGCTGGCAGATGCTTGCCGCGATCTTCGCCGGCCTGGCCGTCACGACGAAATTGACCGGTCTCTGGACCATCGCCTCCCTGCTTGCCTTGAGTCTCCTGATCTATCGGCGTACCGGATATAAGCCGATCCTCCCGTCTCTGCTGAAGTTCGCCGTTGTCGCGGGCCTCGTCGCGACGCCCTGGTTTATCAAGACCTGGGTACTGACCGGGAATCCGATCTACCCGATGCTCTACCGCGTTTTTGGCGGCGCGGAGTGGACGCCGGAAGGACTGAACAAATTTACCTTCGGCCACATGATCTGGAACACCCCGCCGGGAATGCAGCCCACTCCGCAGGTGCTCTTCTATTCGCATCTCTTCAACTGCGTTGTCGGGGGGGCGCTCTGCCTTATCGTTCTCTGGCGGACACGACGCTCCGAAGTCGCCATACCCGTCGGAATGGCCGCGCTCTTCACCTTCTGCATCTGTTTCGCCAACTACTTCCATCCCCGCTTTCTGATGCCGATCATCCCGCTCGCCTGCGTCGGAATCGCCTACATGTTCCGTTTCCGGGAGAAGTGGCTGGCTCTCCCGGCAGGAGCCGTCGCCGTCTTGCTCACCCTCTCTCTCAACGCCCGCCTTCAACCGCACCTGACCGCTGCGTGGCCGGTTGCAACCGGGCAGATCTCCCGACAGGACTATCTGCGCGCCAAGATGCCCGACTATCCGGTCACGGAGTATGCCAATGCGCACATTCCCTCCAACACCCGCATTCTTATCGGGACCTACGCCAATAACCTGGCCTACTACGATGCGGAGGCGCTCTGGCCGGAGTGGTGGGAGCAGGATTCCATTCACTATGAGACGCAAGAGAGGTTGGAGGCGGATCTGCGGCGGCTGGGCGTAGACTACCTGGTGCTCGACCCGACCTTTCCGGACTGGTGCGACAGGAGCCACTCCTGTCGGGAGCGTAAAGAGCGAGAGCCACAGGCTCTTGAGGAGTTGGTTCGCAGGCGGGGGGAGAAGCTCTTTGAGGCGAGGGGGCACACACTCTATCGGCTGGTCTGGACGAAACCTCATCCATAAACAGATTTGCGTGATGGCGCACGAGACAGGAACACAAATAAAGGGGAGAAGCGCGACCCATCGCTTCTCCCCTCATATTGTGAGAGCCTAAACCCTCAGCCCAGTAATCGGAAAACCGCCCCACTAAAGTTCCGCTTGACAAAATATTTTTTCCAAGTCAGGCGGATGCGGGCGGACCGCGGAAAATTCCTCAGGATAGCCCCTGCTCCTCTTGACATAGCCGCGCGCTTTCGAGTATCCTCATTTTGGCACTCTAAGAGGGAGAGCGCTAAATCCCCTCTGAGGAACACACCGCACACGGGAGGTATTTCCATGGCATTGCGACCGCTTCGGGACAAGGTTGTCGTCAAGCCGAGCGAAGGTGAAGAGAAATCCGCTGGAGGAATTTTTCTGCCTGATACGGCGAAGAAGAAGCCACAAGAGGGCAAGGTTATCGCTGTCGGCTCGGGTAGGCTGATGGACGACGGAACAATCAAGCCGCTGGCCGTCCAGGTCGGCGATAAGGTGATCTACGCCAAGTATGGCGGAACGGAAGTCACCATCGAGGGCGAAGATCTCGTCCTCCTGGATGAAGAGCAGATTTACGCGATTGTCGAAGGTTAGGTAGGCGGGAGGCACGTGGCATGCGCTGAGCCGCGGAGTGTGGCTCCCATGTCGCTCGGCCCTCCCTGAAATCAAGGAGAAAAGAATGGCAGCGAAGCAGTTAAAGTACGATGAGGAGGCGCGCCGCGCTCTGGAGCGCGGCGCCAATGCAGTCGCCAACGCGGTAAAGGTCACCCTTGGCCCCAAGGGACGCAACGTCGTCTTGGATAAGAAGTGGGGTTCGCCGACCATCACCAAGGACGGCGTGACGGTAGCCAAAGAGATCGAGCTGGAAGATCCCTATGAGAACATGGGTGCGCAGCTCGTCAAGGAGGTCGCCAGCAAGACGAACGATGTCGCAGGCGACGGCAACACCACCGCGACCGTTCTCGCCCAGTCCATCGTGAACGAGGGGCTCCGCTATGTGGCGGCAGGCGGTAATCCGCTGCTGGTGAAGAAGGGCATCGAGACCGCGGTCGCGAAGGCCATCGAGGAGCTGAAGTCTCTCTCTATCTCCGTGAAGGGCGATAAAGAGAAGGTCGCCTCCGTCGCCAGCATCGCGGGCAATGACCCCGAGATCGGCGGCCTGGTGGCCGACGCCATCGAGAAGGTCGGCCAAGACGGCGTCATCACGGTCGAAGAGAGCAAGAGCCTCCAGACCTACACCGACTTTGTGGACGGTATGCAGTTCGACAAGGGCTACATCTCGCCCTACTTCGTCACCGACCCCGAGCGCATGGAGGCGGTGATCGAGAACCCCTACATCCTGATCCATGAGAAGAAGATCAGCGCCGCCGCCGACCTCATCCCCCTGCTGGAGAAGGTCGCCCAGCAGCGCCGCCCGCTGGTCATCATCGCCGAGGACGTGGATGGCGACGCGCTCGCCACGCTGGTCGTGAACAAGATCCGCGGCATCATCAACAGCGTCGCGGTCAAGGCGCCTGGCTTCGGAGATCGCCGCAAGGCCATGCTCGAAGACATCGCCGTGCTCACCAACGGCAAATTCATCAGCGAGGATCTGGGGATCAAGCTGGAGAACGCCGACCTCACCCTCCTGGGCCAGGCCTCGAAGATCGTCGTCGGCAAGGAAGAGACCACCATCATCGAGGGCGCAGGCAGCGAGTCCGACATCATGGGCCGCATCAACCAGATCAAGAACCAGATCGAGAACACCGACTCCTCCTACGATAAGGAGAAGCTGCAGGAGCGTCTGGCCAAGCTGGCGGGCGGCGTCGCGGTCATCAAAGTCGGCGCGGCCACCGAGACCGAGCTGAAAGAGAAGAAGCACCGCTTCGAAGATGCGCTCTCCGCCACCCGCGCGGCGGTCGAAGAGGGCATCGTCCCCGGCGGAGGCGTCACGCTGCTCAACGTGCAGTCCGCGCTGGACAACCTTGGCGGTTCTGCCGACGAGCAGCATGGCATCGCTATCGTGCGCCGCGCGCTGGAAGAGCCGCTGCGCACCATCGCCGAGAACGCCGGTTTCGAGGGCAGCGTGGTGGTGAACAAGGTGAAGGGCCTGCCGCAGGGACACGGCTTCAATGCTGCCACCGAAGAGTACGGCGACATGATCGGCGCGGGCGTTGTGGACCCGGTGAAAGTCACCCGCTCCGCCCTGCAGAATGCCGCCTCCATCGCCAGCCTGATCCTCACCACCGAGACCCTGGTGGTCGAGAAG
>DATGIG010000003.1:0-6605 GCA_035295825.1 Chthonomonadaceae bacterium | reverse complement strand
ATCTTCCTGCCCCTGAGTGTGGGAGGCAAGATCCTCCTGGCTCCAAATGCCCTCGCGCTGCCTCAGATGCCCGCTCGGGATCAGGTCACTCTCATCAACACCGTGCCCTCCGCCATTGCCGAGTTGTTGAACCAGGGGGCTATTCCCCCCTCGGTGCGGACGGTGAACCTGGCAGGCGAGCCGCTCTCGACGGAGTTGGCGGATCGGTTGTATGCGGCGGGAGTGGGCAAAGTCTACGATCTGTATGGTCCCTCCGAGGACACCACCTACTCCACCTTCACGCTGCGTCGTGCCCATGCTCCTGCAACCATTGGCCGCCCGATCTCCAACACCCAGTTGTACCTGCTGGATGCTCGAATGCAGCCGGTTCCTGTGGGAGTGGTGGGGGAGATCTATCTGGGGGGAGAGGGACTGGCGAGAGGGTATCTGAACCGAGCGGAGTTGACGAGCGAGCGCTTTGTGGCGGATCCGTTCGGCACGCCGGGAGGACGTCTCTATCGAACGGGGGATCTGGGCAAATACTTCCGAGATGGGAATGTGGGGTTCCTGGGTCGGATGGATCACCAGGTGAAGATCCGAGGTTTCCGGATCGAGTTGGGCGAAATCGAGCGGCGTTTACGAGAACATGAGCGAGTTGCCGAGGCGGTTGTGCTGGCTCGTGAGGATGATCCAGATCAGAAGCGGTTGGTGGCGTATGTGGTGTTGCGTGAGGGAGGGTTGGGGGTTGGGGAGTTGCGTGGGCATCTGGGGGTGACGCTTCCGGAGTACATGATCCCCTCGGCGTTTGTGTTTCTGGAGGCGTTGCCGCTCACACCCAATGGCAAGATCGACAGAAAGGCGCTCCCTGCCCCGGAGATGCAGCATCCGGAAGCGAATTATGTCGCACCGCGCACTCCGACCGAGGAGTTGTTGGTGGGACTGTGGGCAGAGCTGTTGAAGGTACAGCCCATCGGCATCCATGATAACTTCTTCGATCTGGGAGGACACTCGCTGCTGGCGACACGTGTCGTCGCCCGCATCCTCAGCGACCTTCACATCGACATACCGATGCGGACACTGTTTGAACGTCCTACCATTGCCGGTCTTGTGGAGGCCATCGAGGCCGCGAACCCGACCCAATCGGACCATGCGCGCACGCCACTCGTTCCGGTTACGCGGGATCGCGCCTTGCCGCTCTCGTTCGCGCAGCAGAGACTGTGGTTCATCGACCAACTGGAATCCGCACGGACCACCTACCTTGTTCCGTTGGTGCTTCGGCTTCGGGGAGCGCTCCATGTAGAGACGCTTCGACGCGTCCTGGAGACCATTGTTGCACGCCACGAAGTCCTGCGCACCCTATTTCCGCGCCTGGAAGGAGATCCGATCCAGCGGATCGCGGCCCAGGCAGAACTGCGCCTATCCGTCTTCGATCTTAGCAAACTGCCGCCTGCGATACGTGGTCCAGAAGCGGACCGGCGCATCACCGAGGAAGCAAGGGTTCCCTTCTCGCTGGCCGATGGTCCGCTCATCCGATGTTTGCTGGTGCGTATGGATGCCGAAGAGCACCGTCTGGTTGTGGTGATGCACCATATCATCACCGACGGCTGGTCGCAAGGTGTGTTCCTACAGGAGCTAACGGCGCTCTATAACGCGTTTTCTATGGACGCTCCGTCGCCCCTGCCTGCGCTGCCAATCCAGTATGCCGATTATGCAGTCTGGCAGCGGGAGTGGCTTCGTGGTGAAGCGCTGGAGCGGCAACTCTCTTATTGGAAAGAGCATCTCTCCGGTGCGCCCGCCCTGCTGGAACTCCCGACAGACCATCCTCGCCCGCCGGTACAGACCTTCCAGGGAGCCTCCCAACACAGGAAACTCTCTGCGCAGTTGACGCAACAAATCAAAGCGCTGGCGCAGCGGGAGGGCAGCACGCTCTTTATGACCCTACTGTCCGCCTTTTATGTCCTGCTGGCGCGGTATAGCGGCCAGGAGGACATTGTCGTCGGGACCCCCATCGCCAACCGGACGCGCGCGGAGGTAGAGGGACTCATCGGCTTCTTTGTCAACACCCTGGCTCTCCGCGGAGACCTATCCGGCGATCCGAGCTTCCGCGATCTCCTGGACCGCGTGCGCAGAGTTGCCTTATCGGCTTATGCCCACCAGGACCTACCTTTTGAGAAGCTGGTAGAGGAGCTTTCGCCCACGCGCACCCTCAGCTACTCGCCCATTTTCCAGGCGATGTTCGCCCTGCAGAACATGCCGAACCGTAACCACGCGCCGGGCGCGCTCCAGATCGAGGAGATGGAGATAGAGAGCGTGGCTGCGAAGTTCGACCTGAGCCTGATCGCAACGGAGAGCGCCTCGGGACTGAACCTGACCCTCGAATACTCCACCGATCTCTTCCAAACGGATCGCATGGAGCGCATGCTCGCCCACTTCCAGAACCTGCTGCAGAGCATCGTTACCGAACCACAACTGCCTGTTTCCCGACTGAACTTGCTCTCGGAAACCGAGAGGCATCAACTGCTGGTTGAGTACAATACCCCACAAATATACTTCCAACCCGAACTCTGCCTGCATCAACTCATTCAACATCAGGTCGCACAAACTCCCGAGGCCATCGCCGTTACCTTCGAGGATCAACACCTCACCTACCAACAACTCAATGCCCGCGCCAACCAACTCGCCCACTACCTCATCGATCAGGGCGTCGGACCCGATAGGCTCGTCGGCCTCTATGTCGAACGCTCCCTCGAGATGGTCGTCGGCATCCTCGGCATCCTCAAAGCCGGAGCCGCCTACCTCCCACTCGATCCCAGCTATCCCCAGGAGCGTATCGCCTATATGCTAGAAGATAGCCAGGCCGCTCTCCTGCTCATCCAGCGCTCCCTCCAACAAAACCTGACCGAACTGCCAGTCCCCTCCTTCTGCCTGGATACCGAGGCGGAGATCCTCGCTTCCTATCCCACTGAGGACCCAGAGACATCCGTCACACCCGACAACCTGGCTTATGTCATCTACACCTCCGGATCCACCGGCCATCCCAAGGGAGTGCTCATTCCTCACTACAACGTCGTGCGGCTGCTTCAAGCGACCCAGCATTGGTTCCACTTTGATGTCTTCGATGTCTGGACGCTGTTCCACTCGCATGCCTTCGACTTCTCGGTCTGGGAGATCTTCGGAGCGCTGGTGTACGGCGGACGCCTCATAGTCGTGCCCTACCTGCTCAGCCGCTCTCCCGAGGAGTTCTGGGAGTTGGTGGTGCGCGAAGGGGTGACAGTCCTCAACCAGACGCCCTCGGCTTTCTACGCCTTGATGCGCGCAGAGGAGAAGTCGGCTTCTTCGGGTTCGCATGATTTGCGCTATGTGATCTTCGGTGGAGAGGCATTGGAGTTGGGGCAGTTGTCGGGTTGGTTGGAGCGTCATGGGGAGGAGTGTCCTCAACTCATCAACATGTATGGGATCACGGAGACGACGGTGCATGTGACGTATCGTCGGATCCTGAAGTCGGATGTGGAAGCGGGATTGGGGAGTCTGATCGGTCGGTCGCTGCCGGACTTGACGCTGTATGTGTTGGATGGCGCGTTGCAGCCGGTTCCTGTGGGGGTGCGTGGGGAGCTGTATGTGGGGGGAGCGGGGCTGGCACGCGGCTACCTGAAGCGTCCCGAACTGACCCAGGAGCGCTTTATTGACAATCCCTTTAGCACCGAGGCAGGTTCTCGCTTGTACAAGACGGGGGATGTGGGTTGTTGGCATATGGATGGGACGCTGGAGTATCTGGGCAGATCGGATCATCAGGTGAAGATCCGAGGTTTTCGGATCGAGTTGGGAGAGATCGAGAGCCGGTTGCGGGAGCATGAGAGTGTGCGTGAGGCGCTGGTGTTGGCACGAGAGGATGAACCGGGACACAAGCGGCTTGTGGCGTACCTGGTTGCAAGCGAAGCAGGCACGGCAGAACTATCGGAATTACGCGCATTTTTGAAGGAGGAGTTGCCGGAGTACATGGTTCCTTCAGGCTGGGTGTGGCTGGAGGCGTTTCCGCTCACATCCAACGGGAAGGTCGACCGAAAGGCGCTGCCCAGGCCGGATAGTGTGCAGCAAGACCTCGGCGGAGAGTACGTCGCGCCGCGCACTCCAAGAGAGGCGAAGCTGGCGCAGGTATGGGCGGAGGTGCTGCGTGTTGAGAGGGTCGGCATCTTCGACAACTTCTTTGAATTGGGAGGCGATTCGATCCTCAGCCTGCAGATCATCAGCAGAGCCCGCCAGGTCGGCATCCCTCTTCGACCCACGCATATCTTCCAGCATCAGTGTATCGCGGAACTGGCGGAGGCGGCGACCGAGAGCGCCGTGATCGCGGATCAGGCGACGGTCAGCGGCCCCGTACCAAGCACGCCGATCTTGCGCTGGTTCTTTGAGCGTCATCTACCGGATGCCGGCCACTTCAACCAGTTTGCCCTGTTGGAGGCGCGTGAGCCGGTGGATGCCGCCATCCTGGAACGGGTGACCGCCGCCCTGATAAACCATCACGATATGCTGCGCCTACGCTGCCTGCAGACGGCGAACGGCTGGGACCTGAGCATCGCTCCCGAGGAAGCGCATCCCGTCTTCTCCCGCCTGGACTTCTCGGAGCTGTCGGAGGCGGAGCAGGAGCGCCGGATAGACGCCGAGGTCGCTCGCCTACACACCTCGCTCGACCTGACGGCCGGGCCGCTGATGCGGGTCGCCCTCTTCGACCTGGGTCCCGACAGGCCCTCCGTCGTCGCGATCCTGATACACCATCTCTGTATTGATGGCGTCTCCTGGCGTATCTTGCGGGAGGATCTCGAACAGGGATACCGCCAGGCTCTGGCGGGCCAGTCCATCGCGCTCCCCGAGAAGACTACCTCCTTCCCCTTCTGGGCGGAGCGGTTGGCGCAGCGCGCCCGGTCGGCGGCGCTATCGGAAGAGAGGGATCTGTGGCTGTCCCTGGCGTCCTCGCCTCGTATGCCGCTCGATTTTGCGCAGGGTCCCAACACGATAGCCTCTCTGCGGAACGTGTCGGTAAGCCTGGATGAAGAGACCACCGAGGTCCTACTCCGGCGCATCCCCGCCTCCCATTCGGTGCGGCTGGAAGAAGCGTTGATTACCGCCCTGGCGCAAACCTTAACGTCCTGGATCGGCGGCGATACCCTCGCCCTGCATCTGGAGGGGCATGGACGGGAAGCGCTGTTCGAGGATGTGGATCTCTCGCGTACCGTCGGCTGGTTCACGTCGCTCTTCCCTGTATGCCTGAGCCTGCCTTCTTCGGCTTCTCCGGAGCAGCAACTCGGCTCGGTGCGCGACCAGTTGCGCGCCATACCGAACCGGGGCGTCGGGTACGGCATGCTCCGCTACCTTTCGGAGGATGAGGCCTTGATGGCGCAGATGGCAGCCGTTCCGGAGCCGGAAATCGGCTTCAACTATCTCGGCCAGCTCGAACAGGGTCCCGATAAGGGTTCACTTTTTGCGCCCAGAGGCGCCTCCTTCTCTCTATCCTGCAGCCCGAGACAATCCAGGGCGCGCCTGCTCGATTTAGACTGTTTCATCCTCGGCGGCAGACTACACATGCATTGGAGTTTCTCCGAGAATCTCCATTGTCAGGCTACTATCGAACAATTGGCGCACGCCATGCTGGACGCACTGAAGCGACTGGCGGAGGCAGACGCCGCTCCCATGACCCAGGGTTATGTAGATCACGATTTTCCTGAAATGGAGTTGAGTCAGGAGAGCCTGGACCAGATCCTGGCGGAGTTGGATCTTTAAGGTATGGATGCAAAACAGATCGAGGCAATCTACCCGCTAGCGCCACAGCAGCAGGGCGTCTTCCTGGAATCGCGTGCTATGTCCGGATCGGGCATGCACATCGAGCAGTTGGTGCATACGCTGCCGGGTTCTGTGGATGTAACGGCTCTGGAGCGCGCCTGGCAGCGCGTGGTGGAGCGCCATCCGATGTTGCGCACGGCGTTTGTCTGGAAGGGGCAGGAGGAGCCGCTCCAGGTCGTTTTGCGGAGCGCGCCGACGCAGATTGCGCAGGAAGACTGGCAGCAGCTTGCGTCGGACGCGCAGCAGGAGCGGCTCGAAGCGTTTCTGTTGGCGGATCGCCGCTGCGGCTTCGAGCTGAACCGTCCCCCGCTGGCGCGCTTTACGCTGCTCCACACCGGGGAAGACACATATGTGTTCGTCCAGACCTTTCACCACATCCTGGTGGACGGCTGGAGCATTCCGCTCATCAATGCGGATCTGGCAGAGTACTATCTCGCCTTCCGCATGGGGACCACGCCGAGGATTGCGCCCACCGTCCCCTACCGCGATTACGTTGCCTGGCTCAAAAAGCAGGATGCGGCCAGGGCGGAGGAGTACTGGAGCCATGCGCTGGATGGGTGGCAGCGCCCCACGCCCCTCGGACGGCTCTCGGACCATGTGGTCCGCACGGATGAACCTCCCGCTTATGCGTATGCGGAGGCCGAACTGAGCGAACAGGCGACCGAGGCGCTCCAGGCGCTGGCCCGGCGCGGGCGCATCACCATGAATACGATCCTGCAGGGCGCCTGGGCGCTGCTGCTGAGCCGTTACAGCGGCGAGCGGGATGTGGTGTTCGGAACCACGGTCTCCGG
>DATGIG010000002.1:0-4308 GCA_035295825.1 Chthonomonadaceae bacterium | reverse complement strand
TGATGGGATAGTTTTCGATGATGGAGGTGTCGCGACCGAGCGTGCTCACGCGGACGATTGCCTCGTTATCGCCACTCGTCAGAGTGCCTCCTGGCCTGGCGACGTTGTTGGCATCGAGGGCGGCGCGCACCTGGAGGATGGAGATGCTGTAGGCGGCCAGTTTCTTCCGATCTACCAGAACCTGCATCTGGCGGCGAAACCCGCCGAAAGGCTGAACAGTGTAGATCAGCGGACTGGCCGCTTTCAGCCGGTTGGAAATCTCGTTGTCCGCCAGTTCCCGGAGCCGCTTCTTATCCCACCGGGAGTCTCCGGTGAGGGAGAGCGAGAGCACCGGCAGGTTTAGCGGGTCAATCTTGAGCGCCCAGGAGGGCTTGAGGTTCGCTCCGGTCGAAGGGAGATCGGCCTGAATGACATTCAGAAGAGCCTGGACGTTGACCAGCGCCTTGTCCATGTCTGTTCCATACGGGAATTCCAGGGTGACGATGCTGAATCCGTCCTGGGAGGTGGAGCGTAGGTAGCGCATGTTCGGGATGTTGAGCATTCGCTCCTCGACCGGCTTTGAGATGTAAGTCTCCATCTCCTCGGCAGAAAGGCCGGGCATCATGGTGACCACGCCGATCATAGGCGATGGAACGTAGGGCATGAAACGGCGCGGCATGGAGAACCCGATGGCGAGCGCGGCCAGGAGCGTCATCGCCGTATAGAAGGCGATAATGACGTAGGGATGCTCGATAGACCAGCGGGAGATGTTAAACCCGCCTCTCGGCGCATCCCCTTTCTCTGCCCCGTTGCGGCTGGCTGTTTGCAGGGAGTGTGGTTTCGGTGTCTGTGTGGCTGCCATCGCCCCTCACCTCCCCATCTCCGGCATAGAATCCATATTAGCCGTTGCTGACGAGTCGCTTCGCGGGGACTGCGGGCGAGTCATGCCAGGCATGGAGGGCGCTTCGCTGGAGGGCTCTGGGAGCGCCTTCGGGCCGCTGATCCCCCACTCGGTCGGTACCACCGGGTCGCCCTCGTTCAGATACTCGTACCCGTGGTAGATCACCAGATCGTCTGTATCCAGTCCACTCTCTATCCCCGTGTGCTCGCCATCGGAGACGCCCAGGCTCACGAAGACCCGGTGCGCCATCTGCTTGCCACCCCGCTTTGCCAGAACCAGATTCATTCCGCATCTGGGACATTTGCCCGGCTTATCCGAGCGCACATCCGGATGCATCACGCAGGTGTAGACCGGCTTGCCCGCGGTGGCCGCAGCGACGACCGTCCAGACATAGGGTTTTTGGTTTTCATCATGCCGAATCGCGGAAGTCGGAACCGTCAGAGCTTCTCGCGGGGGGGCGGTCGCGATCTCCATGACAATGTACTGGCCCGGCACAAGCCTGCTGCCCGGATTGGGGGTGAGCGCCTCGACCGTCACCGTTCGGGTCTGGGCATTGGCCGCGTTGAAGACCGACGTCAGGCGCGTCTGGAGCCGCAGGGAGGGGTCACGCGGGGTGGTGACGGTGACCGGCGTGCCAACGTGCATGCCGTTGAGGTCGGTTTCGGCGACGTTGGCCTGCAGACGGATGGGCTCTGTGCTCTGAATGCGCAGGAGCGCCATGCCCGGCTGGACGAGGGTGCCGGGGCTTGCCAGGCGCTCGGTCACGACACCGTCCTGTGCGGCGCGAATTTGCGTATAACTGTGGACGATGCGGGCCGTCTGCTCCTGGGCTGCTGCTTGCGCGGCCATCGCGTTGCGGTGGGCTACGTGATGCTGATTGAGGGCGATGGTCGTTTCGGCGGCAGTCACATCGGCCTGCGCGCCCTGCACATCGGCCCGCGCCTGGTCAGCTCTTGCCTTCGCTCCCGCGATGGCGGCCTCCGCCTGACGCACCTTCGATTGTGCGGCGGCCACCGTCGCCTTCTTCTCGCGTTTGGAGGCCTGGGCCTGCGTGAGTCTGGCCTGGGCTGTCTTCGCCTGGGACTGCTCTCGCTCGTACTCTTCGCGGGAGACGACGCCTTGCCCGAGCAGCTTCTCTTCGCGGGTGATCTCATTGCGCCAGTAATCGGCATCCGCCTGCATCGCAGTCACATTGGCTTCGGCGTCCGCCAGGGATGCTTCGACGGCTTCCTGCTCGCGCTGGGCTTCCTCCCGCATCACCTGGGCGCTTACCACCTGACTCTGAGCATCCCGGAGGGCGCTGCGGAGTCCCTGCGCCTTTGCCTCCGCAGCCCTCTCCTGCGCCAGCGCCAGTCGCCGCTCCTCGCCGGACATATTCAATTCGTGTTGGGCGGCCTGGGAGGCGGCAGCAGCCTCGTTCAGCCGCGAGGCGAGCTCCGCGCTATCCAGTTGAGCGATCAACTGCCCCGCGCGCACTTTCTGGCCCGGATAGACATAGAGAGCCGTCAGAACACCGGTAACACGCGGATACACTTCGGTATCGTTGAAGGCGACTACGGAGCCGGTGTAGGTCACCGTCGGCGCAAAGCGGCGCGCTTTTACCGGCTCCGCCGCCACCGGAGCCGCGCCGAGCGGCGTCCCCGATTGGCTCATATCCATCGCCTGGGCTTCCATGACGGTCATCGCTCCGGGACGCCGGTAAGTGACCACCATGTGCCGCACGACGACAAACACCACGACCAGTGTCAGAAGGCCACCGATCACCTGCCCGCTTAGAAACCGTTTTAATGGCATGTTTGTACTCCTTGATGGATGGCATCAGCTTCCGATGCCGCGCCCTCTCCGTGAGCGAGATGCGCCTGGAAACTGGCGTGTTTCAGGAGTCAGGATCATCCCACGAACCTACGAGATCGGTTGCGAACCGACGAGCATATTCGCGGAGAGCGAGAACATTAAATGGGCACGCCAGACGGATAGGGGTAGCGTGGGAACATCAAGGGAGAAGAGGAGGAGCACGTCCACCTGATGGAGCTGGAGGATGGCGAAAGGGCCGTGTAGGGGTTTCGAAATGGGTGTCTGCCCTGAGCGCCGCAAGAGAGATGCGCAGCACCATGGGCAGTATTACGAACGCAGGGTATGAAAATCTTTGCCTTGCCTGAAGGCACGCGGCAGGCGGCTTTGCATTGCGGATGATGCACCGGGAGCCATTTCCCACGCGGCTTCTGTTCGCCTTCGCGCCAGGCATTGCCTGGTGGCAATGGGAGCATAGCGCCGCCTCGATGGCCGGCTCGGCTGCGCGCGCCTGCAGCATTGCGCAGCATGGAGGGCATGGTCTGCCGTCCTGGCAGGTGCGTTTGGCGTTCGCCGATGTCGCCATGAGGAGAAGCGCCAGGGCGAGAAGGCTGCTCACCCCTCTTCGAATTTTCAAGACTCGCGCTTGCATCTTGATCGTATTGTAGTTAAAGTACAGGCGAAAAACATCCACAGAATGGCGGATTGTGAGGCCCGGCTTAAACGGCCCAGCCCCAATTCCCCCTCTCCTTACGAAGGAGAGGGGGACAGGGGGTGAGGTCTATGACTGAAACTTAGCAAACAGGCCGGGCAGAGAGGCGGATGCTTCGCCGGAGAAGTGATGCCGGATCGCCTGCAGCTCATCTGCCAGCATCGGCTTGCCTTCGTGCTTATAAATCACGCCGATGGGGAAGTTGTCGCCATGCAGCGCTAGCGCGAACGCCCGGATCGGGTCCTCAGGATCGTGGTCCGCCGGCACGTCGAAGGTGTGGTCTTTGTAGTACTCCTCGGTCTGGTCCAGGTTGTTGGTCGGGCAGGGCGAGAAGATATCCACCAGAGAAAACCCCTTGTGCCGGATCGCCTGGGCGATCAGGTCCGTGAGCTGGTTGGGCTTATAGGAGAAGGCCCGTGCCACAAACGAGAGGTCCCAGGCGATGGCTTGCGCGATCGGATCGAGCGTGTTCTCGATGGTGCCGTAGGGCGTGGTGCGCCAGCGCTTGGGATCGATGCGGGGCGACTCCGTGGCGTGCTGCAACATCGAAGTGGGGGACACCTGGCCCTTGGTCAGCCCGTAGACGTTGTTGTTCATCACCAGGTAGGTGATGTTCGGGTTGCGGCGGGCGCAGTGCGGCAGATGGCCGCCCCCGATGGCGTAGGCGTCGCCATCCCCGCCGACTGCGATGACGTTCAAATCCGGGCGGGCCGCCTTGATCCCGGTCGCCACCGGCAGGACGCGGCCATGCACGCTGTGGAAGCCGTAGGTCGCCACGAAGCCCGGCAGGCGCGACGAGCAGCCGATGCCCGATACGATCACCGTGCAGGCCGGGTCCAGGTTGCACTGGCTCATCGCCTTGGTGAGCGCGCTCAGAACCCCGAAATCCCCGCAGCCAGGGCACCACACCGGCTTCAGGTCGCTT
>DATGIG010000001.1:0-3214 GCA_035295825.1 Chthonomonadaceae bacterium | reverse complement strand
AATGCATCAGACAAGCCAACCGCTCGGCAGCAGCAACTCAATGCGAACCTTCTGGCTGCCGTTGAGGAGGGAGAAGTAGAGCAAGTAGCCGCCTTATTGCGCCAAGGGGCCGATCCGAATACACGGGACAACACGAACGTGCCTGTTTTCTACCTGACGAGTATGAATGGGGATTCGAAGATTTTCCACCTTCTCGACATGGCCGGGCAAAGCTGGTATCCACCCTATGATCGCTGGTGGGTTCTGGCATTGACAGGCCATGATCCCCGGCTGCCGCTCATCGAAGGAAAGCGGTTGCTCCAGCGACTGGCGCATGCGAAGCCGAATGATTCCGAGAAGTGGGCAGAGCGTTGGAAAGGCAAAACGGTGGTTTTGCGTATGTATTGGGGTGTAATGAATCCCGACCATAAACTGTTTGCCCATTACCCCATGAGCCTGGAGAATGCGCATGAGTTCGCCGATGTGGAGTTTGAGCCTGCATACACGGACAGTCCGAGTTTAGGCACAATGGCAAATCCGGTGTGGTTGGATGGAACCATTCAATCAATAGACGTTCCGCACAAGATCATCCATATGCACGTCAAATGGAAAGACGAGGCGGATATGGCCAGGTGATTCTCTCCCGCATCAGCCACGACGGTTCCGCTTACAGCCGGTTGGCAGATGCCATGCCGCATAAAGAATGAACTCCGGGAATCAAACGGGGTCGCCCTCCATCGCGCTCAGGGCGTAATCGAGCGCCTGCTGCCTGGTCATCTGGCGTCCCTCCGCCCAGGTTTCCGCCCACTTCGCTTCTCCCAACTGCTCTCGGGCTGCGACGATCTCCTGTTCCAGTTCCTTCCGTCTCGTCGGTTCCAGAGGCGCCCCGAACTGCTCTCGTATCGCTTCCGCCGCACCCCCGAGGCGCGCAGCGCACCGCAAGAGGTCATTGGCGGAAGGCGTGTGTTCCTCACCGGTTCCCAGCCTGGATGGGTCCGCCTGAGCAGCAGCCATGGAGACAAGGTACTCCAACACCCTGACCAGAGCGACGGGATTGTTGAGTTCACGCTGGATGGTGAGGCACCGGGCATACCACGCCTTTGCTGACGGGTAATCCCCCTCAACGCGGGCCAGAGTGCCAAGGTTTCGGAAGGTATTTGCTTCGACTTCCCGATAGCCGGCCTCCTGACTGAGGATGAGCGCCTCTTCGTAATAGGTGCGCGCCTGTGCGTAATCGCCGCGCGTACGGGCCAACTTGCCCAGATTGTTCAGCGCCGATGCACACTCCTGTCGGTTGCCGGTTTCACGGTGCAGGTTCAGGCTCTGCTCCAGATAGTCCTGTGCGGCAGCATAATCGCCCAGAAAGCTGGCTACCTCGCCGAGATTGTTGAGGAATGTTGCTTCCCCAGGGCGGTGGCCAACTTCCCGGCTGATGGCGAGCGCCTCTTCCAGGCGGCGTCGAGCCAGCGTGTAGTCCCCCTGTGTCCAGGCCAGGATAAACAGGTTATTCAAGATACTCGCCATATCGTGCCCGGCTTCTAGCTTGCTGCAGAGCGCCAGCCCCTCTTCCAAGTAAGCGCGCGCGGCAGCGAAGTCGCCCTCTTCCCTCAACAGAAACCCGAGCGCGTTGAGAGCCCTTGCGAGGCCGAGCGGCTTCCCGGCCTCGCGCTGGAGGGCCAGCGCCTCTTCATATCGCGTCCGAGCCATCGCGATATCGCCCAATGCATGATACACACGTCCCAACAACAGGAATGCTCCGCCCATTCCACTCCGATCCCCGATCTCTCGAAAGATCTCCAGTCCCTGCTCCCCGCCGGTCCGCGCCGAAGCGTAGTCGCCCTGAGTGAAGGCCATGATGCCTCCATTCACCAGCACAGTGGCGCGCGCCTTCGTTCGCGCCGTGGGTCCCGCAGCGTTCAGCATCCGATGGTACCAGAAGCGTCCCTCCGTCAGATGTCCACGCATGTTCCAGTATTTCCCTAACGCAGAGGAACACAACAACAGTCCGGTTTCCGCCTGCCCCGGCTCCTCCTCGCACCATGCCAGTACCTGGAGCAGGTTGTCATACTCGACCTCCACCTGATCTAGCCAGTGCCGTTGATCCGCCCGATCCATACGCTTGCCGACCCCTTCGGCCCACTGCGTAAAGTAGGCGGCATGACGCTGCCATAGCGCCCTCGCCTGCCCGCGCTCCTCCAGCTTCTCCTGCCCGAACTGCCGCAGGGTCTCCAGCATCCGGTAACGCACTTCCTCCCCACGCTCCTCCATCACGATCAGCGACCGCTCCTGCAACTCGGCCAGCAAGCCCAACGCCTCGTCGCCAATCACCGCCTCCGCCGCTTCCAGGCTCCAGCCGCCGCGAAAGACCGATATGCAGGCAAACGCCTCGCGTAACTCCGGGGAGAGCAGGTCGAAGCTCCACTCGATGGTCGCGCGCAAACTCTGATGGCGCGCGGGCAGATCGCTCCGACGGCTTACCAGCAGATCCAACTGCCGCTCCAGGCGCTCCAACACCTTCCCTACCGGCAGCGCCTTGGCCCACGCCGCCGCCATCTCCAGCGCCAGAGGCATCCCCTCCAGTTTCCGGCACAGAGCGCGGATCGCCTCGGCATTGGAGGCATTCAGAGCAAAATCGGGCCGGGCCAGACGCGCCCGATCCAGATACAGCGCCACACTCTCATTAGCGATCAGGGTCTCCGGGGAGGCAGACGTATCGAGGGCAGGCAACGCCAGCGGAGGCAGCACAAACGTCTGCTCGCCTTCCAGGCGTAGTGCCTGCCGGGAGGTGACCAGACAGCGCAGGCTGGGTATCCGCTCCAGCAGCATTCGCACCGGAACCGCTCCGGTGCGTCTGGGAGCCTCATACTTCGCTTCCCCCTCCTCGCCCAGCAGATGCTCGAAGTTATCGAGGAGGAGCAGGTAGGGCTGCCCTCCCAGCGCGGACGCCACCTGGTCCAGCGGATCGGTCTGTGCATTCGCGGGCAGCCGCAATGCGCGTAACAGTGCGGAAGGCAGGAGGTTGGCATGGGGGAGTTCGGCCAGAGAGACGAACCCTATCCGCTCCGGCAGCAGCGGGGCCAGCCGATGCGCCACCTCAATGCTCAGCCGTGTCTTGCCGGCTCCCCCTGGTCCCAGCACCGTTACCAGGCGGACATCCGGCGCCTGCAGCAGCTCCAATAGGCGCTCCAACTCCTGCCTGCGTCCGAAGAAGCGGGTCAACGGCAGTGGCAGCGTG